>NZ_JARAUO010000061.1:0-37510 GCF_033792105.1 Streptomyces sp. WI03-4A
GAACCGCGGCCGGCTCCGGCTGGGCCGGGAGGCCGTGGCCGCTCCCCGCTGCCGCGGGGAGGCAGCCGCCGCTCCCGGCTGCGTGCGCAGCCCCGGCCGGCTCTGGCTGCGCGGGAAGGTCGTCATGCTCCCAGCGGTCGCGTGGACGTGGCCGGCCCGGCTACCGCGCGGAACCGCAGCCGGCCCCGGCCGGCGCGGGCACGCCGTCGCCGCTCCCGGCTACCGCGGGAAACCGCAGTCGGCCGGTTCCTCGGTGGGGAGCTGGTCGGTGAGGCGGGTGCCGCCGGAGCCGGTCAGGGGGATCGCGTCCAGGTAGGCGGCGGGCAGGTCGAACGCCTCGACCAGGTCCGTCATCCGCGGGGCGAGGTCGCGCAGCACGTCGTCCAGGAACCCGGGCAGGGCGCGCACCTGGTCGGCGGACAGGTGCCCGTCGGCCAGCAGGTCGCCCGTGTGCCCGCCGACCTGCTCCAGCAGGAACAGCAGGCACAGCCGCTCCAGCAGGGCGCGGGCCTCGGGGCGCCGGGCCGCGGCGGCCGCTTCCAGGAACGCCTCGGCCGCCCGCAGCCGGGCGTGCACCGCGACCATCTCCAGGGCGGCGGAGGACGCGCCGTTCCACCGCTCCACCGGATCCCCGGAGGGACCCCGGCGCAGTGCCGTCCGGGCTCTGTCCTGCCACACGGCCTCGGCCCGGGCCAGCAGCCCGAGCAGATGCCGGGGGTCCGCCAGCCGCTCCACGTCACCGGGCGGTTCGGGGGCCCGCCGCTCCGGCTGGTGCTCGAAGAGCATCTCGGCGGCGGCCTTCACCCAGATCACCAGGTTGTCGCCCTCGGCCGTGATGGTGCCCTCGATGTAGTGCGGGAACTCGGACAGGCCGTTGGCCGCGAACAGGCCCTGCGCGCCGCAGCGTTCCCGGCACTCGACGGCGATGTCCCGGGCCTGCCAGGTGATCCAGCCCTTGGCGATCGCGACGATCCGCTCCGCCTCCGCCCGCCGCCCGGTGTCAGGACCGGTGTGCTCCGCCGCCCACCGAGCGAGCGCGGAGCGGTGCAGGAAGGTCATGGCGTAGCCCGTCGCGAGGCCCTTCAGCAGCCGCCCGTGGTGCGGGCGGTGGGCGTTGACCGGGATGCGCTCGCCCGCCCGCGGCCCGCTGACCTGCCGGAGGTCGCCGTGCCGGACCGCCAGGGCGAGCGCCGCGCGGGTCGCGCCGACGGCGGCGCCGCTCATGCACAGCTTTCCCATCGTGACCCGGCCGATGGACCGCAGGAACCGCTTGCGCCGGTTGCCGAGGCTGCTGTGCAGGCGGCCGTCGGCGTCCAGGCGGCCGTGCTCGGCCTCCAGCAGGGCGTCGCGCGGCAACGGCACCCGGTCGAACGCGGTCAGACAGTGGTCCACCGGGGCGCCGGTACGCAGCGGCAGCCGCCGCACCCGTACCCCGGGCAGCAGGCCGTGCTCGTCGCTGAGCGGCGTCAGGAACAGGAAGACACCCTCGTCCCGCCCCTCGACGATCAGCCGGGCGGCCACCACCGCGGTCTTCGGGCCGCCGGTGAGGCTGGTGTTGGGCATGAACTTCTGCGCGCCCTCGTGCGGGGTGTGCAGCACGAAGCCCCCGGTGACCGGATCCAGTTCGGCGGTGGTCTCCAGGGCCGAGGCGTCGTTGCCGTGGTCGAGCTCCGTGCACAGGAACGTGCCGGTGCGGCGCAGGCCGGTGAAGTCGCAGAGGTCCCGGGCCGCCGCGCCCCCGTGGTCGAGCAGGCTGCCGAGGAACAGGTTGTAATGGATGCTCGCCACGGTGCACAGCCCTCCGCCGCCGTCCACGATCGCCGCCCACTCGTGCAGCGCCGCGAGCAGCCGCGGGTCGTCGGCCAGCAGCTCGGCGTCGCCGGCCGTGTCGTTCACCAGGCGCAGCAACTCGTAGGAGAGCGCGATCCGTTCCTCGGCGGTGAGCCCGGGGCGGTGGCGGAAGGTGTCCTTGGAGATGAGGTCGCGCCACATGCCGTGACTGCGCTCCCGGTCCTCGCCGTCGAACAGGAGGCGGGTCAGCTCGGCGACGGTTCCGGCGGCGGGGCCGACGCCGCCACCGGCAGTGAGGCCGTCGGCGGCGTCGTAGACCGCGGGAGACGGGCCGTCCGCCGGACACCCGTCCGCACGAAGCGCCCCATACCCGCCGTAGCGCCCGGACTCCGGTACGGAGGAGGGATTTGCCAGGGGTGTCAGAAGGGTCATGACCCTCTCCCGTAGTCGCGGATCCGGAAGGATGGGGATGCGTGCGGTAATGCGTGGAACGAGAAGATACGGACCTCCCGGTTTGCTAATCAAGCCAAAATTCTGCCAACGGTGGCCGAACAATGGTGCCTTGTCGGCGCATCAGCGACGTGAGAAAGGCGCAACTTGCTCAACTTCGGTCCCCGGTGGGCGCTTCGGCGGCGTGGAAGTGCCTCATGGTCGTTGAGATACCGGGCGACAGGTTTTATTGTGGCCCTCGGCGACGGCTCGGCCGTCCGCGTGCACTGGGGGAGGGAGGGGGCTCTCGCATGCTTGAAAGGGCATCTACCCGGGTGGCAGGATACGTACCTGTCGGTTTCTTTTCGGAGCCGGCGGGTTCGTGAAGCCAGTGCGGAGGAAGTGCCGTGGCCCTGCAGGAGCGAGCGATCAGGACGAGGCGCAACATCCTGATCGCAGCCGCCGACGTGTTCGCCGACGTCGGCTACGAGGCCGCGACCATCTCGGAGATCCTCCAGCGGGCCAATGTCACCAAGGGCGCCCTCTACTTCCACTTCGCCTCCAAGGAACAGCTCGCCCAGGCGGTGCTGACCGACCAGCTGAAGTCCGTGCCGGAGCTGCCGCCACGGGAACTGGTGCTCCAGGAGGGACTCGACTCGGGCTTCCTCCTCGCGCATCTGCTCGGCTCGGGCGACCCCATGGTGCGCGGCAGCATCCGCCTCACCGTGGACCAGGGCTCACCGCAGGACGGGCTGGACCGGCGGGTGCCGATGGCCTCCTGGGTCGAGCACAACGCGACCCTGCTCGAACGTGCCAAGGCGCAGGGGGAAGTGCTGCCCCAGGTCCACGTCGCGACCGCGGCGAAGGCGTTCGTGGCGGCCTTCACCGGGGCACAGGTGCTGTCCAAGATCATGAACGACCACACGGACCTGATGGAACGGGTGGTCGACCTCTACCGGCACCTGATGACCAGCATCGCCGTCCCCGCGGTGCTCGTCCGCCTGGACATGTCGGTCGACCGGGGCAGGCGCGTCTACGAGGAAGCCATGGAGCTGCGCCTGGACCCGGAGGAGGCTCCGGCCGCCGGCTGAACCGGTCCCGACCGCGGGCCACGGCCGCCGGCACCCGCCGGGCGCCGCGGCGCGGACATCGCTGCCACGGGCACGTCGCCACGCCCCACCGTGATGCAGGACCGACCCAGGGAGCACACCGATGGAGAACACCGCCTGCCCTTACGCCTTGGACCTCATGGGTCAGGACCACATGGCGGAGGCCGCGCACCTGCGCGCCCAAGGCCCCGCGGTCCAGGTGGAGCTGCCCGGAGGGGTGCTCGCCTGGGCCGTCGTGCAACAGCGCTACGTGGAGCGGCTGCTGACCGACCCGAGGGTCTCGCGCAGCGCCCGCCTGCACTGGCCGCCGTTCATCGAGGGGAAGATAACCGAGGAGTGGCCCCTCTACCCGTGGGTGGCGAACGAGAACATGCTCTTCGCCTACGGGGAGCACCACACCCGGCTGCGCCGGCTTATCGCCGGGGCCTTCACCGCACGGCGTTCCGAGACGCTGCGCCCCCGCGTCCAGGAGCTGTCGTCCGAACTGCTGGGCGAGCTGGCCGCTCTGCCGCCCGGAACGCCCGTCGACCTGCGCACCGCGTACGCGGAGGTGCTGCCGCTGCGCGTCATCTGCGAGCTGTTCGGCGTTCCGAGGGGCGCCGAGACGGACGCGCTGTCCGCGGCGCTGAGCACCGTGTTCAGCTCCACCGTCAGCGGTGCGGAGATGGAGGCCGCGCGTCTGGAGGCGTTCGGGCGGCTCGCCGCGCTGGTGAAGGCCAAACGGGAGCGGCCGGGCGACGACCTGACCAGCTCGCTCATCGCGGCCCGGGACGAGGGCGACCGCCTGACCGAGGACGAACTGCTCGGCTCGCTCTTCATGTTCATCGCCGCCGGGCAGGACACCACCGCCACCCTCATCACCAACGCGGCCGGCGCGCTGCTGACCCACCCCGAGCAGCTCGCACACCTGCGAGCGGGCCGGGCCGGCTGGGCGGACGTGGTCGCGGAGACCATGCGGGTGCACACGCCGGGCGCGTACGCGCCCATGCGGTTCGCCGTCGAGGACATCGACCTCGACGGGGTGCGCATCCGCAAGGGGGACTGCATCCTCGTCAACTTCGCCGCGGGCGGCCACGAGACCGACCGGCATGGTTCCGACGCGCACCGCTTCGACCTGCTGCGCGGCACCGACCGCGACATCCTCGGCTTCGGCCACGGACCGCACCGCTGCCTCGGCGCGCCGCTCGGCGAGATCGAGGCCGCCTCCGCCCTCTCCCGGCTCTTCGACATGTTCCCCGAGGTGGAACTCGCCTGCGCGGCCGAGGAACTGGCGCCCCTGCCGACCTTCATGCTGAACGGATTCCGCTCGCTGCCTGTCGTGCTGCGTCCCGCCGCGTCCTGAGAACGCGGGCCGGGGCAGCCACCGGCAAGTCCGCCGCCCCGCCCGGGGCGGCGGACTTCCGCGCGTTCACGACGCATTCGTCTGCCCGACCGGCAAACCAGGCACGCGGTTTGCCTCGGGCCCGCAGGTGTCAACCCCTCTGTTCGGCAGGGTGTTTCGCGCATGCGCCGGTGATTTCCGCCCGTCGCCGCGTCGGCTCTTGCCGCACCGGACCTCGGTAAACATACTGAACGTGCGGTTAGAGGCCCGTCGGTGGCCGAGAAGGAGAGCGTCATGGTCAAGCAGGTACGGGCGGCGCGCACCCGGCAGGCCCTCATCCGCGCGGCTGCGGAGGCCTTCGCCCACGACGGATACGCCCGCGCCTCCCTGCCCGCGATCAGCAGGCGGGCCGGGGTGAGCGCCGGAGCGCTGCACTTCCACTTCCCCAGCAAGGACGCCCTCGCCGGCGAGATCGAGAGCACGGCCGCGCGCACGGTGGAGGAGATGACCGGGAGGTGCCGTGCCATGGACGGCAGCGCCCTCGGGGCGCTCGTGGCCGCCATCCGCCGGCTGGTCGTCGCGCTGGCGGCCGACCCCGTCATGCGGGCCGGGTTCACCCTGGGCGGCGACCCGGCGCGGGACGGCGGCGCCACGGTGCTGGACTCGTGGCACGGCTGGGTCCGCGAGGTCGTTGTCCGGGCGCAGGAGGAAGGGGAGTTGACGGACGGCCTGTCGGCCGACTGCGTGGCCGGCGCCGTCGTGGCGGCGACGGTCGGCTTCGAGGTGCTCGGCAGCCGCGAGCGTGACTGGCTGCCGAAGGAACGCATGGTGGAGTTCTGGACCTGCCTGCTGCCCCGGCTCGCGACCCTGCCCTGCGGTGCGCCCGAGCCGGTACGGGACGGCGGACCGAGGGGCGACCGCGGCACCGAGACCAGCCTGGCCGGCCGCTAGCACCGGAACCGCGCCGACCGGGCCACGACGACACCGGGAGCCACCACGACACCAGGCCACGACGACACCGGGACACGAAGCAGACGACACGGGACACGAGGCAACGGGGAACGAGGCGACGGGACATGACGGCAAGAGGACCTGACGACCGCTGGCCGGATGCGAGGATGGGAGGTCATGGCCGCAGGGTGGTGTTCTCGCACGGTACGGGCCGCGGTGTTCGCGGTCGTGTGCGTGCTGCTCGCCGCCCTGGGCCATGTCCTGATGTCCGGCCGGCACGTGCCCGGCTGGACCCTGGCCGCGGGCCTCGCCGTGACCGGCGCCGCCGGGTGGTCGCTCGCCGGACGTGAGCGCGGGCTCCCGCTCGTCGTGACCGCCGTCCTCGCCGCGCAGACCGTGCTGCACGAGGCGTTCGCCCTCGCCCAGCCCGCGGGCACGTACCCGGCCGGCACGGCGGCCACGGGCCGTATGCACACGGGAGCGATGGGCTCCATGGACATGAGCGCCATGGGTCCCATGGGCGGCATGAGCCCGACGGACATGAGCGCCGCGCCGTCCACCGGCCCCATGGGACACGTCATGGACGGCGGTTCGTCGTCGCTCGGCATGCTCGCCGCCCATCTGCTCGCGGCGCTGCTGTGCGGGCTGTGGCTGGCGTACGGCGAGCGCGCCGCCTTCCGCATCCTGCGGGCCGTGGCCGGCCGGCTGGCGGCACCGCTGCGGCTGCTGCTGGCCCTGCCCGTCCCGGCGGACCGCCCCCGTCCGCGCAGCCGCCGCAGGCGCTCGGGGCGCGCGCCACGCCTCCTGCGCCTCGTCCACTCGATCATCTCCCGGGGTCCGCCCGCCGGGGTCGCTGTCGCCTGACGACAGCCGGTGCCCCGAGGCCGCCCCTGCGCGGCCCGGGCCGCGGCCGTTCGCCCGCACACGCCGTCCCGCGTGAGCACCACGCGACCGGCCACCCCTTTTCTCACCTTTTCTCACCGGACCGCCGGCGCCCGACCGCGCCCGCGGCCCGGTTCCCGGAGACCGAGAAGGACACCAGGTGATCACTCCTGCCCTGCCCGCCTCGCGCGAGGACCGCGCCCCGGCCGTCCGGCCGCTGCCGACCGACGAGTCGGTCACCGCGTGGGCCCTGGCCGCCCGCGGCGGCGACGCCGACGCGGTGGAGCGCTTCGTGCGCGCGCTGCACCGCGACGTCCGGCGCTACGTCGCCCACCTGTGCGCCGACCCCCAGGCCGTCGACGACCTCGCGCAGGACACGTTCCTGCGGGCGCTCGGCAGCCTGCACCGCTTCGAGGGCCGTTCCTCGGCACGCGTCTGGCTGCTGTCCATCGCGCGCCGCGCGGTCCTCGACAGCTACCGGTACGCGGCCGCCCGGCCCCGGCTCAGTGACGCCCCCGACTGGCAGGCGGCCGTGGAGCGGGCCCAGACCCGCGGTCTGCCCGGCTTCGACGAAGGCGTCGTCCTGCTCGACCTGCTGGCCGCGCTGCCCGGGGAGCGCCGCGAGGCGTTCGTGCTGACCCAGCTCGCCGGGCTGCCGTACGCGGCGGCGGCCGCGGCGAGCGGCTGCCCGGTGGGCACGGTGCGCTCACGGGTGGCCCGGGCCCGCGCCACCCTGGTCGATCTGCTGCACGAAGCGGACCGGCCCGCCGTCGCGGCGGCCTGATCCCCGCCGGGGGTGCCGGTGGCCGCCCGGCCCCGGCATCCCCCAGGGCCGTGACCGGGCGTCCGTGCGGGCCGACCACGCTTCGGGCGGCGTAGCCTCGCAGCCCGGGGTACCCGAGGGACATGGCGAAGCTGCATCTTCCAGGGCACAAGGACCACGACCACGACGAGGGCGAGAAGGCGCGGGAACCCGCGGTGCCGGCGCCGCAGGAGGCCGGCCCCGGCCCCGAGGTCGAGCGGCGGGCTCCCGACGCGCCGACCGACCTACCCAAGCAGGCCTGGGGCAAGGTCCTCAAGGGCGCGCTGCGCGAGTTCAAGGACGACGAGCTGACCGACCGGGCCGCCGCACTGACGTACTACGCGGTGCTGTCCCTCTTCCCGGCGCTGCTGGTGCTCGTCTCCCTGCTCGGCATCACCGGCAGGTCCACCACGGACAAGGTGCTGATCAACCTCAAACACCTCGCGCCGGGACCGGCCCGCGACATCCTGACCCGCTCCGTGGAGCAGTTGCAGGGCAGCGCAGGCACCGGATCCGTCCTCGCCCTCGTCGGTGTCGTCCTGGCGGTCTGGTCGGCCTCCGGCTACGTCGCCGCGTTCATCCGCGCCTCCAACGCCGTCTACGACGTGCCCGAGGGCCGTCCGGTGTGGAAGATCCTGCCGGTGCGCGTCGGCGTCACGGTCGTCCTGATGCTGCTCGCCGTGGCCAGCGCGCTGATCGTGGTGTTCACCGGGGGCATCGCCCGCCGCGCCGGGCAGGCGATCGGCATGGGCGACACCGCCCTGACCGCCTGGTCGATCGCCAAGTGGCCGGTCCTCGTCCTGCTCGTCACCCTGATGATCGGGATCCTTTACTGGGCCGCGCCGAACGCCAAGGTGAGGGGCTTCCGCTGGATCACCCCGGGCAGCTTCCTCGCCCTGTTCCTCTGGATGGCGGCGTCCGCCGGGTTCGCGCTGTACGTCGCCGGGTTCGCGTCCTACAACAAGACCTACGGGGCCATGGCCGGTGTCATCGTCTTCCTGATCTGGCTGTGGATCAGCAACCTGGCGGTCCTGCTCGGTCTGGAGTTCGACGCCGAGACCGTGCGTCAGCGGGCCATCGCGGGCGGGTACCCGCCGGACGCGGAGCCGTACGTCGAACCGCGCGACACCCGTACCTGGGACGAGGAGGACGTGCGCCGGCTCGACGACGCGTGACCCGCCTACGGCTCACGCGGCGCCGTCGCCCGGCGCGGCCGCCGCGGCCAGGCCGGGCTGCAGCCTGCGGGCCGCGTTGAGGTGGTCGACGGTCCAGATGATGCGTACCGCCGTGTCGGAGGCCCGGCCCTCGTCGTCGCGCAGGTCCTCGCGGACCGACTCGACCAGGTCGGCCTCGGCCGCGGGGTTGCGCGGCAGGGGGGCACGGACGGCGGTGTGACCGGTCAGGCTCAGGGCGAGGTCCCGGTACCAGCCGGACACCCGGCCCGCGGCGCTCAACAGCACCAGACGCGCCTGAGCCCGGTCCGTGCCCGCGTGCAGCTCGTCCGCGCGCTGCCACAGGCCGAGCACCGCGTCCGCGGCCAGCCGCAGCCCGACGATGCCGGTGACCAGGGTGGTCAGGTCCGCCAGCGGGACCGGTTTGGCGCCGCGCTCCGCCAGGAAGCTGCGGAAGGCGTCGTCCAGCCGGCGTGCGGCGGCCGCCGCCTCCAGCCCCTCCGCCAGCGGGGCGTCCGCCGTCGAGGGCCGGCCCCCGCAGCGGCGCACGCCGTACGCGACGGCCCGCGCGAGATAACGGGCACTGCCCGCGTACGCCTCGGCGAGCGCACGGTCCACGGCGGCCGCCGCGCCGCGCGGCCAGAAGAACAGGCCCACGAGCACGCTGACGGCGCAGCCGAGCCCGATGTCCTGCAGGCGCAGCAGCACGATGTGCCAGTCGGGGTTCTGCCCGATGTTGAACAGGATCGCCAGGGTGATGGTGAAGGCCGCCTGGCCCGCGGCGAAGGACACGGCGGCCGGTGCGATGCCGGCGATCAGCACCGCCACGGGCAGCAGGAACCACAGCGCGGTGCCGTGATGGCCGATGAGCTGCAGCAGCGCGGCCCCGATGACCGAGCCGACGAGGGTGCCGCCGAGCGCGCGGACCGCGTTCTGACCGGTGCTGAGGGCGTTGGAGCGCAGCACCGACAGGGTCCCCAGCAGCACCCAGAACGAGTGCTGGACGCCCGTCAGCTGCACCAGGGCGACCGCGATGCCCAGACCGGCCGCGCCGCGCAGACTGTTGTGCAGCCACACCGAGTTGGGCCGCAGGTGCGCGACGGCCCGCTCGCGCGCCGCGGCCAGCGGCTGGGCCGGGCCGCCCGGTTCGAGGCCGAGCAGCCGCTCGGGCCAGCTGCGCCGTTCCGCCGCCGCCACCAGATCCACGTTGTCCGCGATCTGGAGGGTGGCGAACCCCAGTTCCTGGGCGCGGAACGACAGGTCGAGGGTCGAGAGGAAGGCCAGCACCTCGGGCTCGGTGTCCGGGCCGGGCAGATGGACCGGGAGCCGGGCGGTGGCACCGCGCTCCATCCGGCTCATGGCCTCGCGCAGTTCGGCCGTCCGGACGCGCAGCGCCCGCGGGGAGCCGTGCGGCTCCTCCAGCAGTGCGGCGGTCAGCTCCAGCACGGACGCGGCCGTCAGCCGCACCGTGCGGGCGTGGGGGTCGCAGCGCGCGTGGCCCTGCGGCGGGGGAGCGTTGTCCCGCACGATGGCGCTGAGCCAGGTCAGCTCGTCGACCAGGCGCACCAGGGCGCGTGAACCCGCGGACAGACCGGTGGGCCGGTACGGGGTGTCCTGGAAGGCGTCGCGCAGTGCGGCCGTGGCGGCGGCGGTCTCCTCGGCGGCCCGCCGGCACGCGGGCAGGCCCGGCGCGCCGGTGCCGTCCGTCAGGTGCGAGGTGTCCAGGCGCAGCTGTGCCGCCGCCGCCCGGCAGACCCGGGCCGCGGGGGCGCTCAGCGGGTCGGCGGCGGGCCGCGGCCACAGCAGCGGGACGGCGAGCAGGGCGGCGGCCGAGGCGAGTCCCGCGCCGGCGAGCCGCTCGGGCAGCTGCGACAGCGGCGCGGGCGTGGTCACCGGCAGCACGAAGGCGAGCAGCAGCGCCGTCGACGCCCCGGCGAGCACGGAGCTGACGACCCCGGAGAACAGCACCACGAAGGCGACCACGACCGTGGCGGCGACGGCGACCCCGCCCTGCCGGGCGGCGAGGGTGCCCAGGCAGATGAGCACCGCCCAGGCCACCGCGAGGCCCACGTGGGCGCGCAGCCGCTGCACCACGGGGCCGGTGAACTCGACCAGCAGCAGCATCGAGAAGGACCCGAACGCCGCGTACGTCGCCATCGCCGGGGAGTGGAACACCTGACCGCACAGGGCGAACAGGGCCGGCATCACCAGCGCGGTGCGTGCCGCGCGGCGGGTGGCGGCGAGGTCGGGGTCGTGGGCCCGCAGCCATGCCGGGGCCTTGCCCAGCAGGGTGAAGCAAGCAGCTGACCGCATCCGCCGCGCCCTTCCGTCCGGGAGTGCCCGCGCGTCCACCGACGTACCGAGTATCCGCCGCCTTGGGCCGGTGGGGCGATCGCACGGACGGACGAGGGCAGGCATCCCGGGCCGGGGAAAGGGGAAACCGCTCATCCATGCACATCGATCTCTCAGGACGCACCGCCCTGGTCACCGGCTCGACGCAGGGCATCGGCGCGGCGATCGCGGCCGGCCTCGCCCGGGCCGGGGCCCGGGTCGCGGTCAACGGACGTGACGAACGGCGCGTGGCCGACAGCGTCGCCGCGCTGGCGAAGGAGGTGCCCGGGGCCGATCTGGTGCCGGTGGCCGCCGACCTGTCCGGCGAGGACGGCGCGGAGCAGGTGGCGCGGACGCTGCCCCGGGTGGACATCCTCGTCAACAACCTCGGCATCTTCGGCACGGCCGACCCGCTGGAGATCACCGACGAGGAGTGGCGCCGCTACTTCGAGGTCAACGTGCTGGCCGCCGTGCGGCTCACCCGGCTCTACCTGCCGGGTATGACCGAACGCGGCTGGGGACGCGTCCAGTACGTCGCCAGCGACTCGGCGGTCGTCATCCCCGCGGAGATGATCCACTACGGGATGTCGAAGACCGCGCTGCTGGCGGTGAGCCGGGGCTTCGCCAAGAAGGCGGCGGGCACCGGCGTGACGGTGAACTCCGTCATCGCCGGGCCCACCCACACGGGCGGCGTCGAGGATTTCGTGTACGAACTCGTCGACCGCGACCTGCCCTGGGACGAGGCCCAGCGCGCCTTCATGCGGCAGTACCGCCCGCAGTCCCTGCTGCAGCGGCTGATCGAGCCCGAGGAGATCGCCCACATGGTCGTCTACCTCAGCTCCGAGCAGGCGTCCGCCACCACCGGGGGAGCGCTGCGCGTGGACGGCGGCTACGTCGACTCGATCCTCCCCTAGGGCGTCTCGATCCTGCCCTGGGCCCTGGCCCCCCACCAGGTCACCGGGAGGGTGCGCGGCCCGCGGATGAGGCCCTCGCGTTGGAACTCGACCTCGTCGGCGGGGACCGCGAGCCGGAGACCGGGGAACCGGTCGAGCACGGCCCGGATCATGACCTCGGCCTCCATGCGGGCCATCAGGGCGGCCAGGCAGAAGTGCGGGCCGTGCCCGAAGGCGAGGTGGCCGGGGCCCTCCCGGCCGAAGTCCAGCGCGTCGGGGTCGGGGAACACCCCGGGGTCGCGGTTGGCGGCGACGTAGGCGTTGTACACGACCTCGCCCGCGCGGATCAGATGGCCGCCCAGCTCCACGTCCTCCAGGGCGACGCGGGGGATGCCGACGCCGTTGCGGTGGGGGACGAAGCGGAACAGCTCCTCGACGGCCCGGGGCAGCAGGGCGGGATCGGCGTGGAGCTGTGCGAGCTGCTCCGGATGGGTGAGCAGCGCGTACATCATGGAGCCGCTGTTGTTGCGCACCGCGTGTCCGCCGCTCACGTAGACGGCCATGGCCAGCGAGACGGCCTCGTCGTCCGTGATCTCGCCGGCCTCGGTGGCCTGGGCCAGTACGCCCGCGAGATCGTCCCGGGGCTCGTCGCGGCGCCGGCGGAGCAGGTCGACGACCCGGCCGCGGGTCGCCAGGCGGGCCGCCCGGTTGCGTTCGGCGTCCGTGGACTGGGAGAGCAGGGCTTCGGAGTTGCCCGCCCACTGGTGCCAGTCGTCCTCGTCGGCGCCCAGGAAGAAGCAGACGACGGCGATGGGGAAGGGGGTGTGCAGGTGCTCCATGAGGTCGCCGGGAGGGCCGGCCTTCTCCATGGTGTCGAGCATCCGGTGGGCCGTGCGTTCCGCCATGGGCCGCAGCCGTTCCATGCCGCGGGCGGTGAACGCCCGGGCCACCACCCGGCGCAGCCGGGTGTGCCGGGGCGGGTCGATGTACTGCAGGCCGGCGGTCTGCGACGCCACGGCCTGGGGCGCCATGCTGGTCACCTCGCGGCCCACGACCTCCTCGCGGGAGAAGCGCGGGTCGGAGGTGACGAAGCGGACGTCCTCGTAGCGGGTGACCAGCCACGCGTGCCCGGAGCCGTGGGGCAGCGCGATCCGGGTGATCGGCTCCTCACGGAGCACCTCGTCCAGGAACGGGTCGGGTTCGAGCGCGGGCAGGTCGTCGACGGTCCAGGGCCGCACCGCGGGTGCGGGCGGGTTGGACGCGGGGTCGAGGCTCATGTCGCATCACTCCTCAGGATCCCGTCTCCCGGGTGCGGGCCCGGGACGAGCGGCCGGGTGTCAGCAGGTCCCGTGTTCCACTCCGGTGAACCCGGGGGGAGAGCCGTTCCCGAGCGGGGGAGTCCGCCGTACGATCACCCGTTCGGGCCGCGGCGCCGGACGCCCGCGGTCCCGGCGTGCCCGGGGCTCGTGCTCCCGTGCGCCGTCGTCCTCCCGGCCCGGTCCGGACGGCCGGAGCGGCCTTCCACCCTCGGCCACGGTCTGTCCCTTCGCTGTCCCTCTCCGTAGGGTGCCGCAGCCGTCGGCGACCCGCACGCCGGGGACCGCTCGCCGCCATCGGGGCGCCCGACCCGGAAATGCATGTATGCCGGCTCTACTGAAGGCGCCGCTGGAGTATGTGTCCGGCCCATGGTCGCGTCGGCCGGGGAGGCCAACGATGTGCGTCATGCTCCCCAGTCGACGAACCACGCTCCTGTCCGCCGCACTGCTGGCGGCGTCCGCGGTCACACCCGCCACCGCGGCCCGGGCCGACGGCGGCCCCCCGGCCCGGCGCCGGATCACGGTCCCCGGTGCCGAACGGCAGCGGATCTCCCGCCACGACGACCTGACCACCAGCGCCCTCACCGGCACGCCGTACACCGACCCGGCCGACTGGGCCGGCCTCACGGCGCAGGGCACGCGCAACCCCTCCGGTGTGCCCGGACTGCAGATCGACGGCTACTTCCCCGGCTCCTCGCACCTGAACACGAATCACGGCTGGAACCACGACGCCCAGTTCGTCCTCCGGCTGCCCGACGACTGGAACGGCAAGCTGGTCGTCACCGGGGCGCCGGGGGTCCGCAAGCAGTACTCGATGGACGTCATCGTCTCCGACTGGGTGCTGGCCCAGGGCTACGCGTTCGCCGCCACCGACAAGGGCAACTGCGGCCCGGACTTCTACACCGACGGCGAGCGTCCCGGCGACGCGATCGTCGAGTGGAACCGGCGCACCACCCAGCTCACCCGGGCGGCCAAGGCGGTGCTGGCCCAGTACTACGGCCACGCCCCGCGCCGCACGTACATGACGGGGATCTCCAACAGCGGCTACCTCACCCGCTGGCAGCTGGAGAACCACCCCGAGCTCTACGACGGCGGCGTCGACTGGGAAGGCCCGCTGTGGCGGGCCGACGGCCCGAACCTGCTCACCTTCCTGCCCACCGCCGTCGCGCGCCGGCTCGGCCGGGCCGGCGACGAGGACATGTACGCGGCCGGTTTCGCCCGGGGCTCGGAGTTCCTGTGGCCCTACCACGAGAAGGTGTACTGGGGCCTGACCCAGAAGATCTACCGTGCGGAGCTCGACCCCGGCTACGACCCCGCCTGCCCCGGCGCCTCGGCCGGAACGACCACCGAGCAGATCTTCGCGCCGTGCCCGTCCGACGCCGCTTACGACTACGGGGCGAGGCCCCGCCAGGTCCACGACGCGGTCGCCCGGATCGCGCTCACCGGACGCATCGGCAAACCGATGATCACCCTGCACGGCACCCTGGACGCCCTGCTGCCCATCACCGTGCAGTCCGACGTGTACGCCCGCATGATCGCCGACCGGGGCCGCTCCCGGCTGCACCGCTACTACCGGATCGAGGGCGGCAACCACGTCGACAGCCTGTACGACGCCTATCCCGACCGGCTGCGCCCGATGCTGCCCTGCTACCGCTCGGCCTTCACCGCCCTGACGGCCTGGGTGGAGCGCCACGAGGAGCCCCCGGCGAGCGGCACGGTCCCCCGGCCCCGCACCGGGGACCTGGCGGTGACGGGCTCGCTCACCTGAGCCGGGCCCGAGTGCCGGGGGCCGGAGCGGGTAGGGCCCGCGTCCGGCGGTTCCCGCCGGGCGGGGGCCCGTCGGCGGGTCTGTCCGTCCGCTGCCGCGGAGGCGGCTGCTGGGCGGGGGCTGCCCATCCGGAGCGGGTCGGTGGTCGGCCCGGGCTGGCCTCCACGCCCGCGCGGAACCGGCCCGGCCCCCGCCCGCCCGCGCCGGTCGGGGGCGAGTGCGCGCCGGGCCGCCCCTCCCCGGCGGGTCGGCACCCCGCCTGCCCGGAGCCGGACCGGGGGGCCGTTCGCCCCCGGGCCCCGTCCGTCCGCCGCCCGTCAGGATTCCGGCCGGACCGGGCCCCGGCCCACCGCCGCCGCTCAGCTCGGCGCGCGGGCCTCCGACAGGATCTCGGCGGCGACCGCCAGTGCCTCGGCGCGGTCGGCCGGGACCACGCCGATGCGGGTGCGCCGGTCCAGGAGGTCCGCCGCGTCGAGGGCGCCCTCGTGGCGGGCGGCCCAGGCCAGTTCGGCCCGGGTGACCGGATGGCCGGGCAGGACCCGTTCGGCCAGGTGCGGCTCGCGCTCGGCGAGGGCCTGGACGGCCGGGGCCTCGGTGCCGTAGCGGCGGACCAGGCGGCGGGGCGCGGCCAGGGCGCGTAGCCGGCCGGGTGCGGCGGCGCCGACCAGGGGCAGGTCGGCGGTGAGGGAGGGGGGCGCGGGCAGGCCGCGGGCCGCCGCGGCCGCGTCCACGGCGTCCTGTGCCATCCGCCGGTAGGTGGTGAGCTTGCCGCCGACGATCGTGGTGACACCGTCGGAGGAGGTCAGCACCGCGTGCCGGCGGGAGATGTCGGAGGTGCGGGCCTGCCCGTCGCCGCCGTCGTGCCCGCCGGTGTCCAGCAGGGGCCGCAGCCCCGCGAAGGCGCCGACGACCTCGTCCCGGCGCACCGCGGTGTGCAGCACGGACCCCAGCACGTCCAGCAGGAAGCCGATGTCGGTCTCGGGGACCTCCGGCACGTCGGGGACCGGCCCGTCGACCGGTTCGTCGGTGAGCCCGACGTAGACCCGGCCGTCCCCCTGCGGCAGGACCAGGACGAAGCGGTTGGTCTCGCCGGGGATCGGGATGTGCAGCCCGGCGGGCAGGGTACCGAGCCGCTCCGAGCGCAGCACCAGATGGGTGCCGCGCGAGGGCCGGATCCGTATGCCGTCGACGAGGTCGCCCGCCCACACCCCGGTGGCGTTGATCACCGCGCGGGCCCGGATCTCGCCCTCCTCGCCGGTGAGTTCGTCACGGATGCGGGCGCCGGTCCCGGTCAGCGACAGCACCCTGGTCCGGGTCAGCACCCGCGCGCCGTGCGCGGCGGCGGTCCGGGCGAGGGCGGTCACCAGCCGGGCGTCGTCGGTGACCCGGCCGTCCCAGGACAGCAGCCCGCCGCGCAGCCCGCCCGCGCGCACCGCGGGCGCCAGGTGCCCGGCCTCCGTCGCCGACAGCCGGCGCGGGGCGGGCAGCACCTGCCGGGGCGTCCGGGCGGCCAGGCGCAGCATGTCGCCGGCCCGGAACCCGGCCCACGCCAGCGACGCCTGCGCCCGGGACACCAGCGGCGTCAGCGGCAGCACGAACGGCTGCGCGGCCACCAGGTGCGGTGCCGTGCGGGTCATCAGCACCCCGCGCTCGACGGCGCTCTCGTGGGCGACGTCGAACTGCGCGGAGGCCAGGTAGCGCAGCCCGCCGTGGATCAGCTTGGAGCTCCAGCGCGAGGTGCCGAAGGCCAGGTCGTGGGCGTCGACCGCGACCACGTCAAGGCCCCGGGCGGCCGCGTCGAGGGCGGCTCCGGCCCCCGTGGCGCCGAGCCCGACCACCAGCACGTCGGCCACCCTGCCGTCCGCGGCCTCGGTCAGTTCCCGGGTACGGCGGTCCGCGCCGAGGGACGAGCCGGTCGCTGCCTCGGTATGGCTCATGGCGTCAGGGTCCTCTCCAGAAGGGTGCGCAGCTCGCCGAGGAAGGCGGGGGAGTCCAGCTCGGGGTCGTCCTCGTCGGTCATGGTGCGCAGGGACAGGGCGAACGACTGCACGATCAGCAGCAGCGCGCGCGCCTGCCGTTCGGTGTGGGCGGTGCGCACCGAGCCGTCCGCGTGACCCTCGCGCAGCGCGTCGGCCAGCAGCGCCAGCAGCGCCTCCTGGCTCGCCCCGCGCCGGTCCAGCACGTAGGGCAGCAGCAGTTCGGGGTCGACGTCGACGATCTTGCGGAACAGGGGGTGCTCGCGGAACGCCGCCACCCCCGCCACCAGGCCCGTCACGATCCGGGCGCGGGTGTCCGTGCCGGGCGAGGGGGCGGGGATCGCCCGGCTCGCCACGTCGATCCACTCGCGGGTCATCAGGTCGCCCACCAGGGTGCGCAGGTCGGGCCAGCGCCGGTACAGGGTCATCCGGGAGACACCGGCGCGGCGGGCCACGTCGGCGAGGGTGGTGCGGCGGACCCCGACGGCCAGCACGCAGTCGCGCACCGCGTCGAGCACGTGGTCGTTGCCGGAACCGTCTCCACCGTTGTGACGAATAGGCGTCATGTGTCACAGTGTAACGCCCCGGGGGCCGGGCGGAGACGCCGCCGCCCGAACCGAGCACACCGACCTGTGAGGACGACCCTTCGATGGACATGCTGTGGAACGGCTGGGGCGACCCGGCCAAGGCGGCACCGCTGCCCGACTCGGTCACCGGACTGCTGCGCGACCTGCTCGGCGTCAAACCGCGCACCACCCCGGCCCTCGCCCTGGAGGACGTCGACCTGCCCGCGCCCACGGCCGGACCCGAGGCGCTGGCGGCGCTGGCCCGGGCCGCCGGCGGCGCGGAGCACGTCCGCACGGACGCCGAGAGCCGCATCCGGCACACCCGCGGCAAGTCCACCCCGGACCTGCTGCGGCTGCGCGCCGGCGACGTCACCGACGTCCCGCAGGCCGTCGTCCTGCCCGCCACCCACGACGAGGTCCTGGCCGTCCTGCGCGCCTGCGCCGCACACGGCCTGGCCGCCGTCCCGTTCGGCGGCGGCACCTCCGTCGTCGGCGGACTCGCCCCCGAGCGGCGCGCGTTCGTCGCCCTGGACCTGCGCCGTATGAACCGCCTGCAGGCCGTGGACCCGGTCTCCCGCACCGCCGTGCTCCAGCCCGGCCTGCGCGCCCCCGAGGCCGAGGCCCTGCTCGCCGAACACGGCTTCACCCTCGGCCACTTCCCGCAGTCCTTCGAGTGGGCCACCATCGGCGGCTTCGCCGCGGCCCGCTCCAGCGGCCAGGCCTCCGCCGGCTACGGCCGCTTCGACGACATGGTGCTCGGCCTCACCCTCGCCACACCCGAGGGCACCGTCGAGACCGGCCGCGCCCCCCGCTCCGCCGCCGGACCCGACCTGCGCCAGCTGATCCTCGGCTCCGAGGGCGCCTTCGGCGTCATCACCTCCGTCCTCGTGCGCGTCCGTCCGCTGCCCGCGACCCGCGTCTACGAGGGCTGGCGGTTCGCCTCCTTCGCGGAAGGCACCGAAGCCCTGCGCAGGCTCGCCCAGGACGGGCCCCGCCCGACCGTGCTCCGCCTGTCCGACGAGACCGAGACGCTCATCGGCCTCGCCCAGCCGGACGCCATCGGCGCCGGCCTGGAGAGCGGGGCCGGCTGCATGGCGATCACGGGCTACGAGGGCACGGCCGAGGACACCGCGCTGCGCCGGGAACAGGCCGCGGCCGTCCTCACCGAGTGCGGCGGCACCCTGGTAGGCACCGAACCGGGCGAACGCTGGGCCCACGGCCGCTACTCCGCGCCCTACCTGCGCGACGCCCTGCTCGACGTCGGAGCGTTCGCCGAGACGCTGGAGACCGCCGCCTTCTGGTCCCGCGTCCCCGAGCTGTACGACGCGGTCCGCACCGCCCTGACCGACACCCTCACCGGGGCCGGCACCCCGCCGCTGGTGATGTGCCACATCTCGCACGTGTACGAGAACGGCGCCTCGCTCTACTTCACCGTCGTCAGCGCCCAGGGCGCGGACCCCGTGGCCCACTGGGCACCGGCCAAGCACGCCGCCAACGACGCCGTGCTCGCCGCGGGTGGCACCATCACCCACCACCACGGGGTGGGCACCGACCACCGCGACTGGTATGTCAAGGAAGCCGGACCGCTGGGCATCGAGGCCCTGCGGGCCGTCAAACGCAGCCTTGACCCCGACGGACTCCTCAACCCCGGCGTCCTGCTGCCCACCGACTGACCCACCCGCCCGGCCCGCCGTACCGCCCCTACCGTCACCGCCCGGAGGCACAACCCATGCGACAGTTCACCGCCGTCGTCAACCCGACCGCGGGCGACTCGACCGGGGCGGCCACGCTGCTCCACGTGGCCCGCCTGCTCCGCGAGGCCGGGGCCGGTCTGGAGACGGAGTACAGCGACAGCCTGGCCCACGCCCAGGAGATCGCCCGGCAGGCGGGCGAACGCGGCCGGGTGGTACTGGCGGTCGGCGGCGACGGCATGGCCGGCGGCGTCGGCGGGGCGCTCAGCGGCACCGGCACCGTCCTCGGCCTGGTGCCCGCCGGACGCGGCAACGACTTCGCCCGGGCCCTGGACCTGCCCCACGACCCGGCCGCGCTCGCCGCGATCCTGCTGCACGCCGAACCCCGGCACGTCGACACCATCGAGGTCGAGTCGGCCGTCCACCCCCGCACCGTCGTGCTGGGCAGCGTCTACGCCGGCGTGGACGCGCTGGCCAACCGGCACGCCAACCACGCCCGGCTGCTGCGCGGCGCCGCCTCCTACTACGCGGGCGGCCTGCGCGCCGTCACCACCTGGCGGCCGGCCGACTACCGCGTCACCGTCGACGGCGAGGAGCACACCCACCGCGGCTACACCGTCGTGGCCGCCAACTCCCCGTACTACGGCTCCGGCCGGCTCATCGCACCCGGCGCCCGGGTCGACGACGGGCTCCTCGACGTCGTCATGATCCGCGAGGCGCCGCGCCGGCTCTTCTTCACCCTGATGAACGAGCTGAAGACGGGCGACCACGTGAACCGCCCCGAGGTGCGGGTGCTACGCGGCAAGGAACTGCGCATCGAGGCGTGCCGCCCCGTCCCCTACGGCGCCGACGGCGAGGTGGAGGCCACGCTGCCGGTGACGGTCCGGGTCCGGCCCGCCGACCTGCCGGTGCTGTGCCCGCCGGCCGCGCCGGGCCCCGACGGACCGGCCGACGCCGACGGCCATTGAGACCTCCTGGCGCGCACGGCCTCCGGGACCTCCTGGCGCCGGGCCTGGCCGGTCAGGTCCGGGTCTCCGCCTCCCACCGGTCGGGTCCCATCCCGCGCCAGTCGATGAGCGGTGACGAGGCGACCTCCTCCGGCTCGATCTCCAGCCCGGCGCGCCGCAGGAACTCGACCAGGTCGCGCACGCTGTGGGCCAGGCCGAGGATCTCGCCGCCCACCCGCACCCGCCGGCCGCCGGTCGGGGACGGCAGCTGGACGATCACGAGGCGCTTGCCGGTCATGTCTCCAGGGTCGGCCGGATCGGCCCGCGGCGCACCCGAGAGACCCCGGCACCTGCCGTCCGGATCGACCGGAGATCGGGAGCGGGGTTGGACAAGTGCGCCCGGGGGCACTCGGCGAGGGCTGTGAAGCGGACCCAGTCCCAGGAGGCACGTGTGGCGGTGCGGCATCGTCTGATCAAGGCCAGTCCGGCGACCGTATGGGAGGTGCTCGCCGACGGCAGGCGCTACGCCGACTGGGTGGTGGGAACGGAGGCGTCCGAACCGCGCGAGGGCCAGTGGCCCCAGGAAGCGGCGTCCATCGGCTACCAGGTCAGGCTGGGGCCCCTCAGGATCGGCAACGAGACGGTCGTGCGGCACTGCGAGGAAGGCTCCGTCCTGGAGATGGAGGCGCACGCGGGACCGCTCGGCACCGCCCGCATCGCCATCGAACTGCGCCCCTGGGGCGAGGACTGCCTGGTCGTCGTCGACGAGCACCCGCTGCAGGGAGCCGGCGGCGCCCTGCACAACGTCGGCTTCGAGATGCTGATCCAGCTCCGGCACCGGGCCATGCTCGCCCGGCTCGCCAGGATCTGCGAGGGCGGCGGCCGTGCCTGACGCCGTGGTGATCGGGGCCGGACCCAACGGCCTGGTGGCCGCCAACCTCCTGGCGGACGCGGGATGGAGCGTCCGCGTGGTCGAGGAGCAGCCGGAGCCGGGCGGCGCGGTACGGCACGACCGGGGCGTGCACCCCGACTACGTCAACGACCTGTTCAGCTCCTTCTACCCGCTCGCGGCCGCCTCCCCGGTCCTCTCCGGCCTCCACCTGGAGGACCACGGACTGCGCTGGAGCCACGCGCCCCACGTCCTCGCCCACCCGCTCGGCGACGGCCGGTGCGCGGTACTGGACCGGCGCGTGGCGACCACCGCCGAGTCCGTAGAGGCCTTCGCACCGGGCGACGGCGCGGCCTGGCACCGCCTGGTGGACACCTGGCAGCACCTGCGCCCCGACCTCCTGGACGCCTTGTTCACCCCGTTCCCGCCGGTCAGGGCCACGGCACGGCTGGCCCTCCGGCTGCGCGCTGCCGGCGGTCTGCGCATGGCGCGCTCCCTCATCCTCCCGGTGCGCCGCCTGGGCGAGGAGGAGTTCAGCGGCGAGGGCGCCCCGCTGCTGCTGGCCGGCAACGCGCTGCACGCCGACCTGGCGCCCGAGTCGGCCGGCAGCGGCGGGTTCGGCTGGCTGATGACCATGCTGGGGCAGACCTACGGCTTCCCGGTGCCGGTCGGCGGCTCGGGAGCCCTGACCGAGGCACTGGTCCGGCGGCTGCGCGGCCGCGGGGGAGAGCTGACCTGCGGACAGCGCGTCGTCGAGGTCGTCGTGCGCGGCGGCCGGGCCGTGGGCGTGCGCACGGCGGACGGGGACGCGGTGGCCGCACGGCGCGCCGTCCTCGCCGACGTGGCGGTGCCCGTGCTCTACCGCGACCTGCTCGACGCCCGGCACGTGCCCGCCCAGATGCTGTCCGACCTGGGGCGCTTCCAGTGGGACTTCGCCACCTTCAAGGTCGACTGGGCACTCGACGGCCCGGTGCCCTGGCGTGCCGAAGAGGCCCACCGGGCCGGCACCGTCCACCTGGCCGACGGCATGGACGAACTCACCCGCTTCGCCGCGCAGATCGCCATGCGCCAGCTGCCCGACCGCCCCTTCGCCCTGTTCGGCCAGATGACCCTGTCCGACCCGACACGCTCCCCGGACGGCACCGAGTCCGCCTGGGCCTACACGCACGTCCCGCACGACATCCGCGCGGACGCGGGCGACGAGGGCATCACCGGAGCCTGGGACGCCACCGACCGGGAACGCATGGCCGACCGCGTCGAACGCCAGGTCGAGCATTTCGCCCCCGGCTTCCGGTCCCGGATCCGCGCCCGGCGCGTCCTCGCCCCGCCCACCATGCAGGCACTCGACGACAACCTCGTCGACGGCGCCATCAACGGCGGCACGACCGCGATGCACCAGCAGCTCGTCTTCCGTCCGGTGCCCGGGACCGGACGGCCCGAGACTCCCGTGCCCGGCCTCTTCCTGGCCTCCGCCGGCGCCCACCCCGGCGGCGGCGTGCACGGCGCGCCCGGTGCGAACGCGGCGCGCGCCGCGCTGCGCGGGCACCGGGTCCCGGTCCTGAACCGCGCCCAGCGCGTTCTCGCCCGCCGTGACCGTACCGGCCGCAGGCGCTGACCGGCCGCCCGGCCGGCGGGCGCATCCGACCGCCCGGTGAAGGGAGAACACAGCAGACGGCAGACCGACGGCAGGCCGACAGCGGACCGCACGACCGGAACACGGAGAGCCAGGGAACGGCATGAGCGAGCACCAGGACGGCCCCGACGAACGCCACCGGCGCCCCGAAGGCGTCGACGACAAGACGGTCGAGGCCCTCGGATCACTGTCCAAGGCACTGGAGACGACCGAACGGGCGCGCGGCAGCCTGTACGCCTTCCACCAGCTGACCGGCGGCGCCGATCTCGAACTGGACCGCGCGGTACGGCTGCTCCGGGAGGCCGGCCACCCGGAGTGGGCGGACAGGGTGCAGACCGAGATCCTGGGCCGCAACATCATCCCCGGGCACTGGACGTTCCAGATCGTCGAGGCCTACGACCACACGTATTACCGGCCCTTCCAGGAGCTGGAGCGGGCGGCGGTGGACGAACTCGCCCAGGGCCGCGACCACCTGTACGAGGCCGAGATGAAGGAGGCCCGCCGCACCGTCGGGCACCCCGACCACACGGCCCGTCCCTGACCGACGCGGCATGAGGAAGGTGGACCGATGCCCAGCAGCCCACTGCACGGCCGTACGGTCGTGGTGACCGGCGCGGCACGCGGGGTAGGGGCCGCGCTCGCCCGGGAGATCGCCCGGTGCGGCGCACGGCTCGCGCTGCTGGGCCATGAACAGTCCCTGCTGGAGGAGGTCGCCGCCCGCCTGCCGTCGCCGGCCCTGGCGATCGGGGTCGACGTCACCGACCTCGCGGCGCTGCGCACCGCCGCGGGCGAGGTGCGCCGCCGCCTCGGGCGCCCGTCCGTCGTCGTCGCCAACGCCGGCATCGCCCAGGGCGGCCCGTTCGCCTCCTCGGACCCGGTGGAGTGGCGCCGGGTGATCGACGTGAACCTCACCGGCAGCGCCCAGACGGCCCGGGCCTTCCTGCCCGACCTGATCGCCACCGCCGGCTACCACCTCCAGATCGCCTCGCTGGCCTCCCTCGGCGCCGCCCCCCTGATGAGCGCCTACTGCGCCTCCAAGGCGGGCGTCGAAGCCTTCGCGCACTCACTGCGGGCCGAGGTCGCCCACCAGGGCGTCGGTGTCGGCATCGCCTACCTCAACTGGACCGACACCGACATGATCCGCGACGCCGACCGGTACAACGTGCTGCGGGAGCTGCGCGCGCACATGCCCCCGCCCGCCCGCCGCGTCCACCCCGTCGACACGGTCGCCGCCCGGGTCGTACGCGGCATGGAACGCCGGCGCACCGCCGTGTACGCCCCCGCCTGGCTGCGGCTGGTCCAGCCGGTCCGCGCGGCCCTGCCCCCGGTGGTGCTGCGGGTGGCCCGCCACGAGCTGCCCCGGCTCCAGGCCGAGGAGCCCTTCGTGGCCACCGGACTGCTGGGCGCCGGGGGCGCGGCCGACCGCGCGGTGACCGGGTACCGGCCCTGACCCACCCCCTCTCCTCAGGACGGCCGTCATGCAGACGTTCCTGCCGGACCCCGACTTCCGCCGCTCCGCCCTGCTCCTGGACCGCCGGCGCCTGGGCAAGCAGCGTGTCGAGGCGCTCCAGGTCCTGCGCGGTCTGACCGTGCCCGGCTACGGATGGCGCCGGCATCCCGCCGTGCGCATGTGGACGGGGTACGAGGAGGCGCTCGTACGCTACGGCCTGGAGATCTGCCGGGTCTGGCGGGAGCAGGGGCACCAGGACAGCTGCGCCGCCTCGCTCGTCGCCGGCTTCGCCGACGCTCACCCGGGCCCGGGCGCCCACGTACGCGACCAGCCGGCCCTGGCGGACGCCGGGGAACTCCCGCCCTGGCTCGGCGACGAGGCCTTCCACCTGAGCCACCGCTCCGCCCTGGTCCGCAAGGACCACGACACCTACGCCGGCGCCTTCCCGGGCACCCCCGACGACCTGCCCTATGTGTGGCCGCGGTCCGACCGGGAACGGGACGACGTGTCCGCACCCCGGTGAGCCGGGGCCGGACGGCAGACTCGAAGGAGCGAGGAACAGGAGGGGACGCGTGCTGCCGGACCTCCGCGCCCAGCTGGGCGCGCTGCTCTTCCGCCGGGTGGCGGGCCCCGACGGCCCGGCCGTCCGCGCGCGCATCCACGACACCCCCGGCGCCCGGTGGTTCGGGCCCGAGCGCCCCGTCCGGGTCGTCCACGGCGACGCCGCCATGTTCGTCGGCGGCGTGAGCGCCCTGCTGCTCCAGTCCCTGCACCCGCTCGCGATGGCGGCCGTGGCCGCGCACTCCGGATACCGCGGCGACCCCTGGGGACGGCTGCAACGCACGAGCACCTTCCTGGCCGTGACGACCTACGGCACCGCGGCCGACGCGCAGGCGGCCGTCGACCACGTCCGCGGCATCCACGAGAAGGTCCGCGGCGCCACACCGGACGGACGGCCGTACCACGCGGCCGACCCCCATCTGCTCGGCTGGGTGCACACGGCCGAGACCGCCTGCTTCCTCGCCGCCCACGAGCGCTACGGCGCCCACCCGCTCGACCCGGACGGCTACGACGCCTACGTCGCCGACACCGCGCGCGTCGCCGAGGCCCTCGGAGTGCCCGACCCGCCGCGCGACCGCCGGGCACTCTCCGAACGTCTGGCGGCCTACCGCGGCGAACTCGAGGCCACGCCCGAGGCCCGGTCCGCGGCCCGCTTCCTGCTCCTTCAACCGCCCCTGCCGCTCCCGGTGCGTCCGCTGTACGGCGCGCTGGCGGCGAACGCCGTGACGCTTCTGCCGTCCTGGGCCCGGAACCTGCTGCGGCTGCCCCGCGTCCCGCTCGTCGAGGACCTCACCGTGCGCCCGGCGGGCCACCTGATCGTGGGCACCATCCGCTGGGCGATGAGGCCACCCGCGCACACGGACTGAAGGCCCGGGCCGGGACCCGGGCCCCAGAACTCCGCGGCCGCTCAGCCCGCCGTGTTGTCGACGCGCATCCGCACCTGCTCCTCCAGGCGGCGCAGGCTGTGGTCCAGGGCGTCGCACACCTTCCGCTCGCCCGGGTCGTGGCTCTCGTCGAAGAAGGACAGGTGCACGGTCACCTCGCTGGCCCCGCTGCCGATCCCCGCGACCTGGAGCCAGCCCGCGTAGCCGCCCCGCTCCCGGGTGCCCCACTCGATGCGCATCTGCTCGTTCTCGGCGCGCATCATCGCCGCGGTGTCCCGGTCCGCGTCGTCCTCGTGGACCGTGACGGCCGGCGGGTCGTCGGCCTGGACGTGCAGTGCGTCCGGCAGCCATGCGTCGAGCTGGTCGACGTTGGACGCCTGGTCGAAGACGTGCTCGGGCTGTCCGGGCATCGTGCGGGAACGTTCGTACTCAGCCATCGCGGCACCGCCCCTCCGGTCGGAATGCGTACCCAGGCCGCGTGCCCCTTTCGTCCCGGACGAAAAGCCCCGAAGCGGACGTGATGCGCGACCGACGGCGCGTCCCCGGACGCCCTCGGGCGCTCACGGCCGGCCTGCCATGAGATCGCTCACCTGTGAATCGCCACAGGATCCGTGCTGTTCGGGGCGCGGATTTGTTAGATTGCGCAACTACGCAACCCAGGCGGAGCCCGCCTTCGCGCGGCACCCCTGTTCCGCCGTGCACGCCCGGCCGTACACCCCGATGGCCGGGCCTGCCGCGCCCGACCGGTCATGGGAGTGGGAGATGAACGACCCGTGGGACGGTCCGGCCGGCCAGGCCACACGCGACCGTGAGGCCCGGGTGCCCGGACAGCGCACGGCCGGGCCCGGTGGAGAGCGGCACGACGGAGAGCGGCCCACGGGTGGCCGGGCCGCGGCCCGGGCGGCAGCCCGCGCGCGCGGATCGAGGCGCCGGGTCCGGGCGGCCGGACGCGGCAGGCGGGTGCTGAAGATCCTCGCGATCTCCCTGTCCCTGGTCGTCATGGTCACCGCGGGCGTCGGCTGGTGGTTCTACCAGCACCTCAACGGCAACATCCAGAGCGTCTCGCTCGACGGCAAGGGCGGCGCCGAGAAGGCCGACGCCTTCGGCCGGACCCCGATCAACCTCCTGGTCATGGGGTCGGACGGGCGCACCAGCAAGACGGACTGCAAGCTCGGCGGTGGCTGCTCCAGCACCGGCGTGCAGTCCGGCAGCAACGCGGACGTGCAGATGGTCGTGCACATATCCGCCGACCGTTCCAACGCCACCGTGATGAGCATCCCCCGCGACACCATGACCCACGTTCCGGCCTGCAAGGACAGCGCGAACGGCCAGTCCACCGCCGGTTACTACGGCCAGATCAACAGCGCGCTGCAGTACGGCCCCGCCTGCCAGGTGGCCACCGTCCACCGGCTCACCGGCATCCCGATCGACCACTTCGTCAAGCTCGACTTCTCCGGTGTGGTCAAGATGTCCGACGCCGTCGGCGGCGTCTCGGTCTGCGTCGACCGCAACGTCTACGACACCTACTCGCACCTGAAGCTGTCCAAGGGCACCCACACCCTGAAGGGCGTCTCGGCCCTCGAGTTCGTCCGCTCCCGGCACGGCTTCGGCGACGGCAGCGACCTCGGCCGCACCGTCTCCCAGCACATCTTCCTCAGCGCGATGATCCGCAAGTTCAAGAGCGCGGGCACGCTCACCGACCCCACCGCCGTCTACGGTCTCGCGGACGCCGCGACCAAGGCGCTGACCGTCGACGACGGCCTGGGCAGCGTGAAGAAGCTGATCGCGCTCGCGGCCGACCTGAACAAGGTGCCCACGAAGCGGATGACCTTCACCACGATGCAGACCGCCCCGGACCCGAACAACGGCGACCGCGTGGTGGTCGGCGCCGGAGCCCGCACCCTGTTCTCCACCATCGCCCACGACCAGTCGCTGACGACCGGATCCGGCAAGAAGTCCGCGGCGGCCGCCGCGGCCGCCAAGGCCAAGCCCACCGCCTCGGCGGTGCCCGCGTCCCGCATCGCCGTGACGGTGGAGAACGGCACCGCCGTCAACGGCCGCGCCCTCACCGTCGCCACCGCGCTCACCGACCAGGGCTTCAGCCCCGCGACCACCACGGCCAACGCCCCGAGCCCCACGGCCACCACCACGCTGACCTACGGCACCGGTGCGAAGGCCGAGGCCACGACCGTCGCCAAGGCGCTGGGCCTGCCCGCCAAGCGACTGAAGCAGGGCACCGGCACCGGCCTCACCCTCGTCATCGGCAGCGACTGGCCGAGCGGCACCGGGTATCCCGGCGGTGCGTCCTCGCCCGCGCCCGCCGACACGGCCGCCGCGGTGTCCAACGCCCACGCCCAGACCGCCGACCAGGCCAGGACCTGCGCCAAGGTCAGCCCGTACAAGACTGTCAGCTACCGCGGGGTCCCCATGACGCCGGAGCAGGCGTACGCGGCGGCACGCGGCAAGCCCGACTCCGACGACTGAGCCGACCCGCGATCGCCCGCCCCGACCGGCGGGGCTCCTCCGGGGGCCCGCCGGTCGCGCGCGTCGCCCCGAGCACGCGTCCCCCGCGCACGACAACGAGCCCCGGCCCCCGTACGTGCGAGTACGGGGGCCGGGGCTCGTTGCGGCTGGGCTAGCGGGCGGTCCCGAAGTCCTGGGTCCAGTAGTTGTTCGGCTGGGCCAGACCGACGCCGATCTCCTTGAACGCGCAGTTGAGGATGTTGGCCCGGTGGCCGGGGCTGGACATCCAGCCCGCCATGACCTCCTCGGGCGTGCCGTACCCGTAGGCGACGTTCTCGCCGTAGCTGCTCCAGTTGTAGCCGGCCGCGGTGATCCGGTCGCCGGGCGAGGACCCGTCGGACCCCGTGTGCGACATGTTCTGGTGCGCCGCCATGTCCTGGCTGTGCGCCTGCGCCACCTTGGTCAGGGTCGGGTTGAGCGTGAGAGCCGAGCAACCGACCTTGGCGCGCTCGGCGTTGACGAGCGTCACGATGCGGGCGGCGACCCCGGTCGCGGCGGGAGCCGTGGACGCGGGTGCGGACGCCTGCGGAGTGCTCTGGGACGCCGTGGCCTTCGGCGCGGGCGCAGTGGTCCGCTGCGCGGTCGGCGACGCGGTCGGCGTCGTCGACGGCGCCGAGGAGGGCCCGCCGGGCCGCATGTGCTTCCTGTGGTGCGTCCGGTGGTGCTTGCGGTGCTGGGCCAGGTGGCGAACGCCGTCGGGCCGGGCCTGAGTCGGGGTCGGGGCGGCGGTCGGGGTCTGGGCCGGGGACTCGACCATCTGGCCGATGGTCGTGA
The DNA here is from genome assembly GCF_033792105.1 of Streptomyces sp. WI03-4A. Lineage (NCBI taxonomy): Bacteria > Bacillati > Actinomycetota > Actinomycetes > Kitasatosporales > Streptomycetaceae > Streptomyces > Streptomyces sp. WI03-4A. Next base: position 28,660 of record NZ_JARAUO010000061.1, read on the forward strand.
GGCTCCCGGTGTAGGCGCCGGCCTCGGGGGGCGTCGGGTTCCCGGCGCCGACGGCAGGGGTCTCGCCGCCGCCCGGCCACTCGCCGCACGCCATGGCCGCCGTGGGGACGCCCACGGCGCTCACGACGACAGCGGCTATGACCATCCGCCGGTAGTGCTGCTTCTTGCGATGCTTCGCCATGCGTGACCTCACCGGTAGTCGCCGGGCACCGCCCGTCGCGGCCGGCCCAGCGGGGACTCCGCTCCTGACCTGCGGAGACTTCCTGTGGGTCGTCATTGTTAGAAGGGCCGCACAGCATGTGCAACGGGCGTTCGTACTATCCCGCTTCGTAGACCTGCGCGGCCCTTGCCAAGGGAGGGGTGACGTGCTGACCGGCCGCCCAGTGGCCCTCGCACCCCCTGCCGCCCCGTCAGAAACGCGCTGTGCGGGGCGGAACGGGGGAGAGCGCCGGGTCGTCGGCGGACCCCCGGGCCGGACCGGGCGAGTCCGTACGGCAAGCCGGACAAATCCCATATGTCGCCAGAGCGGCGTCTACTAAGCGGCTTCCCGAGATCCGGGGGAGCGCGTGAGGGATGTCACGGAACCAAAGCTTCCGCTTCGCGTCGGCGGCCTCAGGACCGGCGCGTGGGGTCGCCGGGAGCGGCCGGCAGTGCGAGGTGCGCGAGGTCGCCGGGCGGGGGAGAGCTCACCGGCCACAGCGGAGCGGCGTCCCCGTCGGCGAGGGCGGCCGGGGCGTCGGTGAGATTCATGCGCTCGCGCAGCCGGCCGTAGAAGTCCATGGGGCCCAGCCGCACCGCCCTGAGCCGGCGCGGCGCCGCGTACACACCGATCCAGTCCCCGGGGTTGAGTACACCGCGCACCTGGCCGTCGATGCTGACCAGTGCCTGCCCCGAGCGCTCGAGCACACGGAACGCGATGGGCTCGTCCGGGGCGGCCACCACCGACCGGTTGAACACCATGTGCGGGGCGACCGGCGTGAAGACCAGGCCCTCCGCGCGCGGCGACACGACCGGGCCGCCGGCCGCGAAGCTGTACGCGGTCGAGCCCGTCGGCGTGGCCACCAGCAGCGCGTCGGCGGAGTACGACGCCAGCAGCCGTCCGGCCAGGTAGACGCCGACCGACACCTGCCGGTCCCGGGTCACCTTCTCCACGACGACGTCGTTCAGCGCGGTCACGTTCAGGGCGACACCCCAGTCGTTCCCGGTCTCGCACTCCACCCGCACCCGGGGCGCCGGCAGGAGCGGTCCGCGGCCGTAGCGCACCATGGATTCCATGTGCTCGGGCACCTCGAGCCGGCACGACGCCCGCATGGTGAGGAGCATCCGGTGCTCGACCTCGAAGCGCTCCTCCCGTACGGCGTCCAGCGCGGCGTGCACCGCCGAGGCGGGCACCTCGGTCAGGAAGCCGACCCGTCCGAGGTCGACCCCGAGGACGAGGGCGTCGCTCTGCGCCGCCAGCCGGGCACCGCGCAGGAAAGTGCCGTCGCCGCCCAGGGTGACGACGAGGTCGGGGTCGCCGGCGGAGTCCATCTCCTCACGGGAGCTGTGCCGCTCGCCCTCCTGCCACACGTCGATGTCGGCGCAGCCCACCTCGTGCTCGGCGCACCACTCGCGCACGGCGCGCGCGGCTGCCACGGCCTGTGCCCGTCCGCCGTGCACGACCAGACCGACACGGTTCACCGTCATACCCGCCTCCCGGTCGGATCGCCCAGAGGGCCATCCTCGCCAGGAACCCGGCCGAGGCCCGGGACGCCACGCCGCCACGGGGCCCGCACCAGCCCCTCGCACGCGCCTTGGTGCCGATCCGGACCGGGTCCTGTCACGGCCGCGTCACAGGGAACGTCCGGTGGAACCCCTGGTCAGGTGGGTCTGTCTGAACCTGTGAGGACCGGCTGGCAGCCGGCCGACCGCAATACCGACCATCGGGGGACCCCATGCAGCACCGCACCACCGTCCGTGTCACCGCGTCCGCAGCGGCCGTGATCGCGGCCGCGCTCTCGCTCACCGCCTGTCAGCCGGGCGACGGCGACGCGGCGGCCGGCACACCGGCCAAGACCCCCACGACGGCCTCGGCCGGGGCCACCGCGAGCCACCCGGCGACCCCGGCCGCCGAGACCTCGCGGCCCGCCACGGGCGGCGGCTCCCCGCACACGGCTCCCGCGACCTCCGCCCCCGCGACCTCCGTGCCCGCGTCCGCCGGGTCCGGCGCCCCGGGCGGCACGGTGCCCCCGTGCGCGGCCACGGCCCTGGAGGCGTCGGCGTACCAGGCCGCCGACCGTCCGTCCGGCACCGGCGTCGGAGCGGCGGTGATCCAGTTCACCAACACCTCGGGCAAGGCGTGCACCCTCAAGGGGCACCCGACCGTGGCCGGCGCCGGGAACGGCTCCCCGCAGCACAACCGCCCGCTGACCGTGACGCCCACCGGGGCCGCGGCGAGCGTGCGGGTGGCGCCGGGCGGCAAGGCGTGGGTGAAGCTGACCTTCGTCCAGGTGCAGGGAGAGGGCGACGGCTACTGCGTGTCCGGCGCCAAGCCCGTCGCCTATCCGACGCTGGTGGTCGGCCTGCCCGGGGCCGGCGCTCACCAGGTCGCCCTGTCGGACGGCCTCTTCGCGGAGTGCGACAACAAGGTCACCGCGACCGCGGTCACGGCGGTGAAGCCCTCCTGAACCCCGGCCGCTGGCGGCGGCCGTGCGGCCCGTGCCGCAGGCGGGCCGTCAGCGCGCTGTCAGTACACCGTCAGCGGGCCGTCGTCGCCGAGACGGCGGCCCGCGCCGCGCGTTCCACCAGCGCGACACCGTCCTTCATCGACGTGCTGCCGTCGGACAGGACCGCGACGAGGTAGTGGTGGCGGCCCGTGGTGATCCGGCCGACGCTGTTGACGTCCCACAGCCCGGTGGTGTCCCGCTGCAGCCAGCCGTTCTTCAGCGCCGCCCCGGGGTCGGCGGCCGCCGAGACACCCCAGGACTGCTCGGTGGCGACCCGGCTCATCAGTGTGCGGATGTAGGCGCGGGACGCGTCGCTGAGCGCCGGCGCAGAGCCCGCCTTCGGCGCCGGGGCGGTGCCGAAGACCGCGCGCAGCAGCCGTATCTGGTCGCTCGCCGTGGTCCTGGTCAGACCCCACTTGGGGCCGGGGCCGCCCTGGGTGGCGGTCAGGCCCAGCCGCTTGTTGGCCGCCTTCAGACCCGGGGCGAGCCCGATGCGCCGCCACAGGGCGTTGGCCGCGGCGTTGTCGCTGTGCTCGATCATGGCCTCCGCCTGGGCGCGCTCCTTCGCGGTCAGGGCGTGCCGGGAGTCCTGCGCCTTGAGCAGGACCGAGGCGAGGATGTCGACCTTGATGATGCTCGCCGTGTCGTAGGGCGCGTCGGTGCCGTACACCGCCGGGCCGTGGCCCGAAGCGTCCAGGTCGAAGACCGCTGCCGTCACCCGCGCCTTGCCCTTCGCCCCCACGGAGGCCGGGAAGGAGGCCGCCGCGGACCCGCTCGCGGAGGAGCCGGCCGGCGCCGCCGCGGCGGCCGGCTGGGCGAGGCCGAGCGTGCCGGCCGCGAGCAGAGCCGACGCGGTGGCCGCGAGCGGAGCGGTGACCGCCGCGCCCCGGGCCCGGGGGCGGTTCCCTCGCGGGGTGCGCGGCTGCGGCAGGGGGCGGTTTCGGTACGCCATCGTCAGGGGCCTCGGCAGTTCGGGGTGCGGGGACACAGGACTGCGAACGTAAACAAATCGCCCGCCGCGCGAAGTGACCGCTGCCACGAAGAGGCGGTTTCGGGGTGAATTGTGAGCAGGGCAACAGGGCCGGACAATGTGACCAGGCAGGCACACCGGGCCCGGGAGGCGTCATGAGCACATCAGCGGAGCCGAGGGTCTCCGGCCTCGAGGTCCGGTCGATCGACTACGTCCCCCTGAACGAACGGCACGGCAAGCTCTGGCACCTCGGCCCGCTGTGGTTCATGTCCAACGCGCAGATCGCCACCCTCGCGGTGGGACTGGTCAGCATCACCCAGGGCGGCAACCTCATCTGGTCGCTCCTGGCCATCGTGACCGGCACCGTCATCGGCACCTTCTTCATGGCCTTCCACTCCGCCCAGGGCCCCCAGCTCGGCCTGCCGCAGATGATCCAGTCCCGGCCGCAGTTCGGCTACGTCGGCGCCCTCCTGGTGTGGCTGTTCGCCTATGTGCAGTACGCGGGGTTCAACGTCTTCAACAGCAGCCTCGCCGCCGACGCCCTGCACACCACCCTGCACGGCGGGGTCAACCTCTGGGTGATCGTGGTCACCGTGATCGCCCTGGTCATCGCGCTCGTGGGCTACGACATCATCCACCGGGCCGAGCGCCTCCTGACCTACGCCTTCCTCGTCATCTTCGGCGTCTTCACCGTCGGCGTCCTGGTCACCCTGCACTACCCGCCCGGCTCCTTCGACCTCGGCGCCTTCAAGTGGACCCCGTTCCTGGCCCAGTTCGGCGTGGTGGCCGGCTACCAGATCAGCTGGGCGATCTACGTCTCGGACTACTCGCGCTACCTCCCGCCGGACGTGACCGTCCGCAAGACCTTCTACTGGACCTACTTCGGCTCCGCGCTCGGCGGCATCTGGCTGATGGTCCTCGGCTCGCTGCTGGCCGCGTGGTCCGGCAAGGGCTTCGAGACGATCACGTCGATCAACGCCGCCGGCGACAAGGTGTTCGACGGGTTCGGCGCGGTCGTGCTGCTCTTCTCCGCGCTGGGGCTGGTGTCCGTCACGGCGCTGAACATGTACGGCGGTTCCCTGACCCTCATCAGCGCCATCGACTCGTTCAAGCGGGTGCGGCCGACGCTCGCCGTCCGCCTGGTGACCCTCGGCCTCACCGCGGCGCTCTCCCTGATCGGCGCGCTGGCCGCCACCTCCAACTTCCTGGCCAACTTCGAGAACTTCCTGCTGCTGGTCCTCTACCTGTTCATCCCGTGGACCTCGGTGAACCTCATGGACTACTACGTGGTGCGCCGCGGGCACTACGCCATCGCCGAGATCTTCAACCCGAACGGCATCTACGGCCGCTGGGGCTGGCACGGCATCATCGCGTACCTGGTGGGCTTCGCCTGCATGATCCCGTTCTTCTCCGTCGGCACCCTGTACGTGGGCCCCGCCGCCCGGGCGCTCGGCGGGGCGGACATCTCCCTGTTCGTCGGACTGCCGATCGCCGCGCTGCTGTACTGGCTGCTGACCCGCTCGATCGACGTGGCGGCGGAGACCCGGCTGGCCGAGGCCGAGGCCGAGGCGCTGGAACGCGCGGCGCACGAGCACCGGGAGCCCTGAGCGTCCGTTCCGGGCCAGGCCGGGCGACGGGCTCCCGGAGAGCCGCCGCTCCCCGACGAGCCGCCGCTCCCCGACGACCCCGGCGGACCGGCGCTTCCCGACGAGCAGGTGCTTCCCGGCGAGCCGCCCCGCCGGCGGGCCGTCCCGTCTCAGGTCGGTTCGCCGCGCCAGGTGCCGTCGTGTTGGGCCCAGCGGACGGCGGGGGCCACCGCGAGGCCGGCCGCGGCGAACACCACGCCGAGCACCGCCCAGCCGAGCGTGCCGTGGGCGACCGCGGTGACCGTGACCAGGGCCGGACCCGCCATCATCCCGGCCGACATCCCGGCGCCGAAGACGCCCTGGTACACGCCGTGCGCACGGGCGTCGGCCAGTTCGTAGCCGAGCGTCCAGCCGCCCGCCGCCGACAGCACCTCGGCGAAGACCTGGACCACGGCGCCGGCGGTCAGCGACACCACCGCCCACACGGGGGAGAGGCCCGCCGAGAGCGCGTACACCGCGCAGGCGGCCGCCAGCAGCAGCCCCGCCCAGCCCATCGCCCGTACCGCGCTGGGCACGCGCGAGGCGCGCCGGGCGACCCGCACCTGGAGCAGGGCCACCAGGGCACAGTTGACGATCATCAGCATGGCCGCCGTCCAGCGCGGGGCCTCGGTCCGCTCCACGATCCACAGCGGCAACCCCACCTCCGCCAGCGTGTACTGCACGACCAGCACCGCGTTGAGCACGGTCACCGCCAGGAACGGCAGATCGCGCACCGCCCGCCAGCGGTCGACGGCCGGGGCACCGGCGTCCAGGACCGCCCGTTCCCGCGCGTGCGCCGCCAGCGGCAGCCTGGGCAGCAGCAGGGCGGGGCCGGCGAACGACAGCGCGTTGAGCGCGATCACCGTCAAGTACGCCCCGCGCGTGTCCAGTTGCAGCGCGACCGCGCCCAGTACGCCGCCCACGCCCATGCCCACGTTGGTCACCATCCGCAGGTACGCCCGGGCCTCCACCCGCGTCGCCGCGGGCAGAACGTCGGCGTACAGCGCGCCCTGCACCCCGCGGCTCGCCATCTGCAGCGCTGTCGCGCAGACCACCGCGGCGAGGAACCCGGCGTAGGAGTGCACCAGGGTGTACGAGGCCGTGGCGAGTCCCGTGCCGCCCCAGAGCACGGCGCCCACCCGCCGGGCGCCCCACCGGTCCGCGGCCCGCCCGGCGGGCACCCCCGCGGCCACGCCCACCAGACCCGCGACCGTGAGCCCGAGCCCGACGGCGGTCGCGTCGAGGCCGACGATGCGCGTGAAGTACAGGACGCCGAGCGGGAAGTACAGGCCGTTGCCGAGGGAGTTGACGGCGGTCAGGACGGTGGCGAGGCGCAGGACCGGGTCGGCCGGCAGCAGCCCGCCGGCGCGGGTGGCACGGGGCGCCCCGGTACTGCCGTCCTGGTCAGGCCCCTGCGAAACTGGTGTCGTGGTCATGTCCAGCAGCCAACCCGCCGGCCGCTCGCGCCCGACAATGATTTAGCGTGGCGCTCAATGATCGAGTTCCGGTTCGTCATCGGTGACCTCGCCACCACCTCGTTCGCCTACTCACCCCTGCAGGAGGCGGTGTTCTCGCTGCGCTGTCTGCACGACCCGGCGCGCTACCCGCACCACCGGCCGTGGCTGCGCCGCATCCGCCCGCGCCTCGCCTCCCTCGACCACGAACTGCTCCCCGCCCTGATCGCCCCCTGGCTGTGGGTCCCCGACTTCCTGACGCCGCGTCCGCCCCGGGCCCGCCCGGCCTTCGCCGAGGAGCTCGACGAGGTCCGCCGCACCCCGCCGGCCGTCGTCGTCTCGGACTTCCGCGCCACCTACCGCACCGGCGACGCGCTCCCGCCGGTCGTGGCACGCGGCCTGACCGACCCGCCGGTCTTCCTCGCCCGGCTCACCGACGCGCTGGACGCCTACTGGCACACCTGCCTCAGCGACGGCTGGTGGCCGCGCGTGCAGAGCATCCTGGAGGCGGACCTCGCCCACCAGGCACGGGTGCTGGCCGAACAGGGGGCGGCGGCGCTGTTCTCCGGGCTCGACCCACGCCTGGTGTGGAGGGGCGACCAGCTGCTGCTGATGCGCACCGGCGACACGGCCCCCTGGCCGTCGGCCGACATCCGCATCGCCGGCCGCGGCATGGTGCTGATGCCGACGCTCTTCGCCCGCGGCGCCCAGACGGTGCTCGACGCCTCCCGCCCCCCGATGCTCGTCTATCCGGCCCGCGGCCGGGGCACCCTCTCCGAGGCACCGCCGCCGGTCACCGACCAGGCGCTGGTACGCCTCCTCGGCCGCCCCCGGGCCCGGCTGCTGGGCCTCCTCGCCGAACCGGCCTCCACCACCGAACTCGCCCACCGCCTGGACGTCACCGCGGGCGCGGTCAGCCAGCACCTGGCCGTCCTCTACGACGCGGGCCTGCTCAGCCGCACCCGCAGCGGCCGCACCGTCCGCTACGCGCGTACGGCCCTGGGCGACGCGCTCTGCCGTCAGACCTGACAGGCGCGGCCTCGCCGGCCGGATACCAGAAGAAGACGCCGGCCTGACGGCGGTTCACGGCGGTGCCGCTGTGATCTGTCTCCTTGCGGTCGCGAGCCGGTGCGACGACCCTCTCGTCGAACGATCTCGAACGAGTCTCCGAAGAAGTTGTTATCCGGGCCTCGCCGAGCGGTCTCCCAGATATCGGACAGCAGCGTTCGGCATCGAGGACAGGGAAGCTTCAGATGAGTACTCAGCACGCGATGGAGTCGGCGGCACTGGTGACCGCTGCCCGGGCGGGCGACCCGCACGCCCAGGACGCCCTGGTCAGTGCGTACCTCCCGCTGGTCTACAACATCGTGGGACGTGCTTTGAACGGCTCGGTCGATGTCGACGACGTGGTGCAGGAGACCATGCTCCGCGCCCTGGACGCGCTGGGCGGCCTGCGTACTCCCGAGGGCTTCCGCTCTTGGCTGGTGGCGATCGCCATGAACCAGGTCCGCACGCACTGGCAGCACCGGCAGTTCGCCCCGGGCGCCGTCGAGGAGGCGGCGGACCTCGCCGATCCGGGCGCCGACTTCGTGGACCTGACCATCGTGCAGCTGCAACTGTCCGGCCAGCGCCAAGAGACCGCGCGTGCCACCCGCTGGCTGGAGCCGGACGACCGGGGGCTGCTGTCGCTGTGGTGGCTGGAGTGCGCGGGTGAGCTGACCCGCGCCGAGGTCGCGGCGGCGCTGGAGCTGTCGCCGCAGCACACGGCGGTCCGGGTGCAGCGGATGAAGGCGCAACTGGAGGCGGCCCGCGTGGTGGTGCGCGCCCTCGACGCGCAGCCGCCGTGCGAGGAACTCCGCGGTGTGCTGGCCGCCTGGGACGGCGTCCCCTCGGCGCTGTGGCGCAAGCGCATAGCCCGGCACGCCCGCGGCTGCGCGCGTTGCTCGGGTCTGTGGAGCGGCCTGCTGCCCGCCGAGGGCCTGCTGGCCGGCCTCGCGCTGGTGGCCGTCTCGACCGTGCTGCTCGCGCGGGCGCGTTCCGCCGACGGGTTCGCCCTGGCCGGATCGGCGCCCTGCCGGTCGAGATCGCGGCCGTGGT
>NZ_JARAUO010000062.1:0-36951 GCF_033792105.1 Streptomyces sp. WI03-4A
GCGCCGAGCAGCGCGGCCGGCTCCGCGCGGGCCGCCTCACCGCCGGTGTGCAGCACCAGGCCGTGCCCGGCGACCGCGCGGGCCAGCTCCGCCGCGCCGCCGGAGACCCCGGCCGCGACCGCCTCCCACGGGCCCGCGGCCTCCCCGGGTGAGTTGACCAGACGGGCCAGGCCGTCCGCGAGGCTCTCCTCGGCGAGGGCGTACCGCTCCAGACCGACGAGGACCCGCACCGGGCGTTCCTCCTCCTCGCCGGCCTCCTCCCCCTCCTGACGCGGGGCGGGGGCGGCGCCCGGCTCCTCCAGCGCGTCCTGGAACGCCAGCGCCTCGCCCTCGGCGAGGGTGCTCTGCACGGCGGTGTCCGGGTCCGGCACGGCCCGCTGGGCGAGCGCGGCGGTCAGCGCCGGCAGTTCGAGCGCGGTGTGCCCGGCCAGCGCCGCCTGCTCCAGCAGCCAGACGGTCAGCGCGCGGCCGCGCCGCTCGTCGTCCGGGCGGCAGTCCGTGCCGAGCAGGGCCCGCGCGAACCCGTCGGCCTGCTCCGGGCGGACACCGCCGACCCGCAGCAGCTGCCAGGGGTCCTCCTGGAGCGTGTCGCCCGCGGCCTCGCCGAGGGCCGCGGCCACCTGCGGCGCGAGCGCCTCGGGAGCGCCGCCCCGGGCCAGCACCCGCCGAACTGACTCGACGGTCTCGGGGGCGGGCCCGCTCGGGGCCGCGGCCGGGGCCGGCTGCTGGGGGCGCCGCACCGGCTCGGGGGCCTGGCGCCGCGGGGCCGGCGCGGGCTCCGCGAAGACGGTGGCGAGCGGCTTGGCCCCGCTCTCCACCGCCCGGACCGCGGCGAGCAGGTCGGCGGCCGAGCCGCTCAGCTTGGTGCCGCTCTCGATGGGGCCCTTCTTCTCGGCCTTGCGCCGCTCGATGCGCTCCCGCTCCATCCGCTGCGCGGCCAGCTCGGCAGCCGCCTCGGACCGGTCGCCCGAGCCCTCGGCCGTGCCGGTGCCCTCGGCAGCGCCGGTGCTCCCGGCCGGGCCGTCACCCTCGCCCGGGTCCTCACCCCCGGCCCGGCTCTCATCCTCGGCCGGCTCCGCGCCGCCCCCGGGGCCTTCGTCGCCCGCCGCGTCCGGCTCCGGAGTGTCCGGGGTGTTCGGGGCGTCCGGGGCGTCCGGGGCGCCCGTGGTGTCCCGGGCCTCCGACGTGTCCGGGCCCTCCGGGGTGTCCGGGGTCCCCGGCCCGGTGTCCTCCGTGGTCTCCGGCTCCGTGCTCACAGCGTGCTCCAGTCGTGATCGGGATAGCGGTGCACGGGCGCCGACACATCGTCCAGCGCCCGGCAGATTTCGTCAGGAAGACTAAGCGCCTCCACTGACAGTGCCGCCGTGAGCTGCTGCGCGTTGCGCGCGCCGACGACCGGCGCGGCCACGCCCGGGCGGTCCCGGACCCAGGCGAGGGCCACCTGGAGCGGGGTGACCGCGAGCCCGTCGGCGGCCGTCGTCACCGCGTCCACGATGCGGGTAGCGGTGTCGTCCAAGTAGGGCTCCACGAACGGCGCGAGGTGCTCCGAGGCGCCCCGCGAGTCCGCGGGAGTGGTGTGCCGGTACTTGCCGGTGAGCACGCCGCGGCCCAGGGGGGAGGAGGGGAGCAGACCGACCCCCAGGTCGAGCGCGGCGGGCAGCACCTCGCGCTCGACCCCGCGCTGGAGCAGCGAGTACTCCACCTGCGTGCCGGCCAGCCGGGTGCGCGCCCCCGGCGCCGCGAGCTGCCAGGTCGCCGCCTTGGCGAGCTGCCAGCCGCAGAAGTTGGAGACGCCGGCGTACCGGGCGCGGCCGCTGCTCACCGCCAGGTCGAGGGCCTGGAGGGTCTCCTCCAGCGGCGTGGCCGGGTCATAGGCGTGGACGTGCCACACGTCCACATGGTCCGTGCCGAGCCGGGCCAGGGAGGCGTCGAGCGCGGCGAGCAGATGGCCGCGGGAGCCGTCGACGCGGCGGTCGGGATCGGGGACGCTGCCCGCCTTCGTGGAGATCACCAGGTCCCGGCGCGGCACCAGGCCGTCTATGAGCCGTCCGAGCAGGTACTCGGCCTCCCCGTCGCCGTACACGTCGGCGGTGTCGACGAGGGTGCCGCCGGCCTCCCAGAACGCCTTCAGCATGTCCGCGGCGTCGTGCTCGTCGGTGTCCCGGCCCCAGGTGAGGGTGCCGAGCCCGATGCGGGACACGCGCAGGCCTGTGCGGCCGAGATGCCTCTGCTCCATGAGCGCGAGATTACTGGCCAGAACTGGTGCCGTGGGTTGCCTGTGGACAACTCGGATCGACCACGCGTGACCGGGTGACCTGCACCCGATCCCGGGCATGCCCTGCCGGTCGGGGCCGCCCCCGCGCTATGGTCTCCGCCAAGGACGTTACTCATGGGTAAGGGGATCGGCCATGCAGCTCGGGATCAACCTCGGCTACTGGGGCGCGGGGATGGACGCGGACAATCTCGCCGTGGCACAGGAGGCCGAGCGGCTGGGCTACTCCGTGTGCTGGGCCGCCGAGGCGTACGGCTCCGACGCGGCCACGGTGCTCAGCTGGGTCGCCGCGCAGACCGAGCGCATCGACGTCGGCTCGGCCATCTTCCAGATCCCGGCCCGGCAGCCGGCCATGACCGCGATGACCGCGGCGACCCTGGACTCGCTGTCCAAGGGGCGCTTCCGGCTGGGCCTCGGCGTCTCCGGACCGCAGGTCTCCGAGGGCTGGTACGGCGTCAAGTTCGACAAGCCGCTCTCGCGCACCCGCGAGTACGTGGAGATCGTGCGCAAGGCGATGACCCGCGAGCGGCTGTCGTTCGAGGGCGAGCACTGGACGCTGCCGCTGCCCGGCGGCCCGGGCAAGCCGATCAAGCTGACCGTGCACCCCGAGCGTGAGCACATCCCGCTCTACATCGCCGCCATCGGCCCCAAGAACCTCGAACAGACCGGCGAGATCGCCGACGGCGCGCTGCTGATCTTCCCCTCCGCCGAGCACCTGGAGGAGACCACGATCAAGCACCTGCGCGCGGGCCGGGAGAAGGCCGGGCTGACGCTCGACGGGTTCGACGTCTGCCCGACCCTGCCGCTGGCCGTCGGCGACGACAAGGACGTGGCCCGCCTGGCCGACACCTTCCGCCCCTACACCGCCCTGTACGTCGGCGGCATGGGCAGCATCAAGCAGAACTTCTACAACCAGCTCGCCCGGCGCATGGGATACGAGAAGGAAGCCGCCGAGATCCAGGAGAAGTACCTGTCCGGGGACAAGCAGGGAGCCGCGGCCGCGGTCCCGCAGGACCTCATCGACCGGACCACGCTGCTGGGCTCCGTGGAGCGCATCGCCGACCGGATGAAGGCCTACGCGGCCGCCGGTGTCACCACGCTCAGCCTCGCCCCCGCCGGCTTCACCCTCGACGAGCGGCTGGCCTCCCTGCGGGCCGGCAGCGAGGCCCTGGAGCGCGCGGGCCTCGCCTGACGGGCTTCCGCGGCCGTGGTGGGGGCTCGGGGGGTCTTCCCCGCCACGGCCGTCACGGAGAACAACGCGCCGGGCGCCGCCCGGTTACGACCCCGGCGCTCCTCCTTTCGGCAGAACCGGCCCGCCCTGCTGTTGCGACACCACTCCGTCCCGATTTGACTCGATCTTCGCGGGATCTGCAGAGAGGTGGCATCGATGTTCTCGGCGCTTTCGGCCAAGAGTCTGTTCCAGGAGATCCTCGCCGACGACAGGTCGTTCCGGCTCTTCTGCTCCGTCGCCGCCGGCGGAGAGGCGCAGGGCGGCTGGGAGAACGGCAGGATCGCCGCGCTGGTGCCGGCGGAGGAACGCGCCCTGGCCCCCAAGATCGCCCGCCACGGCGCCGACGAGGACAAGCACGGGCGCGTCTTCGACGCCCTGATGAGGAAGCGCGGCCTCGCCCCGGTGCCCGTCCCGCCGGAGACCGACTACACGATGCTCCTGGAGCGCGCGGGCATCGGCCTCGCCCACGACAGACTCCGGCGCGACGAACCGCTCACCGTCCGCGACGTCATCGTCTACCTCGCGCACAGCCGGGTCACCGAACAGCGCGCCGCCGACCAGATGGGCCTGCTGAAGAGGTGGTTCGGCGACGACCCGGAGATCGGCCGGGCCGTGCGGATGATCGCGCACGACGAGGACAACCACCTCGCCTACGCCCACGAGGAACTCCTGCGCCTGACCGCCGCAGGGCACGGCCGCTTCGTCCGGCGCACCCTGCGCGCCTGCGCGCTCGCCGAGATCCGCGTCCACCGGGACGTCAGCCTCGCCGTCATGGCCCACATGGGCCGCATCCTGCGCTGGTCCCGGGCCCGGTCCCGGCTGCTCGCGGCCGGTATCCACGCCCTGTACGCCTACGAGCGGCTGGGCGGCCGGCGCCGCATGGTCACCCTGCGCCGGCCGGACCGCCCCGACCCCCTCGGCGATCCGGCCGGCCCCGCGGCCCCGGCCGCCGGCCCCGAGTTCGCGTGAGCCGCGCTCACAGCCAGCCGCGCCGCTTGAACTGGCGGTACAGCAGCACTTCGAGGACGGCCATCACCACGATCACCACGGGGTAGGACCACAGCCAGTGCAGCTCGGGCATGTGGTCGAAGTTCATGCCGTAGATCCCCGCGATCATCGTGGGGATCGCCGCCATCGCCGCCCACGCCGAGATCTTCCGCATGTCGTCGTTCTGCCGCACGCTCATCTGCGCCAGATGCGCGTTGAGGATGTCCGACACCAGCCGGTCCAGGCTCTCCACGGACTCGTTCACGCGCGCGAGGTGGTCGTTCACGTCCCGGAAGAAGGGCCGTGCCTTGTCGTCCACGAACGGCACCCCGCCGCCGAACTGGCCGGTGCCCGCGAGGCGGGTCAGCGGCGGCACGAGCGGACCGGTGGCCCGCCGGAACTCCAGCACCTGCCGCTTGAAGGTGTAGATCCGCGACGCGGTGTTGCGCGAGCCGCCGCCGTCCGGCTGGAAGACCTCGGCCTCCAGCTCCTCCAGGTCCGTCTGCAGTTCCGTCGCCACGTCGAGGTAGTGGTCGACCACGGCGTCGGAGATCGCGTACAGCACCGACGTGGGGCCCTTGCCCAGCATCTCCGGCTCCTCCTCCAGCCGGTGCCGCACCGCCGCGAGCGGCGCGCCCTCGCCGTGCCGGACCGTGACGACGAACGCGTCACCGATGAAGATCATCACCTCGCCGGCCGAGACGGTGTCGCTCTCCGGCTCGTACACCACCGGCTTGAGCACCATGAACAGCGAGTCGTCGTACACCTCGAGCTTGGGCCGCTGATGCGCCTTGAGGGCGTCCTCGACGGCCAGCGGGTGCAGCCCGAACTCCTGGGTGACCAGCTCGAACTCCCGCTCCGACGGCTCGTGCAGACCGATCCACACGAAACCGCCGCCCGCCCGCGCCGCGTCCAGCGCGTCGGACAGGTCCTCCGGGCCCTCGGTGCGGTGCCCGTGCCGGTACACCGCGCAATCCACGATCACGGAGCGCATTCTCCCTTCGTCCGACCGACTGTGCCTGTGGTGGTGCGCTTACCCTGGGCCGCATGCCCACGCTGATCCTCGTCAGGCACGGACGGTCAACCGCCAACACCTCGGGTGTGCTCGCCGGATGGACCCCCGGCGTCGCCCTGGACGACCGCGGGGCCGCACAGGCCGCCGCGCTGCCCGGCCGCCTCGCCGGGCTGCCGCTCTCCGAGGTCGTCGCCAGCCCCCTGCAGCGCTGCCAGGAAACCGTACGGCCGCTGCTCGACGCCCGCCCCGGACTGCGCTCCCACACCGACGAACGGATCGGGGAGTGCCACTACGGAGACTGGTCCGGCCGCAAACTCGCCGAACTCGCCGACGAGCCGCTCATGGAGGTCGTCCAGGCGCACCCGACCGCCGCCGCCTTCCCGGGCGGCGAGTCCATGCGGGCCATGCAGACCCGCGCCGCCGAGGCCGTACGCGAGTGGAACGCGCGCGTGGAGCGCGACCACGGCGCCGACGCCGTCTACCTCATGTGCTCGCACGGCGACATCATCAAGTCCCTCGTCGCCGACGCCCTCGGACTGCATCTCGACCTCTTCCAGCGGATCTCCGTGGAACCGTGTTCCATCACAGCGATCCGTTACACCCGTCTGCGGCCGTTCCTCGTTCGCCTCGGCGACACCGGCGATTTCGCATCTCTTGCCCCTCGCGAGGAACACGGCGAGGAAGACGCACCGGTCGGGGGTGGTGCGGGCGCACCGTGATCGTCGGCCGCAGTAGGGTGAAGCGGTCCGCACGGCCCCTCGCACGTACCGCACGCACCGCAGCAACCCTCGAGTCCCATGGAGACAGGACGTGTCCCGTCAGGTGTTCCTCTACGATCCGCCGGACCGCTTCGTGGCCGGCACGGTCGGACTGCCCGGACGCCGTACGTTCTTTCTCCAGGCCACCGCAGGCGCCCGGGTGACCAGCGTGGCCCTGGAGAAGACCCAGGTCGCCGCGCTCGCCGAGCGCATGGACGAACTGCTGGACGAGGTCGTACGGCGCAGCGGCGGCAGCGCGGCCGTCCCCGCCGTGGCGCCCTCGGAGATCGCCGACACCGGCCCGCTCGAGGTGCCCATCGAGGAGGAGTTCCGCGTCGGCACCATGGCCCTCGCCTGGGACGGCGACGAACAGCGCATGATCGTCGAGGCCCAGGCCCTGGTGGAACTGGACGCCGACACCGAGGAGGACCTCGCCGAGGCCGAGGAGCGGCTGCTCCAGGACGAGGAGAACGGGCCCCCGATGCTGCGGGTCCGGCTGACCGGGGCGCAGGCACGATCCTTCGCCAAGCGGGCCCTCGACGTCGTCAACGCCGGGCGGCCGCCGTGCCCGCTGTGCAGCCTCCCGCTCGATCCGGAAGGACATGTATGCCCGCGCCAGAACGGATACCGCCGCGGAGCGTGACGGCCGACCCGCACGCCGCGGAGCTGCTGGCCCGCGGTGAGCTGTCCGTGCGTGGCCGGATCCGCGAGGCGTCCAACGCGGCGCTGTTCTGCACCGTGGCCCTCGACGGCCGCGAGGCCACCTGCGTGTACAAGCCGGTCGCCGGGGAGCGCCCGCTGTGGGACTTCCCCGACGGCACCCTGGCCGGCCGCGAGGTGGCCGCCTACGAGGTCTCCGAGGCCACCGGTTGGGGGCTGGTCCCCCCGACGGTGCTGCGCGACGGGCCGTACGGCGAGGGCATGTGCCAGCTGTGGATCGAGGTCGGCGCCGACGCCGAGCTGCTCGCCCTGGTCGACGGCGAGGAGCCGGAAGCCGGCTGGAAGGCGATCGGGTTCGCCGACGTCGGCGAGGGTCGCACCGCGCTCCTGGTGCACGCCGACGACGAGCGGCTGCGCCGCCTCGCCGTCCTCGACGCGGTGATCAACAACGCCGATCGCAAGGGCGGCCACCTGCTGCCCACCCCGGACGGGCGGCTCTACGGGATCGACCACGGGGTCACCTTCAACGTCGAGGACAAGCTGCGCACGCTGCTGTGGGGCTGGGCCGGGGAGCCGCTCACCGCGGAGGCCGTCGAGGTGCTCGGCGGGCTGCGCGCCACGCTCGCTCGGGGCGGCGAGCTGGCCGCGCGGCTGGCCGGCCTGATCACGCCGGCCGAGCTCGACGCCACGCGCGCGCGGGTCGACGCGCTGCTGGCCTCCGGACGGCACCCGGAGCCGGGCGGGGAGTGGCCCGCGATCCCGTGGCCGCCCGTCTGAGCGCGACCCCGAGCACAACGCGGAGAGACCCACAAGAGGGCACAACAGGCCGTCCGGCCCGATCCCGTTCGTATCCGCAGCTCGCGGCCGGTTAGGCTCATGTACATGCATGCCTGGCCCGCTTCCGAGGTCCCCGCCCTGCCTGGTCAGGGCCGCGACCTGAGGATCCACGACACCGCGACCGGCGGCCTCGTCACCCTCGACCCCGGTCCCGTCGCCCGTATCTACGTCTGCGGCATCACGCCGTACGACGCGACCCACATGGGTCACGCGGCGACCTACAACGCGTTCGACCTCGTACAGCGCGTGTGGCTCGACACCAAGCGGCAGGTCCACTACGTCCAGAACGTCACCGACGTCGACGATCCGCTGCTGGAGCGCGCGGAGCGGGACGGCGTCGACTGGGTCGCCCTCGCCGAGAAGGAGACCACCCTCTTCCGCGAGGACATGACCGCCCTGCGGATGCTGCCGCCGCAGCACTACATAGGCGCCGTGGAGGCGATACCCGGCATCGTCCCGCTCGTGGAGCGGCTGCGCGACCTCGGCGCGGCCTACGAGCTGGACGGCGACATCTACTTCTCCGTCGAGTCCGACCCGCACTTCGGGCAGGTCTCGAACCTCGACGCGGCCGCGATGCGGCTGCTGTCCGCCGAGCGCGGCGGCGACCCGGACCGCCCGGGCAAGAAGAACCCGCTCGACCCGATGCTCTGGATGACCGCCCGCGAGGGCGAGCCGAGCTGGGACGGCGGCTCGCTCGGCCGCGGCCGGCCCGGCTGGCACATCGAGTGCGTGGCCATCGCCCTCGACCACCTCGGCATGGGCTTCGACGTCCAGGGCGGCGGCTCCGACCTGGCCTTCCCGCACCACGAGATGGGCGCCTCGCACGCCCAGGTGCTCACCGGCGAGTTCCCGATGGCCAAGGCCTACGTCCACGCCGGCATGGTCGCCCTGGACGGCGAGAAGATGTCCAAGTCCAAGGGCAACCTCGTCTTCGTCTCCCGGCTGCGCCACGACGGCGTCGACGCGGCCGCGATCCGGCTGACCCTGCTCGCCCACCACTACCGCTCCGACTGGGAGTGGACCGACCAGGTCCTGCGTGACGCGGTGGACCGCCTCGGCCGCTGGCGCGCGGCCGTCTCCCGGCCCGACGGCCCGTCCGCCGACGCGCTCGTGGAGGAGATCCGCGAGGCGCTGGCCCACGACCTGGACGCTCCCGCCGCGCTGGCCGCGGTGGACCGCTGGGCGGCCCGCCAGGAGGCAGAGGGCGGCACCGACGCGGGCGCACCCGGTGTCGTGACCCGCGCCGTGGACGCGCTGCTGGGCGTGGCCCTGTAGCTCCGGGCCCGGCGGCCTGACGCCGTCCGAACGGCGAGGGGCGGTTCCCGTCACGGGAACCGCCCCTCGTCCGTCTCCTTCGACACCCGCGCCCGTGTCCGCCGTGCTCAGTCTTCCGGGGTGTCCGGAGCGTCCGGTGTGTCCGGCTTGTCAGGGCTGCCCTCGCCGCGGCCCTCCGAGGAGCCCTCGGCCGTGCCGTCCGGGGTGCCGCCGGGTGTGTCCTCGCCCGGCCCGGCCTGAGCGCCGCCCGGGGTGTCCCCGCCGGCCCGTTCCTGCGCGTCTTCCTGGGCGCCTTCCGCGGCTCCGGAGGTCCCCGGCCTGGTCGGCTTCGGCGGCCGGGTGCGGCCGGCGCCGGGGGTGTCCCGCAGGTACGAGCCGTCCCCGCCGTCCGCCGTGGCGTGCCCGCCCGGCGGACTGACGTCCCGGCGCCGCAGGTACCGCTCGAACTCGCGGGCGATCGCCTCGCCGGACGCCTCCGGCAGCTCGGCGGTGTCCCGGGCCTCCTCCAGCGTCTGGACGTACTCGGCGACCTCGCTGTCCTCGGCGGCGAGCTGGTCCACGCCCACCTGCCAGGCGCGCGCGTCCTCGGGCAGCTCACCCAGCGGGACGCGCAGGTCCAGCAGGTCCTCCAGGCGGTTCAGCAGCGCCAGGGTGGCCTTGGGGTTGGGCGGCTGGGAGACGTAGTGCGGGACCGCCGCCCACAGCGACACCGCCGGGACGCCGGCGTGCGTGCAGGCCTCCTGGAGGACGCCGACGATGCCCGTCGGGCCCTCGTACTTGGTCTCCTCCAGGTCCATGCGGCGGGCCAGGTCGGCGTCCGAGGTGACCCCGCTGACCGGGACCGGACGTGTGTGCGGGGTGTCGCCGAGCAGGGCGCCCAGGACGACCACCAGCTCCACGCCCAGTTCGTGCGCGAAGCCGAGCAGCTCGTTGCAGAACGAGCGCCAGCGCATGGACGGTTCGATGCCGCGGACCAGCACGAGGTCGCGCGGCTTGTCGCCGCCGACCCGGACCACCGAGAGCCGTGTCGTCGGCCACGTGATCTTGCGCACGCCGCCGTCCATGAACACCGTGGGGCGGTTCACCTGGAAGTCGTAGTAGTCCTCGGCGTCCAGCGCCGCGAACACCTCGCCCTTGAACTCGCGTTCCAGATGCGCGACCGCCGTGGAGGCGGCGTCGCCGGCATCGTTCCAGCCCTCGAACGCGGCCACCATGACTGGGTCGATCAGCTCGGGAACCCCCTCCAGCTCGATCACCCAGCGCCTCCTTCCGACGTGCCCTCGCCTGACGTCCCAACTTTACGGCGTCCCGCGGGGGCGCCCGCAGCCCCCTTGCCCGGGGGATGCGAGATCACTGCCCCGATCACCACCCGGGAACACCCCTGGCCCGGGCGGGGAGGCGAAGCCCGCCGTCCGCGACGGCAGTTGCGGGCCGCACCGGTGCCCCGGGCCCGGCGCACGCGCCGCGGCCCCGCCGCGCCTCCGGGCGTCCGGAAGCGCGGCAGGGCCGTAACGGTGTCCCGCGGCGAGTTCCCGGGGCGTGGCGGTGCGTCAGCCGAAGGCCTTCACCGCCTGGTAGTAGGTCCACGCGGTGCTGTTGCAGGCGGTCTTCGTGGCGCCGCTGTAACCGTTGCAGACACGCTTGAGGTCCTCGTACAGGGCGCTGTCGAGGCGTGCCTTGTTGGCGCTGAAGGTGCCGGCCGCCTTGTAGTTGCGGTAGCCGAAGTCGTGGCGGGCACAGGACATCTTGAACGGGAAGCCGAGCGGGTTGTCGGGGGAGGAGGAGCAGTAGTCGGTGGACCAGTCGAAGGCGTAGGCGGCCCACGCCGACTGGTTGGCGCGGGCGGCGGCCCAGGCGTTGTAGCTGGACGCGGTGGTCTGGGTGAAGTTGGCGAGCACCTGGGGCTTGTCGGCCGGGGCAGCGGTGGCCGCGGTGGCGGTCGCGGTGACGGTCAGGACGGCCATGGCCGAGGCGGCGAGTCCGGTGGCAAGTCTGCGGTGCATCCCACACCTCCATGAGAACCGCGATCCGTCCTTCGGACCGCAGGTTCATGACAATGGAGGCGGGGTCTATGACCGGTCTCTAAAGGCGACGTCGGACATGCGTCAGGGGCGGCTCCACCGGTGTGGAGCCGCCCCTGTCGTCTCTCCGGCTCCCCGTGCGGGAGGAGCCGGCCCTCATCCGTTCCGGCCCCGGTCAGGGGGTGGGGCCGGCCGGGACCTACTTCTTGTCGAGCAGGTCCTGGACCTTGGCGCGGACCTCGTCCGTGGCGAGTCCGCGGATGGTCAGCGTGGTACGGCGGCGCAGCACGTCGTCGGTCGTCTCGGCCCACTCGTGGTCGCGGGCCCACACGACCTGCGCCCAGATCTCCGGGGCGTCCGGGTGGACGCGCTCGGCCAGCTCCGGGTGCTCGTTCGCCAGGCGGGCGATGTCGAAGGCCAGCGAGCCGTAGTGGGTGGCGAGGTGCTTGGCGGTGTCGGCGGACATGCGCGGGCCGGGCGCCGGGTGGTCCACCAGCAGGCGGTGGGCGACCGCGCGCGGGTTGGCGACACCGGGCAGCGGGAGCTTCTTCGGCAGCGAGGAGATCGGCTCGAAGTCGTCACCGAGCGGGTGGCCCGGCAGCTCCTCCAGCTTCTGCATCACCGTGCGGCCGATGTGCCGGAACGTCGTCCACTTGCCGCCCGCGACGGACAGCATGCCGCCCCTGCCCTCGGTCACCACGGTCTCGCGCTTGGCCTTGGCGGTGTCGCCGGGGCCGCCCGGCAGCACCCGCAGACCGGCGAAGGCGTAGGTCATCAGGTCGCGCTGGAGCTGCTGGTCCCGGACGGAGAACGCGGCCTCGTCAAGGATCTGGGCTATGTCCTTCTCGGTGACCGACACGTCGGCCGGGTCGCCCTCGTACTCCTCGTCGGTGGTGCCGAGCAGCAGCATGTCCTCCCAGGGGAGGGCGAAGGTGATGCGGTACTTGTCGATGGGGGTCGCCAGCGCGGCCTTCCAGGGCGCGGTGCGCTTGAGCACCAGGTGCGCGCCCTTGGACAGACGGATGGACGGCGCCGCCGCCGGGTCCTCCATCCGGCGCAGGTGGTCGACCCAGGGGCCGGTCGCGTTCAGCACCAGACGGGCGTTGACGCCGAACTCGTCGCCGGAGGTCCGGTCCTTCAGGTCGGCGCCGGTGACCCGGCCCCTGGTGAAGCGCAGACCGGTGACCTCGGCGTGGTTGAGGACGACCGCGCCCGCCTCGACGGCCGCGCGGACCGTCATCAGCGCCATGCGGGCGTCGTTCATCTGGTCGTCGCCGTAGACGGCCACGGCCTTGAGGTTCTCGGTGCGCAGCTCCGGCACGTCCTGCGCCGCCTTTGCGGGCGAGAGCAGGTGGCCGACGCCGTCACCGAACGCGGAGAGCGCGGAGTAGGCGAAGACGCCCGCCCCGAGCTTCGCCGCGCCGTGCGGGCCCCCCTTGTACACGGGGAGGTAGAAGGTGAGCGGGTTCGCCAGGTGGGGGGCCACCTGGCGGGAGACCGCACGGCGCTCGAAGTGGTTCTCCGCCACCAGCTTCACCGCGCCGGTCTGCAGGTAGCGCAGACCGCCGTGGAGCAGCTTGGAGGAGGCGGAGGAGGTGGCGCCGGCGAAGTCGCCGGCGTCGACCAGCGCCACCCTGAGGCCGGACTGCGCGGCGTGCCAGGCGGTGGAGATGCCCAGGATGCCGCCGCCGATCACAAGAAGGTCGTACGACGCCTTGGAGAGCTGCTCCCTGGTCTCGGCCCGGCTCGGGTTCGAGCCGGAGGCCGGGTGCGTCCCCAGGGCAGGCACGGACTGCAGGGTGGACTGACTGGTCATGTCGGGTACTTACTCCTCGTCAGAGCTGTCGGAGCCGTGGTGGGCAGCTCAGCTCTCGTCCTCGATCCAGCCCATGGTCCGGTCGACGGCCTTGAGCCAGTTCTTGTACTCACGGTCGCGGGTGTCCGCGTCCATCTGGGGGGTCCACTCGGCGGCCCGGCGCCAGTTGGCGCGCAGTTCGTCCGTGCTGGACCAGAAGCCGACGGCGAGGCCGGCGGCGTAGGCGGCGCCGAGGCAGGTGGTCTCGGCGACCATCGGGCGCACCACCGGTGCGTCCAGGACGTCGGCCAGGGTCTGCATCAGCAGGTTGTTGGAGGTCATGCCGCCGTCGACCTTCAGGGCCACCAGCTCGTCGCCGGAGTCCTTGACCATCGCGTCGGCGATCTCGCGGGTCTGCCAGGCGGTGGCCTCCAGAACCGCGCGGGCCAGGTGCGCCTTGGTGACGTACCGGGTCAGGCCGGCGATCACACCGCGGGCGTCGGAGCGCCAGTGCGGGGCGAACAGGCCGGAGAAGGCCGGTACGAAGTAGGCGCCGCCGTTGTCCTCCACCGAGAGCGCGAGCGTCTCGATCTCGGCGGCGGTCGAGATCAGGCCCATCTGGTCGCGCATCCACTGCACCAGGGAGCCGGTGACGGCGATCGAGCCCTCCAGCGCGTACACCGTCGGCTGGTCGCCGATCTTGTAGCCGACCGTGGTCAGCAGGCCCGCGTAGGAGTTGATGATCTTGTCACCGGTGTTCATCACCATGAAGGTGCCGGTGCCGTAGGTGGACTTGGTCTCGCCCTCGGAGAAGCAGGTCTGGCCGAACAGGGCCGCCTGCTGGTCGCCGAGCGCCGACGCGACCGGGATGCCGCCGAGCAGGTCGCCCAGCTTGCCCCCGGTGATCTCGCCGTAGACCTCGGCCGAGGAGCGGATCTCCGGCAGCATGGCGAGCGGGACGCCGATGGACTCGGCGATCTTCGGGTCCCACTGCATGGTGTGCAGGTTCATCAGCATGGTGCGGGAGGCGTTGGTGACGTCGGTGACGTGCTTGCCGCCGTTGACGCCGCCGGTCAGGTTCCAGATGACCCAGCTGTCCATCGTGCCGAAGAGGATGTCGCCCGCCTCGGCGCGCTCCTGGAGGCCGTCGACGTGGTCGAGCAGCCAGCGGGCCTTGGGCCCGGCGAAGTACGAGGCCAGGGGGAGGCCGGTCTCGCGGCGGAAGCGGTCCTGGCCGACGTTGCGCCCCAGCTCGCGGCAGAGGGCGTCGGTGCGGGTGTCCTGCCAGACGATGGCGTTGTGGACGGGCTCACCGGTGTTCTTGTCCCACAGCACGGTGGTCTCGCGCTGGTTGGTGATGCCGATGGCCTTGATGTCGTCGCGGGTGATGCCGGCCTTCTCGATGGCGCCGGCGACGACTTCCTGGACGTTGGTCCAGATCTCGTTGGCGTTGTGCTCGACCCAGCCCGGCTTCGGGAAGATCTGCTCGTGCTCCTTCTGGTCGACGGAGACGATCCGGCCGTCCCGGTCGAAGACGATGCAGCGCGAGGAAGTCGTGCCCTGGTCGATGGCCGCGATGAAGGGGCCTGCGGTGTGGGCGTCGGTCACTGTGTGCTCCTGAGAGATCCGTGGTGATGGGGCTGTACGTACGGCGCGCGCGTGAGGGGGAGGCTCCCGTCTCAGACGAACGCGACGTTGTAGATGCCTGCAGCGATCGCGCCGCCGATCAGCGGACCGACCACCGGGATCCAGGCGTAGCTCCAGTCGGAACCGCCCTTGTTGGGCAGGGGCAGCAGGGCGTGGACGATACGGGGACCGAGGTCACGGGCCGGGTTGATCGCGTAGCCCGTCGGGCCGCCGAGGGAGAGGCCGATGGAGACGACCACGAGGGCGGTGATCAGGGCGCCGAGGGTGCCCAGGCCGTTGCCCTTGTCGTTCAGGCCCTGCGTGAGGACGGCGAGCACCAGCACCACGGTGCCGATGATCTCCGTGGCGAGGTTCTGCACCACGTTCCGGATCTCCGGACCGGTGGAGAAGACACCGAGGACCGGGCCGGCACCCTGCTCCTGGGCCTCGACGGCCTTGGCCGTGGTGGCCTGGGCGCCCGGCCCGCCGACGATCTCCTTGTCGGTCAGGTGGGCACGGAACTGGCCGTAGTAGGCCACCCAGACCAGGGCCGCGCCGATCATGGCGCCGAGCAGCTGGCCGCCCCAGTACGTGGGCAGGTTGCTGAAGTCCTTGTCCTTGATCGCGAGCGCGAGCGTCACGGCCGGGTTCAGATGGGCACCGGACAGCGGTGCCGAGGTGTAAACGGCCGTCAGAACGGCGAAACCCCACCCGAAGGTGATGGCGAGCCAGCCGGCGTTACGGGCCTTGGAGGCCTTCAGCGTCACAGCGGCACAGACGCCGCCACCGAGCAGGATGAGTATGGCGGTACCGATGGTCTCGCCGATGAAGATGTCGGAGCTGGACACCCGCGACTCCTTTGTCCTTCGTCCAGGGAAGCCGAACCCCGGGTCCCTCCGGGAGTTGGCGCCCTCGGGGGTGAGAGCGAATCCGGCCCTTGGCGTTGCCACACTCTAGCGCGTATTGCCGGTAGGTGTTCGACAATGCCGACCGATGGACGGGAGTCTTGCTGCGGCCTTACGCATGCGTCAAGGGTTCTGTTATCGAAAACAGGATCGTTATTGATCGCTGCCGACTATCACTCTTTGTGTGCTGACGTAGCTGCTCGCCCTATATGTCCATTTCAGGGTATGGCGAGAACCGGGACGCCGCTCGCGTCCCGGTCGTCCTCCGGTCTGATCACCCGCTTCGAGGGCGCGGGTCACCCGTCGGTCAGAACCGCCCGCCGCCGAGGTCGCGCGAGACCGCGCGGGCGCAGTCCCGCACCGCCGCGATCAGCTCCGGGCGCAGCTCGCCGTCCCGGCACAGCCGTTCCACGGCCCCGGTGATCCCGACCGAGCCCACGGGCATCCGGCGCCTGTCGTGGATGGGTGCGGCCACCGAGGCCACGCCCTCCCAGGTCTCCTCGACGTCCGCCGCGTAGCCACGCGCGCGCGTGACGTCCAGAAGGTGCTCGAACTCCTCGGGTCCGCACACGGTGCGGTCCGTGAAGGGCTTGCGGTCGGCCTCCAGGGCCTCGCTGTGGGCCACCGGGTCGTACGCCGAGAGCACCTTGCCCAGCGCCGTGGAGTGCAGCGGCTGCATCGCCCCGATCTCCAGCACCTGCCGGCTGTCGTCCGGCCGGAAGACGTGGTGCACGATCAGCACGCCCTGCTGGTGCAGGACGCCCAGGTACACGCTCTCCCCGCTGGACCGGGCCAGGTCGTCGGTCCACACCAGCGCCCGCGCCCGCAGTTCGTGCACGTCCAGGTAGGTCGTGCCCAGGCGCAGCAGCTCGGCGCCCAGCTGATAGCGGCCGGAGGCGTCGTCCTGTTCGACGAACCCCTCCTGCTGGAGGGTGCGCAGGATGCCGTGGGCGGTGCCCTTGGCGAGGCCGAGCGACGAGGCGATGTCCGAGAGGCCGAGCCGTCGCTCGCCGCCCGCGAGCAGTCGCAGCATCGCGGCCGCCCGTTCGAGCGACTGGATGTTCCGTGCCATCGCCGTCCTGCCTCCGTCTCCGTCGACCACCATCGAACACGCATGGAGTCACACTGTTCGACAATGCCGAACACTACCGGTCGTCGTCGACCTCCCGCCAATGTTCGGTCGACACCTGTTACACCGCGGGGCACCCGGATGTGGCATCCGGGCCATCCCCGGCGGCCACCCGCGTCCGCCTCGTGGACGCCGGTGCCCATCCAAGCCCACTCCCGGTTACTCTGACGCCGTGCCCCTTGCCCGGTCCGACCGGGGAAGCCGCATAGCCGACAGCCGTCGCATCCCAGGGAGCCCTTTCATGGCCTCGTTGCCAACGTCCCCTTCCGCCGACAGCCGGGCCCGTGTGTCCGCGCTCCGAGACGCCCTCGCCACCCGTGTGGTGGTCGCCGACGGTGCCATGGGCACGATGCTCCAGGCGCAGGAGCCCACCCTCGAGGACTTCCAGCAGCTCGAGGGCTGCAACGAGATCCTCAATCTCACGCGTCCCGACATCGTCCGCTCGGTCCACGAGGCGTACTTCGCGGTGGGCGTCGACTGCGTGGAGACCAACACTTTCGGGGCCAACCACTCCGCGCTCGGTGAGTACGACATCGCCGAGCGGGTGCACGAGCTGTCCGAGGCCGGGGCCCGGGTGGCCCGTGAGGCCGCCGACGCGTTCACCGCCGGGGACGGCCGCCCCCGCTGGGTGCTGGGTTCCATGGGCCCCGGCACCAAGCTGCCCACCCTCGGGCACGCCCCCTACACCACCCTGCGCGACGCCTACCAGCGCAACGCCGAGGGCCTGGTCGCCGGCGGCGCCGACGCGCTGCTCGTGGAGACCACCCAGGACCTGCTGCAGACCAAGGCCGCCGTCCTCGGCGCCCGCCGCGGCCTCGCCGCGCTCGGGCTCGACCTGCCCGTCATCGTCTCGGTCACCGTCGAGACCACCGGCACCATGCTGCTCGGCTCCGAGATCGGCGCGGCGCTGACCGCGCTCGAACCGCTCGGCATCGACATGATCGGCCTGAACTGCGCCACCGGCCCGGCCGAGATGAGCGAGCACCTGCGCTACCTCGCACGCAACGCCCGCATCCCGCTGTCCTGCATGCCCAACGCGGGCCTGCCGGTCCTCGGCAAGGACGGCGCGCACTACCCGCTGACCGCGCCTGAGCTGGCGGATGCGCAGGAGACGTTCGTCCGTGAGTACGGTCTGTCGCTGGTGGGTGGCTGCTGTGGTACGACCCCCGAGCATCTGCGCCAGGTGGTCGAGCGTGTGCAGGGGATGACGCCGCCGGAGCGGAGGCCCAGCCCCGAGGCGGGCGCCGCGTCCCTGTATCAGTCGGTGCCGTTCCGGCAGGACACCTCGTATCTGGCCATCGGCGAGCGGACGAACGCCAACGGCTCCAAGAAGTTCCGTGAGTCGATGCTGGAGGGCCGCTGGGACGACTGCGTGGAGATCGCGCGTGAGCAGATCCGCGAGGGCGCGCACATGCTCGACCTGTGCGTGGACTACGTGGGCCGCGACGGCGTGGCCGACATGCGGGAGCTGGCCGGTCGGTTCGCGACCGCCTCCACGCTGCCGATCGTGCTGGACTCCACCGAGGTCGACGTCATCGAGGCGGGTCTGGAGAAGCTCGGCGGCCGGGCCGTGATCAACTCGGTGAACTACGAGGACGGCGCGGGTCCCGGTTCCCGTTTCGCCCGGGTCACCGAGCTGGCGAGGGAGCACGGTGCCGCGCTGATCGCGCTGACCATCGACGAGGAGGGCCAGGCCCGCACGCCGGAGAAGAAGGTGGAGATCGCCGAGCGGCTGATCGACGACCTGACCGGGAACTGGGGCATCCGTGAGGAGGACATCCTCATCGACACCCTCACGTTCACCATCTGCACCGGCCAGGAGGAGTCCCGCAAGGACGGCGTCGCCACCATCGAGGCGATCCGCGAGCTGAAGAAGCGCCACCCGGCGGTGCAGACCACCCTGGGCCTGTCGAACATCTCCTTCGGGCTCAACCCGGCCGCCCGCATCCTGCTGAATTCCGTCTTCCTG
Organism: Streptomyces sp. WI03-4A; assembly: GCF_033792105.1. Lineage (NCBI taxonomy): Bacteria > Bacillati > Actinomycetota > Actinomycetes > Kitasatosporales > Streptomycetaceae > Streptomyces > Streptomyces sp. WI03-4A. The sequence continues at coordinate 18,481 of NZ_JARAUO010000062.1, forward strand.
GACGAGTGCGTCAAGGCCGGCCTGGACTCCGCGATCGTGCACGCCTCCAAGATCCTGCCCATCGCCCGGTTCAACGAGGAAGAGGTCCGCACCGCCCTCGACCTCATCCACGACCGCCGCCGCGAGGGCTACGACCCGCTGCAAAAGCTCATGCAGCTCTTCGAGGGCGCCACCGCCAAGTCCCTCAAGGCCGGCAAGGCCGAGGAACTCGCCGCGCTGCCCTTGGAGGAGCGTCTCAAGCGCCGCATCATCGACGGCGAGCGCAACGGCCTGGAGGCCGACCTCGACCAGGCGCTGCAGGGCCGGCCGGCGCTGGACATCGTCAACGACACGCTCCTGGACGGCATGAAGGTGGTCGGCGAGCTGTTCGGCTCCGGCCAGATGCAGCTCCCCTTCGTCCTGCAGTCCGCCGAGGTGATGAAGGCCGCCGTCGCCCACCTCGAACCCCACATGGAGAAGTCGGACGCCGAGGGCAAGGGCACCATCGTGCTGGCCACCGTCCGCGGCGACGTGCACGACATCGGCAAGAACCTCGTCGACATCATCCTGTCCAACAACGGCTACAACGTGGTCAACCTCGGCATCAAGCAGCCGGTCTCCGCGATCCTGGAAGCCGCCGAGGAGCACCGCGCCGACGTCATCGGCATGTCCGGCCTCCTGGTCAAATCCACCGTGATCATGAAGGAGAACCTGGAGGAGCTCAACCAGCGCGGCCTCGCCCCCCGCTTCCCCGTCATCCTCGGCGGCGCCGCCCTGACCCGGGCCTACGTCGAACAGGACCTGTACGAGATCTACGAGGGCGAGGTGCGCTACGCCCGCGACGCCTTCGAGGGCCTGCGCCTCATGGACGCCCTGATCGGCGTCAAACGGGGCGTGCCCGGCGCGCGGCTGCCCGAACTCAGGCAGCGCCGGGTCCGCCCGACGGCCGCCGTCGAGGTCGAGGAGCGCCCCGAGGAAGGCCACGTCCGCTCCGACGTCGCCACCGACAACCCGGTGCCCACCCCGCCGTTCTGGGACACCCGCGTCATCAAGGGCATCCAGCTCAAGGAGTACGCCGGCTGGCTCGACGAGGGCGCGCTGTTCAAGGGCCAGTGGGGGCTCAAGCAGGCCCGCACCGGCGACGGGCCCTCGTACGAGGAACTCGTGGAGACCGAGGGCCGTCCGCGGCTGCGCGGCCTGCTCGACCGGCTCCAGACCGAGAACCTGCTGGAGGCGGCCGTGGTCCACGGCTACTTCCCGTGCGTCTCCAAGGACGACGACCTGATCATCCTCGACGAGCGGGGCAACGAGCGCACCCGCTTCACCTTCCCGCGCCAGCGCCGCGGCCGCCGGCTCTGCCTCGCCGACTTCTTCCGCCCCGAGGAGTCCGGGGAGACCGACGTGGTCGGCTTCCAGGTGGTGACCGTCGGCTCCCGCATCGGCGAGGAGACGGCGAAGCTCTTCGCGTCCAACTCCTACCGCGACTACCTCGAACTGCACGGCCTGTCCGTGCAGTTGGCCGAGGCACTGGCCGAGTACTGGCACGCCCGGGTGCGCGCCGAACTCGGCTACGCCGGTGAGGACCCGGCCGCGATCGAGGACATGTTCGCCCTGAAGTACCGCGGCGCCCGCTTCTCCCTCGGCTACGGCGCCTGCCCCGACCTGGAGGACCGCGCCAAGATCGCCGAGCTGCTGCGGCCCGAACGGATCGGCGTCCACCTCTCCGAGGAGTTCCAGCTCCACCCCGAGCAGTCCACGGACGCCATCGTGATCCACCACCCGGAGGCCAAGTACTTCAACGCCCGCTGACCCGTCGGCCGACGCCCGCCGACCCGCCGGCGCCGGCCCGCGGGGACGGGCGCGGCCGGTCCGGCGCGGGCACGCCGAAAGGCCTCCTGGCCTGCGCGGGGGTGTTCCATGAGGTACCCCGACACGCAGGTGATAAACGAGGCGCTTCGCCCGCGGGAGTCGTACACTGGTCGGTCCACTGCAGGCCGGTTCCCCCGTTCCGGGGGGCCGGCCTGGTCGTCCCCCAAGGAGGTCCCGGATGACCAGTACGGTCCCCGCGCCCGGAACCCTTCCCCACGTTCCCGCCACCACCCGAGCAGGCCGGACCCCGGCGGCCGGGGACTCCGCCCTGCAGGCGGTGCTCCTCGACATGGACGGCACCCTCGTGGACACCGAAGGCTTCTGGTGGGACGTCGAGGTCGAGGTCTTCGGCGCCCTCGGCCACACCCTCGACGACTCCTGGCGGCACGTCGTCGTCGGCGGCCCCATGACCCGCAGCGCCGGCTTCCTCATCGAGGCCACCGGCGCCGACATCTCCCTCGCCGACCTGTCGGTCCTGCTCAACGCGGGGTTCGAGGAGCGCATCGGGCACAGCCTGCCGCTGATGCCCGGTGCCGCCCGGCTGCTCGCCGAACTGCACGAGCACGCCGTGCCCACCGCCCTGGTCTCCGCCTCCCACCGGCGCATCATCGACCGGGTGCTGAGCGTGCTCGGCCCCCATCACTTCCGGCTGTCCATCGCCGGCGACGAGGTCTCGCGCACCAAGCCCTACCCGGACCCGTACCTTTTGGCCGCCGCCGGGCTCGGCGTGGAACCCGCGAGATGCGCCGTCGTCGAGGACACCGCGACGGGCGTCGCCGCGGCCGAGGCGGCGGGCTGCCACGTGGTCGCCGTGCCCTCCGTCGCCGCCATCGTCCCGGCCGAACGGCGCACCGTCGTCAGCTCCCTCCAAGAGGTCGACCTGACATTCCTGCGCGGGCTCATGACCGGCTGATGACGGAAATGCGCCCGGCCGTTCACCCAGCGTCAGACTTCCGCGGGACGCGCTGGACAGATTTCCGCGGAAGTACAACGGGTGGAATTGGAAAGCGGGCCGCCCGCCCGAATTCCACTGAGCCCCCCGCCAGTTGAAAATGTGACGTTCGCCACCCCAGGTGCCCTCGACAACGTTGCCTTGGTGTGCCGGGCGCCCTGGAACGGCCTCTGAGGGCGCGACTTTGTGTCCCGATTGAGGGGACCCTGTACGAATCCTGCCGCTGTCGGGTTTTCGGTGTGTCCACGCCCGGTTTCACTCCGTGATGGGGGCTCAACTCACGCGCCTGTGAGTGCTCCTGCGGGCGCGGACTAATCTCGTCGCGAGAACATCGTCGCAACCCCGTGATCCGCCGCACCACCCTTGCATGTCGGGTACACGGACTCGAACAGCTCTGGAGAAACTCCCGCATGAACCGCAAGACTTTGGTGCTGCCGGCAGTGGCCGGCCTGCTCACGCCGGTTCTCGCCGCGTGCGGCGGATCCGACAGCGGGAGCAAGAGCGGCGACGCCATCGGCGTCGGTACCACGGACCGGTTCACGGCCACCAGCGACGCGCCCGCCCCCCTCGACCCGGCCTACGCCTACGACGTCGGCACCTGGAACATCCTGCGCCAGACGGTGCAGACCCTGATGACCCAGCCCAAGGGTGAGGGGGACCCGGTCCCGGAGGCCGCGGAGAGCTGCTCCTTCACCGACAGCGGCAACGAGCGCTACGCCTGCAAGCTGCGTGAGGGCCTGAAGTTCGCCAACGGCGACAAGGTCACGGCCGCGGACGTCAAGTACTCCATCGACCGCGCCCGGCACATCAAGGCCGACAGCGGTGTCGCCACCCTGCTCAACACCGTCGACACGGTCGAGACCCAGGGCGACCGCGAGGTCATCTTCCACCTGAAGACGGCCGACGCCACCTTCCCGTACAAGCTGTCCACCCCGGTCGCGGGCATCGTCAACCCCAACGACTACGCCAAGGACAAGCTGCGCGACGGCTTCGAGGTGGACGGCTCCGGCCCCTACACCTTCAAGGCCGACGTCAAGGACAACGCGATCGTCAGCGCCACCTTCACCAAGAACCCTTCCTACAAGGGCAGCGTGACGGTGAACAACGACCAGGTCGTGATGCGCACCTACGCCGACGCGGACGCCATGGGCGCCGCGATCGACAGCGGTGAGATCGACGTCATGACCCGCAGCATGGCCCCGGCGCAGATCAACAAGCTGGACAGCGGCTCCGACGAGAACGTCGACCTGGTCGACATGGCGGGCCTCGAGATCCGCTACCTCGCCTTCAACACCGACGCGCCCACCGTGAAGGACAAGGCGGTCCGCCAGGCCATCGCCCAGGTCATCAACCGCGGCGAGCTGGTCTCCAAGGTCTACGGCACCCAGGCCGAGCCGCTGTACTCGCTCGTCCCCGCCTCCCTGACCGGCCACTCCAACTCGTTCTTCAACAAGTACGGCGACCCCAGCGCCGCCAAGGCGCGGAACCTGCTCACCAAGGCCGGCATCACCACCCCGGTGAAGCTGACGCTGCACTACACCACCGACCACTACGGCTCGGCGACCAAGCAGGAGTTCCAGATCCTGCAGAAGCAGCTCAACGCCTCCGGCCTGTTCGCCGTCTCCATCCAGGGCCACCCGTGGGAGACCTTCCGGCCCGCCGAGATGAAGGGCAAGTACGACGTCTACGGCATGGGTTGGTTCCCCGACTTCCCGGACGCCGACAACTTCGTCGCGCCGTTCCTCGACAAGGGCAACTTCCTCGGATCGCCGTACTCCAACACCACGATCCAGCGCTCGCTGATCCCGCAGTCCCGCCGTGAGGCGGACCGGCTCAACGCCTCCAAGAGCCTGACCCAGATCCAGGACATCGTCGCCGAGGACGTCCCCGTGATCCCGCTGTGGCAGGGCAAGCAGTACGTCGCCGCGAGGGACAACATCACGGGCGTCTCCTACGCCCTCAACTCCTCCTCGACGCTCCAGCTCTGGGAGCTCGGCCGCGGTGTGAGCGGCTGACGTCCACTCCGGTGAAGCCCCGGACGCGCGAAGGGCGCCCCTCCCGCTCGGGAGGGGCGCCCTTCGCGCGTCTCGTACGGGCCTGGCCTGGCCTGACCTGACCCGGCCGGCTGTCCGGCCTACTGCCTGGCCGTCCGGGGCATCACTGCGCGCCGGGACGCACCAGGCCGCTCTCGTAGGCGTACACCGCCGCCTGCACCCGGTCCCTGAGGCCCAGCTTCGTCAGGACGTGCCCCACGTGCGTCTTCACCGTCGTCTCGCTGACGAACAGGTCGGCGGCGATCTCGGCGTTGGACAGACCGCGCGCCACCAGCTTCAGCACTTCCACCTCACGGTCGGTGAGGGTGTGCAGCGTGTCCGGCACCGGCTCCTCGCCGGACGGCAGATGCGTGGCGTACTTGTCCAGCAGCCGGCGGGTGATGCTCGGCGCCAGCATGGCCTCTCCGCCCGCGACGACCCGGATCGCCTGCACCAGCTCGTTGGCCGGCGCGTCCTTGAGCAGGAACCCGCTGGCCCCCGCCCGCAGCGCCTCCACCACGTACTCGTCGAGGTCGAACGTGGTCAGCACCAGCACCTTCGCCGGACCGTCCCGGCCCGGCCCGGTGATCTGCCGGGTCGCCTCCACCCCGTCCATCCGCGGCATCCGGATGTCCATGAGCACGACATCCGGCTGCAGGGCACGCACCTGGTCGAGGGCCTGCAGGCCGTCGCCGGCCTCACCGACGACCGCGATGTCCTGCTCGGCCTCCAGGATCATCCGGAAACCGGTACGCAGCAGCGGCTGGTCGTCGACCAGTAGGACGCGGATGGCCACGTGACACTCCTTCGCTAGTCCGGCCCCATTCTGCCCTGCTCCGCGGGCAGCGATCCGGGCGCCCTCACGGGCAGCGGATAGGGCGGGGGAGTGCCGCCGAACTCGGGGCAGTGCGCCCGGTGGTCGCACCAGCCGCACAGCTTGGTCGGCCGGGGCCGCCACTCACCGGTCTCCGTGGCCTGCCGGATCGCCTCCCAGAGGGCGAGCAGCTTGCGCTCCACCCGTTCGAGGTCGGCGAGGACCGGGTCGTACGTCAGCACGTCCCCGCTGCCGAGGTAGACGAGCTGCAGCCGGCGCGGCACGACGTTCTTCAGCCGCCACACCACCAGCGCGTAGAACTTCATCTGGAACAGCGCGCCCTCGGCGTACTCAGGGCGCGGCGCCTTGCCCGTCTTGTAGTCGACGATCCGCACCTCACCGGTGGGCGCCACGTCGACCCGGTCGATGATCCCGCGCAGCCGCAGTCCCGAGTCCAACTCGGCCTCCACGAACAGCTCCCGCTCGGCGGGCTCTAGGCGGGCCGGGTCCTCCAGCGTGAACCAGCGCTCCACGAGGCGCTCGGCCTCGCCCAGCCAGCGCGCCAGCCGCTCGCCCTCCGGGTCGTCGGCGAACAGCTCGCCGATCTCCGGCCGGTTCTCCCGCAGCCGGTCCCACTGCCCCGGGATCAGCGACTTCGCCCGCGGCGCCGTCCGCTCCCCGGCCGGCGCGTCGAACAGCCGCTCCAGCACGGCGTGCACCAGCGTCCCCCGGGTCGCCGCCTCGCTCGGCTTCTCCGGCAGCCGGTCGATCACCCGGAACCGGTACAGCAGCGGGCACTGCATGAAGTCACTGGCCCGGGACGGTGACAGCGAGGTGGGCGCCGCAGGCGGCCGTACGGTCACGGCCGTGTCCGCCCCGGCCGTGCCGGTGCCCGTGCCCGCGCCGGGGGCGGACGCCTCGGTCACGACGACGGACGCCTCGGTCATGTCGACGGACGCCTCCGCCTCGGCGGCCGGCGCCCCGCCCGGGGCCACGACGGCCACCGGCTCCGCCTCCGCGGCCGTGCCCGTCTCCGGCGGGAGGGCCCCCGCGTCCTCGATGCTGCTGTCCATGACCCACGACCATACGGCCCGGCACTGACAGTCACCCAGTCGCGGGCCGCGTCGATCACGCTCCGGCGGGGCAAGGACAAGGGGTGCCGGGGCGGAACACACCACCACGGCCGCATACCATCGACCCGAGAGCTTCCGCCCGGCAGGAGCGGAAGACGCTTCGAACGAGGGGAAACCGTGGACGTGAGCGGCGCGAGCGGGCAGCCGCGGCCCGGCGACGACGAGCCGGCCCAGCACCCCGCGGGTCCTGCGGCCCCGGTGACCGGACCCACCGACCACCCCGGCCCCGAGCCCCACGACGCCCCGGCCGCCGCGGACCGGACCCCGTCCCCCGACCCGGCCCGCCCCGAGGCCCCGCACCCGGCCGTACCGGACCCGGAGACGACGGCCGGCGACCGCACCGGCACGGACAGCGGCTCCGGCCTCGGCACCGACGCCGACGCGGGCAGCGACAGCCGCACCGGCACGGACAACGGCTCCGGCCTCGGCGCCGACGCAGCCGGCGGCAGCAGCACAGACGTTGACAGCGGCACCGCCACCGTCCCCGGCAGCGACAGCCGCACTGGCACGGACAACGGCCCCGGCCTCGGCACCGACGCCGACGCGGGCAGCGACAGCCGCACCGGCACGGACAGCGGCTCCGGCCTCGGCACCGACGCCGACGCGGGCAGCGACAGCCGCACCGGCACGGACAGCGGCCCCGACACCGGCAGCGACAGCCGCACCGGCGCCGACGCAGCCGGCGGCAGCAGCACAGACGTTGACAGCGGCACCGCCACCGTCCCCGGCCCCGCCGAGGACACACCGCCCGTGAGCCCCCGCCCCGCGCCGGGCGAGGACCACCCCGCCGCCGACGACGGCGCGGCACGGCGCGGGGAGGCCGGCGCGGCCGCGCGCCACCGGGCGGCCGCCGAAGCGGGCGACCCGGAGACGTCCGGCGAACACCGCTCCCTCGCCCATGCCGGCATCGCCAAGGGCGAGCCGCCCCAGCCCCGCCCGAAGGAACCGGGCGGCGGCCTGCTCATGGGACGCCCCTTCGGGGTCCCCGTCTACGTCGCGCCGAGCTGGTTCCTCGTCGCCGCCCTGATCACCTGGGTCTTCGGCGGCCAGCTCGACCGCGTGCTGCCCGAACTGGGCGCCGCCCGCTACCTGGTCTCGCTCTTCTTCGCCGTGGCCTTCTACGCTTCCGTGCTGGTCCACGAGCTGGCCCACACGGTCGCCGCGATCCGCTTCCGGCTCCCGGTCCGCCGCATCCAGCTCCAGTTCTTCGGCGGCGTCTCCGAGATCGAGAAGGAGGCCGAGACACCGGGACGCGAGTTCGTCCTCGCCTTCGTCGGGCCCCTGCTCTCGCTCGTGCTGGCCGGGGTCTTCTACCTGGCCATGAAGCCGGTCGAGCCCGACACCGTCCCCGGCGTCCTGCTCGCCGGCCTGATGATCTCCAACCTCATCGTGGCCGCCTTCAACCTGCTGCCCGGCCTGCCGCTGGACGGCGGCCGGATGCTCCGCGCCGTCGTCTGGAAGATCACCGGCAAGCCGATGAGCGGCACCGTCGCCGCCGCCTGGGTCGGCCGCGCCCTCGCCATCTCCGTCCTCGTCGGGCTGCCGCTGCTCAACCAGTCCGGCGTCTTCGGCGGCGGCAACGAGGACATCAGCGGCATGGACACCGTCACCGACGCCCTGCTGGCCGCCATCCTCGCCGCGATCATCTGGACCGGCGCCGGCAACAGCCTGCGCATGGCCCGCCTGCGCGAGCACCTCCCCGAACTGCGCGCCCGCACCCTGACCCGGCGGGCCGTGCCGGTCGAGAACGACACCCCGCTCTCCGAGGCCCTGCGCCGGGCCAACGCCGCCGGTGCCCGTGCCCTCGTCGTCGTCGACGCCGACGGCAACCCGCTCTCCCTCGTCCGCGAGGCCGCCATCGTCGGGGTGCCCGAGCACCGCCGCCCCTGGGTCGCCGTCAGCGGTCTCGCCCAGGAGCTCACCGACGGCATGCGCGTCTCGGCCGAGCTCGCCGGCGAGGAACTCCTCGACACCCTGCGGGCCACCCCGGCCACCGAGTACCTCGTGGTCGAGGAGACCGGCGAGATCTACGGAGTGCTCTCCGCGGCCGACGTCGAGCGCGCCTTCGTCAAGGCCATGGCCCGGCCCGCCTCCTGACCCCTCCCGGCCCCCGCCCCGTCCCGCTTCCCGCCCCGCGTCCCGTGGTCGGCGGCCCCCGCAAAGGCCGGTAGTCTGTTCACATGTCCGAACCGACCGGTGCCGCCCGCAGGCGCGGGCCCTTCAAGGTCGGGGACCAGGTTCAGCTGACCGACCCCAAGGGCCGCCACTACACGTTCACGCTCGAAGCCGGGAAGAACTTCCACACCCACAAGGGCTCCTTCCCGCACGACGAACTGATCGGTGCTCCCGAGGGCAGCGTTGTCCGCACCACCGGCAACGTGGCCTACCTCGCGCTGCGCCCCCTGCTCCCCGACTACGTCCTGTCCATGCCCCGCGGCGCAGCCGTCGTCTACCCGAAGGACGCGGGGCAGATCCTCGCCTTCGCCGACATCTTCCCCGGCGCCCGCGTCGTGGAGGCCGGTGTCGGCTCGGGCTCGCTCAGCAGCTTCCTGCTGCGCGCCATCGGCGACCAGGGCATGCTGCACTCCTACGAGCGCCGCGAGGACTTCGCCGAGATCGCCCAGCAGAACGTCGAGCGCTACTTCGGCGGGCCGCACCCCGCCTGGCAGCTCACCGTCGGCGACCTCCAGGACAACCTGTCCGACACCGACGTCGACCGCGTCATCCTCGACATGCTCGCGCCCTGGGAGTGCCTGGAGGCCGTCTCCAAGGCCCTCGTCCCCGGCGGCATCCTGTGCTGCTACGTGGCCACCACCACCCAGCTCGCCCGGACCGTCGAGTCCATCCGGGAGATCGGCTCCTTCAACGAGCCGACCGCCTGGGAGACGATGATCCGCAACTGGCACATCGAGGGCCTCGCCGTCCGCCCCGACCACCGGATGATCGGCCACACCGGCTTCCTGCTCACCGCCCGCCGGCTCGCCGACGGCGTCGAGCCGCCCATGCGCCGCCGCCGCCCCGCCAAGGGCGCCTACGGCGAGGACTACGCCGGCCCCAACGCCGACGGCGGCGGCCGCTGAGCCGCCCCGTCCCAGGACGCCACAGGGCGCCGTGACCCGCCTCCCGGACCGCACCGGGAACTGGGCCACGGCGCCCGTGCGTTGACCGGGCACCAGGACACGGGGGGCTCCCGCGCGCGGGCTGTCCGCCTGCGGGAATCCCGTACCGACCCCGCCGTTCCCTCGCTCTGTGGCGTGTGGCACCATGCAGGCCACCCCCCCACCGGCACAGCCCTCACAGGAGACACTCCTAGTGCAGCAATCCGCCGTTCCGGAGCTCGCCCACACGCACACCCGGCCCATCCACTGGGTCGCCACCGCCACCGCCGTGGCCGGTGTGATCGCCCTGTCCTCCGTCGTGCAGCCCGGATCGGCCACGGCCGCCCAGCCGGCCCCCGGCACCGAGGCCGAGTCCGCCCCCGCCGCCGCGGTCGCGCCGCCCGGCACCAACGGCGTGGCCTTCCCGCTCACCTGCGGACCGGTGAAGGCGCTGGTGGTGAAGAAGGCCACCGGGGACCTCGACGGGGACGGCATACCCGAGACCGTCGCGGTCGTGCACTGCGACGCCCCCATGGGCACCCCGCCGGACGGCGTCTACGTCCTCACCCGGGACAGGAACGGCGGCGCGGCCCGCGTGGTCGCCACCCTCGTCGACCCCAAGGACCGGCTCACGGTCACCGAGTTCGCCCTGCACGAGGGGGCGGTAAGCGCCACCCTGCTCGGCTACTCGTCGTCCGACGTGCCCAGTTGCTGCCCGGACCTGAAGACCCCGGCCAAGTGGCGGTGGAACGGCAGCGCGTTCCTCCGCTCCACCGGCACCGTCGCGCACAGCGTGTGACGCGCTCGCGCCCCACCGGCACGCACGCCCGCGCGCACGCCCCGCGGCGACCCGCGGTCACGCGCGCGTGACCCAGAGGAACCGGCCGGCACTCACCCCCGGGCCGGCCCGGGCCGCGTCACTCCGCGTCGGGGCCGTACACCTCGACCCTGTCCGAAACCCGGCGCACGTGGATGCACTCGCCGGGACACTCCTTGGCCGAGTCCACCACGTCCCCGAGCAGCGGCAGCGGCACCGGCGTCGTCGCCCCCGCGGCCTGCAGCAGCTCGTCGTCCGCGCCCTTCACGTACGCCAGCCCGTCGATGTCCAGCTCGAACACCTCCGGGGCGTACTGGGCGCAGATCCCGTCGCCGGTACACAGGTCCTGGTCGATCCAGACCTCCAGCGCCTCGCCGCCCGGGGTCTCCTGCTGCACGGTCATCTCTCCTGCCGTCGGTTCGCCGGGCGGTTCCCCGGGCGCTCGCGCCAGCCGGGTCCGCTCCAGCGGCTGTTGGACACCCCGACCCTACCTCCGCCCGATTTCCACAGTTGTCCGGCGGGGGAGAGGGTTTCCTCCCCGGCCGCGTCGGGTACCAGCGCCCGACCGGGGAAGGGAGCCCCGGGCCCCCGGGGCGCTCACTTCAGGCCGTCCCGCGTGTGACTCCGACCGCCTGGACCGTCGCTCTGCGTGATGGCCGACCGATGGCCGGCAGAGCGGCCTTCGGCGTGCCCCCGTACCGGGCGACCGGCCGGGATGGGACAACTCACGCCACTCCTGAAGGGTTTTGACCGTTCCCGACATGGAACAAGCGGCTTCTGAATCACGTTGAGTGGGTATCCCCTCCGTGCGAGAGGGAGCGCACCGGGTGACCGACGACACACCTTGACAGTCTTTGTGATCTAGGGGTTTCAATCGACACCCACCCAGGTAGGGTCTGGAAGCGTCCAGCTCCCCTTGGAGGAGGTGAGGACCGTGGCAGCCCACGACGACGACATGAACCGCGGCATCCGCCCGGGACGAGGGTCCGACGACCCGGCCGGGCAGATCGCCTACCTTGAGCAGGAGATCGCCGTCCTGCGACGCAAGCTCGCCGACTCTCCGCGGCACACGAGGATTCTCGAAGAGCGGATCGTCGAGCTGCAGACGAACCTGGCCGGTGTCTCCGCCCAGAACGAAAGACTGGCCAACACCCTGCGTGAGGCCCGCGACCAGATCGTGGCTCTCAAGGAGGAGGTCGACCGGCTCGCGCAGCCGCCGGCCGGCTTCGGCGTCTTCCTGCAGGCCAACGAGGACGGCACCGCCGACATCTTCACCGGCGGCCGCAAGCTCCGGGTGAACGTGAGCCCGAGCGTCGAACTCGACGACCTCAGGCGCGGCCAGGAAGTCATGCTCAACGAAGCGCTCAACGTGGTCGAGGCCATGGAGTACGAGAGCGTCGGCGACATCGTCACCCTCAAGGAGATCCTTGAGGACGGCGAGCGCGCGCTCGTACTGGGGCACACCGACGAGGAGCGGGTGGTGCGGCTCGCCGAGCCGCTGCTGGACGTCACCATCCGCCCCGGCGACGCCCTGCTGCTCGAACCGCGCTCCGGCTACGTCTACGAGGTCGTGCCCAAGAGCGAGGTCGAGGAGCTCGTCCTCGAAGAGGTCCCGGACATCGGCTACGAGCAGATCGGCGGTCTGGGCAACCAGATCGAGGCGATCCGCGACGCGGTCGAGCTGCCGTACCTCTACCCGGACCTCTTCAAGGAGCACGAGCTGCGCCCGCCCAAGGGCGTCCTGCTCTACGGCCCGCCCGGATGCGGCAAGACGCTCATCGCCAAGGCGGTGGCCAACTCGCTGGCCAAGAAGGTCGCCGAGGTGACCGGCCAGGCCGCCGGCAAGAGCTTCTTCCTCAACATCAAGGGCCCCGAGCTGCTCAACAAGTACGTCGGCGAGACCGAGCGGCAGATCCGCCTCGTCTTCCAGCGTGCGCGTGAGAAGGCCAGCGAGGGCACCCCCGTCATCGTCTTCTTCGACGAGATGGAGTCCCTCTTCCGCACCCGCGGCTCCGGTGTCAGCTCGGACGTGGAGAACACCATCGTCCCGCAGCTGCTCGCCGAGATCGACGGTGTGGAGGGCCTGCAGAACGTGGTCGTGATCGGCGCCTCCAACCGTGAGGACATGATCGACCCCGCCATCCTGCGCCCCGGCCGTCTCGACGTGAAGATCAAGATCGAGCGTCCGGACGCCGAGGCCGCCAAGGACATCTTCGGCAAGTACCTCACCGAGCGTCTCCCGCTGCACACGGACGACCTCGACGAGCACGGCGGCGACAAGGCCACCACGGTCGGCAGCATGATCCAGACCGCGGTCGAGCACATGTACGCCGAATCCGAGGAGAACCGCTTCCTGGAAGTCACCTACGCCAATGGCGACAAGGAAGTCCTCTACTTCAAGGACTTCAATTCCGGTGCCATGATCGAGAACATCGTGGGCCGCGCCAAGAAAATGGCGATCAAGGACTTCCTGGAGAAGAGCCAGAAGGGTCTCCGCGTCTCCCATCTCCTCCAGGCCTGCGTGGACGAGTTCAAGGAGAACGAGGACCTGCCCAACACCACCAACCCCGACGACTGGGCCCGGATCTCCGGAAAGAAGGGCGAACGGATCGTCTACATCCGTACGCTGATCACCGGAAAGCAGGGCGCGGACACCGGACGCTCCATCGACACGGTGGCGAACACCGGTCAGTACCTGTAAGAAGCAGGGCGGCTGCGGGTGCCCTCGACGGGGTACCCGCAGCCGACTGTTTTTCAGGCCACGACCGGAGCAGGCAATGACGCAAATGATCTCCCCACCAGCGCAAAGGCGTTCTAGGCTCTTTCCTACCGCCGAGTCGCGCAGTGCGGGGACGGGCACCGCACACGCACCGGAGCGCCAGCGGTAGTGAGCGGCGCCCACGACCGAGGGCGCCGCCGGGCAAGGAGGGCCGCATGACCGTACGGCGAGTAATGGGCATCGAGACGGAGTACGGCATCTCCGTCCCCGGTCACCCCAACGCCAATGCCATGCTCACCTCGTCCCAGATCGTCAACGCCTACGCGGCGGCGATGCACCGGGCCCGCCGGGCCCGCTGGGACTTCGAGGAGGAGAACCCGCTACGGGACGCGCGAGGCTTCGACCTCGCCCGCGAGGCCGCCGACGCCAGCCAGCTCACCGACGAGGACATCGGCCTCGCCAACGTGATCCTCACCAACGGCGCGCGCCTCTACGTCGACCACGCCCACCCCGAGTACAGCGCCCCGGAGGTCACCAACCCGCGCGACGCGGTCCTGTGGGACAAGGCCGGCGAACGCATCATGGCCGAGGCCGCCGAGCGGGCCGCACAGCTCCCCGGCGCCCAGCCGATCCACCTGTACAAGAACAACACCGACAACAAGGGCGCCTCGTACGGCACGCACGAGAACTACCTGATGAAGCGGGAGACCCCCTTCTCGGACATCGTGCGCCACCTCACGCCCTTCTTCGTCTCCCGCCAGGTGGTCACCGGCGCCGGCCGCGTGGGCATCGGGCAGGACGGCCACGAGCACGGTTTCCAGCTCAGTCAGCGCGCCGACTACTTCGAGGTCGAGGTCGGCCTGGAGACCACGCTCAAGCGCCCGATCATCAACACGCGCGACGAGCCGCACGCGGACGCCGAGAAGTACCGCAGGCTCCACGTGATCATCGGCGACGCCAACCTCTCCGAGATCTCGACCTACCTCAAGCTGGGCACGACCGCCCTGGTCCTGTCCATGATCGAGGACGGCTTCATCGCCGTGGACCTCGCGGTCGACCAGCCCGTCCGCACCCTCCACCAGGTCTCCCACGACCCCTCGCTGAAGCGGCTCATCACCCTCCGCAGCGGCCGGACCCTGACCGCCGTGCAGTTGCAGATGGAGTACTTCGAGCTGTCCCGCAAGTACGTGGAGGAGCGGTTCGGGGCGGACGCCGACGACCAGACCAAGGACGTGCTCAGCCGCTGGGAGGACACCCTCAACCGGCTGGAGAACGACCCCATGAGCCTGGCCGGCGAGCTGGACTGGGTCGCCAAGCGGGAGCTCATGGAGGGCTACCGCCGCCGTGACGGCCTCGACTGGGACGCCGCCCGGCTGCACCTGGTCGACCTGCAGTACGCCGACGTACGGGCCGAGAAGGGCCTGTACAACCGCCTGGCGGCCCGCGGCCGCATCAAGCGCCTCCTGGACGAGTCCGAGGTCGACAAGGCCCGTACGACGCCTCCTGAGGACACCCGCGCCTACTTCCGCGGGCGCTGTCTGGAGCAGTACGCGGACGACGTGGCCGCGGCCTCCTGGGACTCGGTCATCTTCGACCTGCCGGGCCGGGACTCCCTCCAGCGCGTCCCAACCCTCGAACCGCTTCGCGGAACGCGAAATCACGTCAAGGAGCTCTTGGACCGCTGCCGCACGGCGGAAGACCTGGTCAGGGTCCTCTCCGGCGGGTGAGGGTGACCAGCGGGTACTCCCACGGGTACTCGGACCGTCCCGGGCGGACAGGGTGGAAATCCCGGCGGCCGGGAATCATCGAGATGGCCCCCGCACGTTGTCGAAACTGCGGGGCCGATGTCGGACCCGGCTTGTAGGGTCTGATCATCACCGATCGGCAGGAATGCCGACCCGTCGACCATGTCGGGCGAACTGAGCGGGGTGAGGGTTATGGCAACCAAGGACACCGGCGGCGGTCAGCAGAAGGCGACGCGCTCCACCGAGGAGGTCGAGGAGCAGACGCAGGACGCGCAGGCTTCCGAGGACCTCAAGGAGCGGCACGAGAAGCTGAGCGACGACGTGGACTCCGTCCTCGACGAGATCGATGACGTCCTCGAGGAGAACGCCGAGGACTTCGTGCGCTCCTTCGTGCAAAAGGGCGGAGAGTAAGAGCGCCTCGGGTCGCGTCGCCTTCGAAGTGAAGGCCGCGGGGGAGCGTTCGCGAGGGACAGGTATCGGCGAGACGGCCTCCGGGTGCTGCCCGGAGGCCGTCGGGAACGCGGCGCCTCGGGCGCGGCGCGGACGCACGGCCGCCCGCGCACGTGATCTCTCCGAAGGCCCCCGCCGCGCATGTGGATCACTGCCGCAAGGCGGGTAGGGTCCCAGGCGTACTGTGCTTCAACTGCAATTCGGTCATCGGCAAGTTGGGGGGCGCCCCCGACGCCGTCCGCCGGGCCGCCGCCTACCTTGGAAGGAAACTCGTGGAAGCCAACAATCGTGGCACCGGGCGTCTACCAGCTGCCTTCCTGACGCCAGGGTCCTCCTCCTTCATGGACTTCCTCTCCGAGCACCAGCCCGAGCTGCTGCCCGGCAAGCGGCAGCTGCCGCCCGTGCAGGGCGTGCTCGAGGCGCCGCACGGGACCACGATCGTGGCCGCGACGTTCCCGGGGGGCGTGGTCCTCGCCGGTGACCGCCGGGCCACGATGGGCAACGTGATCGCCCAGCGGGACATCGAGAAGGTGTTCCCGGCGGACGAGTATTCGGCCGTCGGTATCGCCGGCACCGCCGGTCTCGCCGTCGAGATGGTGAAGCTGTTCCAGCTGGAGCTGGAGCACTTCGAGAAGGTCGAGGGCGCCCAGCTCTCGCTCGAGGGCAAGGCGAACCGGCTGTCGACGATGATCCGGTCCAACCTCGGCATGGCCATGCAGGGCCTGGCCGTGGTGCCGCTGTTCGCGGGGTACGACCTGGACCGTGCGAAGGGCCGCATCTTCTCGTACGACGTCACCGGCGGCCGCTCCGAGGAGCACCACTACTCGGCGACGGGTTCGGGCTCGATCTTCGCGCGCGGCGCGATGAAGAAGCTGTACCGCGACGACCTGACCGAGGAGCAGGCCACGACCCTGGTGGTCCAGGCCCTGTACGACGCGGCAGACGACGACTCGGCGACCGGTGGTCCCGATGTCGCCCGCCGGATCTACCCGATCATCACAGTGATCACCGAGGACGGCTTCCGCCGGCTGACCGAGGACGAGGCCTCGGAGCTCTCCCGTTCGGTGCTCCAGCGGCGCCTGGAGGAGCCGGACGGCCCCAAGGCCGCCCTGCTCTGAGCGGGCCGGTTCTTTTTCGAGGTGATCCAGTGACCATGACAGAAAGGGACGGATAACCGGTGTCGACGCCGTTCTATGTCTCACCCCAGCAGGCCATGGCCGACCGGGCGGAGTACGCCCGCAAGGGCATCGCCCGTGGCCGCAGCCTGGTCGTGCTGCAGTACGCCGACGGCATCGTGTTCGTCGGTGAGAACCCGTCCCGCGCGCTGCACAAGTTCAGCGAGATCTACGACCGGATCGGCTTCGCGGCCGCCGGCAAGTACAACGAGTACGAGAACCTGCGCATCGGCGGCGTCCGCTACGCCGACCTGCGGGGCTACACCTACGACCGGGACGATGTCACGGCACGGGGCCTGGCCAACGTGTACGCGCAGACCCTGGGCACCATCTTCTCGTCCGCGGCGGAGAAGCCGTACGAGGTGGAGCTCGTCGTCGCCGAGGTGGGGGAGACCCCCGAGGGCGATCAGATCTACCGGCTGCCGCACGACGGCTCGATCGTGGACGAGCACGGCTCCGTCGCGGTGGGCGGCAACGCGGAGCAGATCAGCGGCTACCTCGACCAGCGCCACCGGGACGGGATGTCGCTGGCGGAAGCCCTGAAGCTGGCCGTCCAGGCCCTGTCCCGCGACACCAACGGCAGCGAGCGGGAAATCCCCGCCGAGCGCCTCGAGGTCGCGGTGCTGGACCGCACGCGTCCGCAGCAGCGCAAGTTCAAGCGCATCGTCGGCCGTCAGCTCTCGCGTCTCCTGGAGGCGGGGGGCGCGACCACCGAGGCGGAGAGCTCCGAGGAGTCCGAGGAGGAGTGAACCGCTCCCGCCGCGCCTTCGCGACGCACGGCAACGCACCGCGCCCCGGCCGTCCGGCCGGGGCGCGGTGCGTTCTTGGTGGCGATGGGGTTCCCTGGTAGTGGCGGGATGACCTGCGTTCTCGTGGGCACTCGGGGATGACGGCGAGACGTGTGTCCCGGAGGTGTGTGAGCGATGACTGAGCGGAAGTCGTCCTCGGTCCTGACCGCTCCCGTACGGGGCGCGGCCTCGGTGCTGGGCCGGCTGCCCGGCGCGGGGACGGTCGGCCGGGTGGCCGGGGGCGCCCTGGACAAGGTGGGTGCCGTGTCGCCGCGGAGCCGGCGGCTGGCCGTGTACACCGGGGCCGGGGTGCTCGGCGTGGCGGGCGTCGTGGAGTGGCCGGTGGCGGTCACCGGCGCGGCGGTCGCGTGGCTGACCCAGGCGCGGCCCGGGGACAGTGAGCGGTCCGGGCGGGCGGGCTACGTCCCGGCCGGGGAGTCCGGCGGGCGGTCCGGGCGGCCCGGCAGTGAGGCGCAGGGCATCACGGTGGACCCGGACGACGAGGCCGTGGTGGGGGCGGCGACCCACGCGAGGCAGCCCGGGGAGCCCGGTCACCACAAGGCGCCGGGACCGGTCGCAAGCATGACGCCGGGCGGCCGGACGGAGCCCACGGCCCGGCCCACCCGCACGACCCGCTGACGACCCGCCGACGGGCCCGACGGAGACCTTTCCCCGCGCCGAAGTCGACTTGTCGATGAATCTCCGGCGACCGCTCACGACCCACGGAGGATGCCCCATGACGTACACACTGTTCACGGTGCCCTCCGCCGCCGCGCGACTGCTGCCGGTGGCCCCCAGGCTGCTCGTCCGGGCGGCGGCGCCCGCCGTGGGCGCGGCGGCCGGGCTGGCGGCGGGCACGGCGCGCGCGGGGGTACGGACGGCGGACGCCACGGTGCGGG
>NZ_JARAUO010000063.1:0-36361 GCF_033792105.1 Streptomyces sp. WI03-4A
CCGTGTGGGCGTACGACCTGGTCCTCAAGCGCACCCCGGCCGGTCCCGTCGCCATGGCGGCGGCCCGCGGCCTCGACCTGCTGCTCGGCGCCGCGGCCACCCGGCCCGGCCCGGACACGGTGCGCCGGGCCCTGCCCTCCGCCGCGCTGCTCGGCACCCACACCCTGGCGCTCACCGCCGTCTCCCGCCACGAGACCACCGGCGGCGCCGCACTGCCCCCGCTCGCCGCACTGGCCACGACCGGCACCCTCGGCCTGCTGCTGTCCCACGCCCTCCCGGCGGCCCGTGCCACCACCACGGCCCGCCCCGGTCCGCCGCCCGGCGCCGCCCGCCCCTGGGCGGGCCCGGACCGCCGCCCGGTCCGGCGGCCGCTCGGCACGGTGCTCACCGCCGTCTACACGGCCCTGGCCGCCCGTCCCTACCTGCACGCCGCACTGAACCCGTCGCCCCCGCTCACCCAGCGCGCCGTCGGCGGCGGAATCCGCGCCACCATCCCGCTCCAGGCCGCCCTCTGCGCCCGCGCCGGGGCGCCCGCCGCCGCCCTGTGCACCGCGGCGCTCGCCCCGCTCGCGGCCCGGTTCTCCCGGAAGGTGAGCGTCACATGAGCGCCCTCCGCTTCGGCTACGGCACCAACGGGCTGACCGACCTGCGGCTGGCCGACGCCCTCGGCCTGCTCGCCGGCCTCGGCTACGACGGCGTCGGCCTGACCCTCGACCACATGCACCTCGACCCGCTCGCCCCCGGCCTCGCCGTACGCACCCGCCGGGTCGCGAAGCGGCTGGCCGAACTGGGGCTCGGCGTCACCGTGGAGACCGGCGCCCGCTACGTCCTGGACCCGCGCCGCAAGCACGGGCCCACCCTCCTCGACCCGGACCCGGAGGACCGCGCCCGCCGTGTGAACCTGCTGCTGCGCGCGGTGCGGGTGGCGGCCGACCTCGGGGCGCACGCCGTGCACTGCTTCAGCGGAATCGTTCCTGCCGGGGTCGCGCAGGACACCGCCCGGCGGCGGCTCGCCGACTCCCTCACCCCCGTGCTGGAAGCCGCGAACACCGCCGGCATCCCCCTCGCCGTCGAACCCGAACCCGGCCACCTGCTCGCCACCCTCGCCGACTTCCACCACCTGCGCCGCCTGCTCGGCGACCCGCCCGCCCTGGGCCTCACCCTCGACCTCGGGCACTGCCAGTGCCTCGAACCCCTGCCACCGGCCGACTGTGTCCGCGCCGCCGCGCCCTGGCTGCGGCACGTGCAGATCGAGGACATGCGCCGCGGCGTCCACGACCATCTGCCGTTCGGGGAGGGCGAGATCGACTTCCCGCCCGTGCTGGCCGCCCTCGCCGCCAGCGGCTACCGCGGCCTGACGGTCGTGGAACTGCCCCGCCACTCCCATGCCGGCCCCCACCACGCCGAGCGCTCCCTGCCGTTCCTGCGCCGCGCCGCGGCCACCGGCATCCAGGCCCCCGTGCCGGAAGGAAGCACGTCATGACCCACTCGCCCGTCGCGCACGCGGTCCCGGAGGCCCTGCGCGACCACCTCGACACCCACCTCGAACCGGACGCCCGCGCCTGGCTGCACCGGGCGCTTCAGGAGGCCGCCGCCCACCCCGGCGGACACGGCCCCATCTCCGTGTGGGAACTGCGCCTCGCGGAGGCCGCACGCCGCTGCGGCACCCGGCACGCCGACGCCGCCCGGGTGCTCATCCTGCACGCCGCCGACGCCGACCCCGCCGCCCTCGCCCGCGTGTACCGGCAGGGCACCGCCGCCGAGCGCCGCGCCGTGCTGCACGCCCTGCCCCACCTGGTGCGCGGCCCCGACGCAGTCCCGCTGGTCGAGGACGCCCTGCGAACCAACGACACCCGCCTGGTCGCCGCCGCAGTCGGCCCCTACGCGGCCCGCCACCTCGACCCGCACGCCTGGCGGCACGCCGTACTGAAGTGCCTGTTCACCGGCGTCCCGGTGGACGCCGTGTCCGGGCTCGCCGAACGCGCCCATTCCGACGCCGAACTCGCCCGCATGCTGGCCGACTTCGCCGCCGAGCGCACCGCCGCCGGCCGGCCCGTGCCGAGCGGCCTGTACCGCGTCCTGGCCCTGGCCGGCACGGAGAACCGGGAGGAGTCCTGATGCGCCTGTTCGACCCCCACATCCACATGACCTCCCGCACCACCGACGACTACGAGGCCATGCGCGCCGCGGGCGTCCGCGCCGTCGTGGAGCCGTCCTTCTGGCTCGGCCAGCCCCGCACCTCGCCCGCCTCCTTCCTCGACTACTTCGACTCGCTGCTCGGCTGGGAGCCCTTCCGCGCCGCCCAGCACGGCATCGCCCACCACTGCACGCTCGCCCTCAACCCCAAGGAGGCGAACGACCCCCGCTGCCTCCCCGTCCTCGACGAACTGCCCCGCTACCTCGTCAAGGACCAGGTGGTGGCCGTGGGCGAGATCGGCTACGACTCCATGACCCCCGCCGAGGACACGGCACTGGCCGCACAGCTCCAGCTCGCCGCCGACCACGGCCTGCCCGCGCTCGTGCACACCCCGCACCGCGACAAGCTCGCCGGCCTGCGCCGCACCCTCGACGCCGTCCGCGAGTCCGCGCTGTCCCCGGAACGCGTCCTGGTCGACCACCTCAACGAGACGACCGTCGCGGAGGCGAAGGACAGCGGCTGCTGGCTGGGCTTCTCCGTCTACCCCGACACCAAGATGGACGAGCACCGGATGGTGAAGATCCTGCGCGTCCACGGGCCCGAGAAGGTCCTGGTGAACTCCGCCGCCGACTGGGGCCGCAGCGACCCGCTCAAGACCCGCCGGGTGGCCGACCTGATGCTGGCCGAGGGCTTCACCGAGGACGACGTCGACCGCGTGCTGTGGCGCAACCCCGTCGCCTTCTACGGCCTCAGCGGCCGCCTGGACCTCGACGTCACCCCGCCGGAGGCGACTCACGAGGGCAACTCCCTGCTGCGCGGCGGGGAGTGAGACCGTGCGTTTCAGCCACCCCGACGGCACCACCGTCCACCTGGCCTACTGCACCAACGTCCACCCCGCCGAGACCCTCGACGGCGTGCTCGCCCAACTCCGCGACCACTGCGAGCCCGTACGCCGGCGCCTGGGCCGGGACCGGCTCGGCATCGGCCTCTGGCTCGCCCGCGACGCCGCCCGCACCCTGGACCGCGACCCCGCCGCCCTGCGCGCGCTGCGCGCCGAACTCGACCGGCGCGGCCTGGAGGTCGTCACCCTCAACGGTTTCCCGTACGAGGGGTTCGGCGCCGCCGAGGTCAAGTACCGCGTCTACCGGCCCGACTGGGCCGACCCGGAGCGCCTGGAGCACACCACGGCGCTGGCCCGCGTGCTGACCGCCCTGTTGCCCGACGACGTCACCGAGGGCAGCGTCTCCACCCTGCCGCTCGGCTGGCGCACCGCCTGGAGCGCCGACCGCGCCCGCGCCGGTCACGAGGCTCTGCGCACCCTCGGCGTCCGCCTCGACGCGCTGGCGGACCTGACCGGCCGTTCGATCCGCGTCGGCCTCGAACCCGAGCCCGGCTGCGTCGTCGAGACCACCGGCGACGCCCTCGCCCCGCTCACCGCCGTGGACCACCCCCGCGTCGGCGTCTGCGTGGACACCTGCCACCTCGCCACCTCCTTCGAGGACCCGGCCACCGCCCTGGACGCGCTCGGCGCGGCCGGCGTCCCCGTCGTCAAGTCACAGCTCTCGGCCGCCCTGCACGCCGAGGACCCGGGCCGCCCCGACGTCCGCGCGGCCCTCGGCGCCTTCGCCGAGCCCCGCTTCCTGCACCAGACCCGCACGCTCACCCCGGCCGGACTGCACGGCACGGACGACCTCGACGCGGCCCTGAGCGAGGACACCCTGCCGACCGCGGCGCCCTGGCGCTGCCACTTCCACGTCCCGCTGCACGCGGCCCCCGCCGCACCCCTCACCGCCACCCTGCCCGTGCTCCGCGCCGCGCTCGCCCGGCTGCTCGGCGGCCCGCACCCGCTCACCGCACACCTGGAGGTCGAGACCTACACCTGGCAGGCCCTCCCACCGGCACTGCGGCCCCGCGGCCGCGACCGGCCGGCCGACGGCATCGCCGCCGAACTCTCCCTCGCCCGCGACCTGCTGACCGACCTCGGCCTCAAGGAGCTGCCATGACCGGGCCCACCCCGCTGCTGGTCCTCGACGTCGTGGGCCTCACCCCCCGGCTGCTCACCCACATGCCCCGGCTGGCGTCCCTCGCCGCGTCCGGTTCCAAGGCCCACCTCGGCACCGTGCTGCCCGCCGTCACCTGCGCCGCCCAGTCCACCTTCCTCACCGGCACCCTGCCCGCCGAACACGGCATCGTCGGCAACGGCTGGTACTTCCGCGAACTCGGCGAGGTCCTGCTGTGGCGCCAGCACAACGGCCTCGTCGCCGGGGACAAGATCTGGGACGCCGCCCGCCGCGCCCACCCCGGCTACACGGTCGCCAACATCTGCTGGTGGTACGCCATGGGCGCCGACACCGACATCACCGTCACCCCGCGCCCGGTGTACTACGCGGACGGCCGCAAGGAACCCGACTGCTACACCAGGCCGCCCGCGCTGCACGACGAACTCACCGAGAACTTGGGCACGTTCCCCCTCTTCCGCTTCTGGGGACCCGGCGCCGACCTCGCCTCCAGCCGGTGGATCGTCGACGCCACCCGGCACGTCCTGCGCACCCGCGAGCCCGACCTGGCCCTGTGCTACCTCCCGCACCTCGACTACGACCTCCAGCGCTACGGCCCCGACGACCCCCGCTCCCACCGCGCGGCCGCCGACCTGGACGCGGCCGTGGTCCCGCTGCTCGACGACGCCCGGGCTCAGGGCCGTACCGTCGTCGCGCTGTCCGAGTACGGCATCACCCCCGTCAGCCGGCCCGTCGACATCAACCGCACCCTGCGCCGCGCCGGGCTGCTGGAGGTCCACACCCAGGACGGCATGGAGTACCTCGACCCGATGGCGTCCCGCGCCTTCGCCGTCGCCGACCACCAGATCGCCCACGTCTACGTCCGGCGGCCCGAGGACCTCGCCGCCACCCGGGCCGCCCTCGAGGGCCTGCCCGGCATCGAGCACCTCCTCGACGACGAGGGCAAGAAGGCCCACCACCTCGACCACCCGCGCGCCGGCGAACTGGTCGCGGTCGCCGAACCGGACGCCTGGTTCACCTACTACTACTGGCTGGACGAGGCCCGCGCCCCCGACTTCGCGCGCCTGGTCGAGATCCACCGCAAGCCCGGCTACGACCCGGTCGAGCTGTTCATGGACCCGCTCGACCCCTACGTCAAGGTCAAGGCCGCCACCGCGCTCGCCCGCAAGAAGCTCGGGCTGCGCTACCGCATGGCGGTCGTGCCCCTCGATCCCGCGCCCATCCGCGGCAGCCACGGCCGCCTCCCCACGAGCGACGACGACGGTCCGCTCCTCCTGTGCTCCACCCCCCGTGCCGTCGGCGACCGCATCGCGGCCACCGACGTGAAGTCCCTCCTGCTCCGCCTCGCCGGTCTCGGCACCGACGACCCGTCCGAAAGAAGGCACCCGTGAACCACACGCACGACACCGACGACCAGCTCCGCCGCAGCCTCGGCCTCGGCCGCCGCAGCTTCCTGAGCACCTGCACCGCCGTCGCGGCCGGCGCGATCGCCGCCCCGGTCTTCGGCGCGAGCCCCGTCCACGCAGCGCCCGGGACCGGCGCGGACCACGGCAAGGGCCAGGTCCTCGTCCCCGCCGACAAGCGGGGCATCATCCTCTACACCGTCCGTGACGCCATCGGCCGCGACCCGCAGGCCTCCACGCTGCCGTCCGGGTTCCGGGAGGTGTTCGAGCAGCTCGCCCGGTTCGGCTACCAGCAGGTCGAGTTCGCCGGCTACGGCCAGCACGCCAACGCGCCCGGCGGGGCGAGCCTGGAGTCCGTGGAGGGCGCCCGGCTGCTGCGCCGCTGGCTCGACGACAACGGGCTGCGCGCCCGGGGCAACCACGGGTTCATCCCCGCCTCCTGGCCGCTGAGCAGCGGCGACCTGGACACCTTCAAGATGCACCTGGAGATCGCCAACATCCTCGGCATGGCCCACGTGGGCACCGGTGGCGACCCCACCGGCAGCGCCTACAAGGCGGACTGGGACGTGGCCGCCGACAAGTGGAACGCCCTCGGCGACCTCGCCCGCCGCGCCGGCCTGAAGCTGTACACCCACAACCACGACGCGGCCTACGGGTTCCTCCTCGACGGCGGCCCGCTCGACACCCAGGGCCGCCCGACCCGCAGCTCCGGCATCCGCAAGCTGGAGTACTTCCTGACCATCACCGACCCCAAGCTCGTCTGGCTGGAGATGGACATCTTCTGGGCCCACGTCGCCCAGTACAAGTTCCGCACCTACACCGCCCACGACGGCTCCACGCAGACGAACATCTTCGACCCGGCCGGGCTGGTCACCCGCAACGACAAGCGCTACCCGCTGTTCCACGCCAAGGACGGCGTCGTGAACGCCACCAACGGGATGGGCTACGACATGGTCCCGTTCGGCACCGGCGTGATCGACTACACGACCTTCTTCTCCCGCGTGGGCCACCGCAACTACCACAACCCGATGGTCGAGCAGGACAACGCCCCCAGCTCCACCAACCCGTCCCAGTCCCTCGAACACGCGGCGATCGGCTACCGCAACCTGGCCGCCCTGCGCCGCTGACCGCGGGCCCGGGCGGAGACCCCCGCGCCGGGTCCACCGGACCCACGCGGCCCTCCGCCCGAGCCGCCGGCCCCCACCTCCCGTGAAACCCCCTGTCGAGCCCACGACCCCCGGCCGTAGACTTCCGATTCGCCATGTCACGGGGGAAGTTGTCGACGGGGGGAGCCCACCATGTCCGGAGATCCGTACGGCCCGTACCAGGGATTCGCGGTACCACCGATGCCCACCGCGCCGCCGCCCGCGCCACCGGACGGACTGCGGGCCGCCGCGGTCGCGGTGCTCAACCTCAGCGGTCTCGGCCTCGGTTACGCGCTCACCCGAAGATGGGTCCTGGCGGCGGCCTGCTGGGCGGCCACCGTCCTCCTGCTGTTCGTCGCCCTGCCCGCCGACGCCGACGGCGTCCCCGGCGTCGCGCTCGCCGCGTACGCGGTGTTCCTGCTGCTCGCCGCCGTGCACGGCGCGATCGTGGGGCTGCGCACCCGGCTCACCCTGCCGGGTCCGGCGCCCCTCGCCCTGCTGCTCGGCGTGGTGCTGCTCGCCGTACCCGCGGGCGGCGCGCTGTGGTACGACGACGCGCACGAGGAAGCCGTGCAGCAGGCCCTCCTCGACCGGCTTCAGAAGGCCGACCGCCTGGTGACGGCGGCCGGGCGGCACGAGTTCGCCACCGCCCACTCCGACTACGGGACGGCCCTGGACGTCTACCGCGACCTCGCGGTCCACCACCCCGGCTCGCGGGCCGCCGACCAGGTGCCCGACCGCATGCGGACCTACTACACCACCGTCGGCGCCGCCTACGGCCACCAGCGGTACTGCGAGGCGATCGACGCGCTGAAGTACCTGCGCACGGTGCCCCGCTCCATGCCGAAGGAGCAGCTGGGGTCGCTGACGCGGTGGCCCGACGACCGGCTGGCGACCTCGCTGTACGAGTGCGGCCGGTCGGGCCTGACCGCAGGGCAGGACGACTGGGTGCCGCGCTTCGGCGACCTGCTGAACACCTTCCCGCGCTCGGCGCCGGCGGCCAAGGTCGCGCCGGCCGTCGCGGCGCAGGTGAAGACGGCGGAGAAGGCCGTGCACGGCCACGACCCCTGCGCCGCCGTCACGCAGCTGCAGGGCCTGCACACGCAGATCGGCGACCTGTCGGGGACGGCGCCGGGTTCCGCGGACGGCCTCTCCGGCTCCGCCGACCGGGCCGGCCGCAGCGGCGCCGCGGGTGAGTACGCCTGTGGTGTCGACCAGTACAAGGACGGCGACTTCGATGCCGCCCGCAAGACGATGGACCAGTACGTCTCCGACAACAAGCACGGCGGCAACCGGGAACGCGCCAAGAAGATCGCCATCGGCGCCGAGGTGGCGCAGACCCTGCCCGCCGCCGGGAAGAAGCTGCCCACCACCGCCTCCGGCGGCAGCATCTCCGTCACCGTCAAGAACGACAGCCCCGACGACGTGACCGTGCTCTACACCGGCCCGGTCACCGGCAGCTTCACCCTCAAGGGCTGCGGGAGCTGCAAGGCGTACTCGTTCGCCGACACCATCCGGATCGGCTTCAAGCCCTGCAGCAGCGGCAAGAACTACCCGCAGCACACGCTCAGCCTGCCGGTCGGCACCACGTACTTCGTGCACCGGCCGCACGGCGCCAACACCTCCACCCCGGCCTCGGACACGGCGAAACTGCGGTCCGGGTACATCTACACGGAGTGCGCCTACACGAGGCAGAGCCTCGGCTCCACCTCCTGACCCGGCGGGGCGGCGGTCACGCCTCGGAGCGTGACCGTCCGCCCGCGCGCAGGAAGCCGGACCAGCCGCCCTCGGGCTGCTCGCCGACCTCCAGGGTGCGCAGTCGCGCGAGGACGGCGGGGTCCTGGGCGTCGAGCCAGTCGACGAACTGCCGGAAGGAGACCAGGCGTACGTCCGGCGTGTCGGCGATCCGCCGCAGGGCCTCCTCCACGGCGTCCATGTAGATGCCGCCGTTCCACTCCTCGAAGTGGTTGCCGATGAACAGGGGTGCCCGGTTGGTCTCGTAGGCGCGCCGGAAGCCGGCCAGGTACGACTCCGTGGCCAGCACCCGCCAGGCCGGGTAGTTGTAGGAGGGGGCGCGGGTGCTGTTGCCCGACTGGTTGGCCAGCATGTTGTAGTCCATCGACAGCACCTCGAACCGGTGCCCCGGGAAGGGGATGGACTGCAGCGGCAGGTCCCAGATCCCGCCGCGCCTGCGCGGCCAGCGCTGTTCGCCGCCCGGTGAGGAGGCGTCGTAGCGCCACCCCAGCGCGCGGGCGACGGGCAGCAGGTTCTCCTGCCCGAGCAGGCACGGGGTGCGGCCGCCGGTCAGCTCCCGGTCGTAGTCGAACGGCAGGGGCGCCAGGTCGTGCCAACCGGTGTGCGTGCGCCAGGACTTGACGAAGGTCCTGGCCTGCTCGACCTCCGTGTGCCAGTGCTCGGGGGTCCAGTCGGCCACGGACCCGGGGCCGGCGCAGCAGTGCCCGTTGAAGTGGGTGCCGATCTCGTGGCCGTCCAGCCACGCCTCGCGCAGGCACTGCAGGGTCTCCTTGATGTGCGCGTCGGTGAGGTAGCCGATGTCGGAGGCGCCGACGGGGTTCTGCGGCGGCCGGTACAGCCGCATCTTCGACTCCGGCAGCAAATAGAGGCCGGACAGGAAGAACGTCATGCGCGCGTCGTGCGCCCGCGCGAGCTCCAGGAACCGGGGGAACAGCCCCTTGCCGGTCTCGCCCGCGCCGTCCCAGGAGAACACCACGAACTGTGGCGGGGTCTCGCCCGGCTCCAGGCGGGTGGGGGAGTCCGGCTGACGCGGCTGTGGGCCGGTGTACGACGTCGAGCCGTCCCCGATGAGCCGCGGCGCCCCCGGGCTCCCGGGCGGCCCGCCCTGCCCGTCGCGTTCCCCGCAGCCGCCCAGGGCGGCGACCGCGGCGCCGAGACCCGCGCCCAGACCGAGGCGCGCCACGTCCCTGCGGGTCATTCCACTCATCGGCATCCCAACCCACACCGTGCCCAGGCGCGCTGTGCGCCCCCTGCGGTACGCAGAACTTCAGGCACCGTAAAGCCGATAAGCATACAAATCGATCATTGAGCGCGGCGTGGCGCACAAAGGGCGACGACGGACGAGGACGACGTGCGGCGGGCGACGGGCGCGGACGGGCGCTGGGCAGCCGCGCGGGCGCGCCACCCGGTCGCCCGAGCTCAGCCGTGCGCGTGGGCCACCAGCCACTCCAGGGCGGCGGGCGCGTCGGAGAGGACGGAGAGGTGGCCGTCGGACGGCCGCAGCCGCAGCTCGGCCCGGGGGCAGCGCTTCGCCAGCCATTCGCCGTGAGTGCCGGGCACGACCCGGTCCAGGGCGCCGTGCAGCACGAGGACCGGAGCGGTGACCGCCGCCGGGTCGCAGCCCCACGCGCCGACGTACGCCAGATCGTCGTCGATCAGCCCGCCGGGACCGCCGGCCACGGCCGGCGCGACCACCTCGTGGAACCACGACCAGTCGCCGGCCAGCGCCGCGTGGTCGGCCTCCGTGAACATCTCCGGGTCGTACTCCGCCGCCGCCTCGAACCGCTCCTTGGCCTCGCGGCCCGCCGCGGCCGCGGTCAGCGACGCCCGGCAGGGCGGGGCCATGCCGGCGAACCAGTCCAGATCCCGCGCGCCGAACGGCGCCGGCCCCGACACGGCGACCACGCCCAGCACCCGCTCCCGCAGCACCGCGGCGCTCGCCAGGGCGTGCGAGGCACCGCCGGAGTGCCCCATCAGGGCGAACCGGTCGATGCCCAGCGCGTCGGCGACATGGCGGACGTCGGTGGCGGCGGCGCCGACGGACCGCCCGGGCAGCGGCGTCGACCCGCCGTAGCCGGGCCGGTCGTACGACACCCAGCGGATGCCGAGCCGGGCGGAGTCCCGGAACAGCGGCCGGGGCGGCGTGCCCACGTTCGGCGTGCCGTGCTGCCAGAACACGGTGAGCCGCGCGGGCACCGAGGGAGCGGGAAGTGCCCCTGCCGCGTCCGCGCCGGTGTCGTAGACGTGCAGCGTGCGGCCGTCGGGCAGTTCCAGGTCCGATTCGGCCACGTGGATGTCGGTCACGGTGCGGGTCCCTCCGGGTCGGGTCGGGGCGGTCGGGCGGTGGATGCGGTATCGACCCCGCGGGCGGCCGGAACTCATCGCCCGCCCGGCGTCCGGCCGCCGCCGGTTCACCGCCCGGGGGCCAGCACCCGCTGGTCGTCGCCCGGTCCGCGATGCGCCGGTGACCGCCCGGCGACGGCCGTGCCGCGCCGCAGCCACTCCTGATAGGCCGGTGACTGGCGGGCCGCTTCCCAGTACGCCTCCTCCAGCTCGGGGCAGGACTCGTCGAGTTCGGCCGCCGTCCGGGCCGCGAGCAGCAGCCGCACCCCTATCGGGTCGCCTTCGAGCGGCCGGATGGCGAGGTCGGGCCGGGGGCGCGCGGTCGGCTGGCTGACCGTGACCACCTCGCCGATGGCGGCCAGGGAGTAGGCGGTGAGGTAGTCGCCGTGCAGCAGGTCGGGCTCGATCCCGGCCCGGCGCAGCACCCGGCACAGCGCGTCCCACTCGCCGTCCACCGTGGAGTCGACCATCCACCGGTCGCCGGCGAGGTCGGCCAGCCGCACCTCGCGCCGCGCGGCCGCCGGGTGGTCGGGGGCCAGGGTGACGAACTGCGGCTCGCGTTCGACCAGGACCCGCAGGCACAGCCCGGCCGGGACCCGCAGCGGGCTGCCCTCGACCTCGTGCACGAAGGCCAGGTCGAGCCTGCCCTCGGCGACCATGCGCAGCAGCGCGTTCGCGGACACGTCCATCTGCAGGCTCGGCTCGACGGCCGGGACCCGGGCGCGCAGCAGGCGCAGCCAGCCCGGCAGGGCCCGGCTGGCCGTGGCACCGATGCGCAGCCGGGGGCCGTCGGCGGCCCGGGCGGCCGCCGCCCGGGTCTCGGCCACGATGGCGGCGAGTTCGGCGACGAGCGGCCGGGCCCGGCTCACCACGATGTGCCCGAGCGGGGTGGGCCGGCTGCCGGTACGGCCGCGGGTGAACAGCCGGCCGCCGAGCGTCTGCTCGATCCGGCGCAGCTGGGTGCTCAACGAGGGCTGCGCCATGCCGAGTTCCCGGGCGGCCCGGTGCAGGCTCCCGGCGTCGGCGATGGCGCAGAGCACGCGCAGGTGCCTCACCTCCAGCTCCATACCGGGAGCGTAAGGGCGGTGACTGATGGGGCGCCAGATGTTCAAAGGCCAACTGCTGTAGTGGCGTTCGCCGTGATAGCCGCGCGCTATCCCCGATTGCCATCATCCGCCGGCCGGTGGGCTCCCCGAAACTCATGGGCAACCGATCGTTCACCACCCCACACGAACGAGAAGGAGCCCCCCACATGACTTCGATCCGTACGTCCGTCACCTCAGGGAAGGCCACCCGCAGAGCCGTGGCGCTCGCCGTCGGCGTGGCGTTCGCGATGCTGGGCACCGCCATCCCGGCGAGCGCCCACACCGAGGCGGCACCCGCCCCGGCGCAGTCCCGGTACACGGGTTCGGCCGCGGAGGCGGCGAACAACAAGGCGTTCTTCGAGGCCGTCCTCGCCTCGGTGGCCAAGAAGCAGGCGGCGCACCCGGGCCTGCAGTCGGTGATCGTCTACTACGACGCCTCCCGGGCGCCGAGCTTCCGCTCGCAGATATCGAGCGCCGCCTCGATATGGAACAGCTCCGTGTCCAACGTCAAGCTGCAGGCGACCTCGGGCGGCGCCGACTTCGCCTACTACGAGGGCAACGACAGCCGTGGGTCCTACGCCTCCACGAACGGCCACGGCAGCGGCTACATCTTCCTCGACTACGCGCAGAACCGGCAGTACGACTCGATCCGCGTCGCGGCGCACGAGACCGGCCACGTGCTCGGTCTGCCGGACCACTACAGCGGGCCGTGCAGCGAGCTGATGTCGGGCGGCGGCCCCGGCACGTCCTGCACCAACCGCTACCCGAACGCCACCGAGCGCGCCCGCGTCAACCAGCTGTGGGCCAACGGCTTCGCCAAGGCCCTGGAGAAGCTGAACCGGGCACGCTGACCGAAGCGGCGGAGCCCCCACCCCAGACCCGCCCGTCCGAGACCGAGGGGCGGGCCGTGCCACCGGCGCGCGGCCCGCCCCTCGGCGTCACCCAGGCGCGGATCAGGGATGGTCGTACCAGGAGAGCGCGGCGATCCGCCAGCCGTCCGGGGTGCGGACGAACTGCATCGTCTTCGTGCCGCCGCCCTCGAACCGCTCGCCGTCGCGGATGCCCGACTTGCGGTACGTGCCGACGCGGGAGGCGATGTCGCCCACGATCTCGGTGCGTTCGGAGGTCTCCCACTCGGAGAACTCGGTGAGCCGGCCGTCGGAGAGCAGCCGCAGTCGGGGCGCGATGAACGCCTCTACCGTGTAGACCGTGAAGTCCGGGCCGGTCCGGACGATGACCCCGCCGGGCAGGACCAGCCGGCGGACGCGCGCCACGTCGGCGGCCCTGCCGCCGCGGTTGTCGAAGGCGCCGAAGAACTCGGCCGTCACCGCGTCGATCTCGATCTTGGACACCGCGCGAAGCTACCACGCGGCCCGTCCCCCGCCCAGGGGGCGGGAGCGGGGGCAGGCGGGACTTCGAGGACACGACCCAGGTGTGCCCGGCCACCCGCTACGGGCGGGGCGCGGTGAGCTGCGCGGTGAGCAGGTGGGCGTCGAGCAGCGCCACGTCGGCGGTGCGGGCGGCCCGGGAGTGGCCCGCGAACATGCGCTTGGTGAGGGTGAGGGCCTCGGGCGAGCGCCGGACGAGGGGCTTGACCCACGCCGAGACGGCCGCGTCGAGTTCGTCGAGCGGCGCGACCTTGTGCAGCAGACCGAGGCGCTGGGCGGTCTCCGCGCCGAACGTCTCGCAGGTGAGCATGAGTTCACGGATCCTGGCCGCGCCGCCCTCGACGATCAGCCGGCCCATGGCGCCGCCCCAGGCGGGCGGCAGGCCGATGCCGAGCTCGGGCATGCGGAACCGGCAGTCGTCGGCACCGGCGCGCAGATCGCAGAAGGAGGCGAGCGCGAGGCCCGCGCCGACCACCTTGCCGTGCAGCCGGGCGATGGTGACGGCGTGCGTGTTCTCCAGGGCGTCGCACACGCGGTACGCCTTGTCGGCGATCCGGCGCATGACGGCCCCGCCGGGGTCCTCGGCCAGCGCCGCGCGGTACTCGCCGCGGTCCGCGCCCAGACAGAAGTCCTCGCCGTCCGACGACAGGAGCAGCACCCGGACGTCGGGGCGGTCGTGCAGGCTGTGGAGCAGGGCCGCGAGATCGTCGAGGGCGGCGACGGTCAGCGTGCTGCCCTCGGCCGTGGGGAGGAGACGGACCCGCAGGACCGGCCCGTCGTACTCGACGTGCAGGGCCTTGTAGGGGAAGTGGGGAGGGGGGAGGGGGGTGTCGGTCATGACAGGGCGACGTCCAGGTTCAGCAGGCGCCGGAAGGCCACGCGGGGGGCCCAGGACGGTCTGCGGACGAGGGTGAGGCGGGGGAAGCGCCTGACCAGTTGGTGGAGCAGGGTCTGTGCCTCCAGGCGGGCCAGCGGCGCGCCGAGGCAGTAGTGCACGCCTCCGCTGAAGGCGAGGTGCGCGGGCTTGCGGTGGAGGTTGAACAGTTCGGGGTCGGCGTGCCTGGCCGGGTCGCGGTGGGCCGCCGCCACCATGAGGTGGACCATCTCGTCCTTGCGGACCTCGACGCCGCCGAGGAGCCGGTCCCGGGCGCAGACACGGCTGATCACGTGGGTGGGCGGGTCGTAGCGCAACGATTCTTCAACGGCGGCGGGCACCAGGTCGGGGTGGACCGTGAGCCGGTCCCACTGCCGGGGGTGCTCCAGCAGCAGGAGCGTCATCGTCGACAGCAGCGTGGACGTGGTCTCCAGCGCCGCCAGCAGGACGAACAGGGCCAGGAAGTAGACCCCCTCGTCGGCCTCGTCCTGGTCGCTCTCCATGGTGTCCCAGACCGCGATCCACCGGGAGACGGGGTCGTCGCCGGGGCGGGCGCGGCGCTCGCGGACCAGTTCCATGAAGTAGGTGCGCAGCTGCGCGGTGGCCGCGTCCGACTTCGCCAGCTGGCTGGCGGACGGCAGCAGTTCCTGGGTGAAGACCTGGTCGTGGGTGAGCTCCCGCAGCCGGGCGAAGTCGGCCGTGGGCAGCCCGAGCCAATGTCCGACGGTGGCGACCGGCAGCTCCTCGCTCACCAGGGCGTTGAAGTCCGCCTCACCCTCGTCGAGGCGTGCGGCCAGCGTGTCCAGCAACCGGCCGGTGAGCCGGCCCACCGTGCCGCGCAGGTCCTCGAGGGAGGCGCGGTCGAACATGCCCGCCGAGCGGCGCACCCAGGTGTGGTCCGGAGGGTTGAGGGCGGGCAGGGTCCGGCTCATCTCGCGCGAGGACGGGGCCGTCCAGCGGGTGCCGTCCCCCTGTTCCTCCCGCCACCGTGTGTCGGGTTCCAGCCATTCCCTGCTGCGCAGGACCTGGTCACACAGGTCGAAACCGGTGACGAGGTGCCCGCCCCAGGGTGCTGCGACGACTCCGCCCCCCGACCGGAGTTCGGCATAGAGGGGAAAGGGGTTGGCCTGGCCCTTCGCCGTCCGCAGCCGTGAGAACAACGGGACGGCGAAGCGTCTGTCGACAGGCGGAGTTATCGCTGTCTCCACGATGGCTCCTTCTTGATCTCAGCATCAGCCGCCATGCATACCCCTCGGCCGACTGACACATACAAGATGACTATTCACGTGGAGAGTTGCCTACGTCACTCCCCTCTGGTCCATGCGAGGAACCGGCTGAACAGACCGGGCTTGGGACGGGAAGCGTTTGCCGCCGCCGGCCGCGACGCCTGGGGCGCGGCGCGGTAAGGGGAGGCAGCGACCGGCTGCGGCTCCGGGGCCGGCGCCTGCGCGGCCGGCGGTGTCACGGCGCGGGGCGTGAACCGCACCGGCAGGGCCACCAGGGAACGGCTCCAGGGGGCCGGCACCCAGTTCAGGTCCTTGAACGGAACCCGGACCTCGACGTCGGGAAGCCGGTTCAGCAGGGTCTCGACGGCCGTGACGGCGATCACGAACGCCGGGTCCTTGGCGGGGCAGGCGTGCGGCCCGGCCCCGAAGGCCAGATGGGCCTTGGCGCTGAGCTGCTCGCGGTGGTCCGCCAGCCGCGGATCGGTGTTGGCGGCCGCGAAGGAGATCACCACCGGGTCGTTCGCCCGCAGCACCCGGTTGCCCAGCTCCACGTCGTGGGTGGGGTAGTGGGCCGCGTAGTTGGCGATCGGCGCGTAGTTCCACAGCACCTGGGTGACGGCGTCCTCGACCGGCAGCCCGGCCTGCCACTCCTCGCCGAGGATCAGCGCGCTGCTGCTGCCGATCGTCGCCGACAGGGGCGCGGTGCCGCCCGACAGAAGCGTCACCAGCTGGTGCAGCATCTCCTCGTCGGTCAGCTGGGACGGGTGCTCCATCAGACGGGTCGTCAGGTCGTTTCCGGGGCGGCGGCGCTTGAGCGCGATCAGCTCGCCCAGCGCCTCGCCCAGCACCAGGTCGGCGCCGGCCGTACCGTCGAAGATGCCGCTGATGCCGACGATGACCCGGTCACCGATCTCCGGCGGGCAGCCGAACAGGTCGCTGAAGACGAGCAGCGGCAGCGGCTGCGCGTACTCGGCCATCAGCTCCGCCTGCCCGAGCCGGTCGGAGCTGAACCGGCTGATCAGGTACTCGGCCGACTGCTGCGTCTGGCGCACCAGTTGGAGCTCGTTGACGGTGGCGAGGCTGTCGGTGACGGCCTGGCGCAGCCGGGCGTGCGCGGCACCGTCGCTGAACAGCGCGTTGGGGCGGTACCCCATCATGGGCAGCGCCGGGCTGTCCTCGGGCACCCGGCCCTCGTTCAGGGCCCGCCAGCGCCGGGAGTCCCGGACGAACGAGGCGGGGTTCTGCAGGATGTACAGGGCGGCGTCGTAACTGGTGACCAGCTCGACCTCCACCCCGGGGGCGATGTCGACCGGCGCGCTCGGGCCGAGGCCGCGCAGGTACGCGTAGCGGGCGTCGGGATCGGAGCCGAACTCGGGTCCGTAGAGTGGCGTGTTGCCGTGTGCGGGGCAGCCGGGCGGTGGGCCGCCGGGACGCTGGTGCATGGGGGGAGGCTCCTAGTCGAGAAGGGTGAGTAGGTGACGGACGAGGGTGATGAGCGCCTGCGCCGCCGACTGCTCGTCCCGGACGTCGCAGGCGACGACCGGTGTCCGGTCGGACAGGTTCAGCGCCTCACGGATCTCCGTGAGCGGATAGTCGGTCGTGCCCTCGAAATGGTTGACGCCGATGGCGTACGTCAGGCCGAACCGCTCGACCAGGTCCAGCACCGGGAACGACTCGGACAGCCGCTCCGGATCGACCAGGACCAGCGCGCCCAGCGCCCCGCGGGACAGCTCCTCCCACATCTCCTTGAAACGCTCCTGACCGGGCGTGCCGAAGAGGTACAGGACCACCTCGTCGCTGATGGTCAGGCGGCCGAAGTCCATGGCGACCGTGGTGGTGGTCTTGTCCGGGGTCCCCGACAGGTCGTCGAACCCCACACTGGCCTCGGTGATCTCCTCTTCGGTCCTGAGCGGCTCGATCTCGGAGATGCTTCCGATGCACGTGGTCTTCCCGACCCCGAAGTGCCCCACCACGAGGATCTTCACCGCGGTGAGGACACCTGAATCCAGGTACACGAATCACGCTCCGAATCGGGCTTTGAGGCCGTCGAGTACGGCGTTGAGCACTTCTCGGTCGACACGTTCGGCACGCGGAACCGGCTTCCGCGCGATGATGAGACCGCCCTCCTCCAGCTGCGCCAGGAGGATCCGCACGACTCCCAGCGGCAGATGGGTGTGGGCGGCCACTTCCGCGACGGAGAGGAAGCCGTCCTTGACCAGCTCCAGGACCTGACGCGCCTCCGGGGAGAGCGTGCGGGCCGAGACGGTGGCGTCCTGGTGCGCGGACACCAGGGCCGTCCGCTCATAGGCGTGGTCCGGGGGAAGACCACGCCCGTTCGTGATGACGAAGAGCGGAACTAACGCCGAGGTCAGCTCCAGTTCCTGATCCGGCTCGTCGTTCACGTGCGGCTCGCCTCCCCGTGTGGTGCCATGTGTGCGTTCAGCCGCGGCACCGCCTGATGCAGACGGGTGGTGAACTCCTCGATGTCCGCGTCGTGTTCGGCGGCCGCGGCGAGGAACGCGCCGTGCCCCGCCGAGATCAGGAAGATCCAGCCGTGCTGGAACTCGATCACCGTCTGCCGCCACTGCGCGTCCTGCGACACCCCGGCGAACTGCGAGGTGGCCCGGCTGTAGGCGTGGATGCCCGTCATGGCGGCCGAGATGGTGTCCGCCAGATCCTGGCTCATGCCCGTCGTCGCGCCGCGTGGCAGCCCGTCGGCGCCCAGCAGGACCGCGTGCCGGGCACCCTGGACGTCACCGACCACGCCGTCGAGGTCGGCGATCGGGATGCCCGTGCCGGCCGTGGCCCCGGCCTGCGCCGAGGTGCGGACCGCCGGCCCGTCACCGTCCTCGGCTGTCACCCGGGGAGGCGAGGTGAGGTTGTTGCCGAGCCGCGCGACCAGCCGGTGCATGCGGAAGGAGATCTGCTGCATGTCGACGTCGGGCGCGGCGGCCGCCGCGAGATACGCGCCCTGCCCGGCTCCGATCAGGAAGATCCAGCCGTGCGAGAACTCGATGATCGTCTGGTTCCACTGCCTGTCCTCCCCCGGCCCGGCGAAGTGGGAGGTCGCCCGGCTGAGCGACTGCATGCCCGCCATGGCGGCGGAGATCGTCCCCACGTCCTTGCGCTCCATGCCGTCGGTCGAGCCGCGCGGCAGGCCGTCCGCGGACAGCAGGACGGCGTGCCGCGCCTTCGGCACGTTGTGCACGATGTCCTCGAGCATCCACGACAGGTCGGTGGTCATGCGTCATCGGACCCTTCGGACGGTGCCGAGGTGAGGTTGCGGCCCGAGAGCGTGCCGCGCTGGAAGGCTCCCAGGCTCCGGCCCGCGGCCCGGCCCGCGTCCTCCGCCGGCGCCGCGGGCGCGCCCGCGGTCTCCTGGTCGGGAACACTGGCGATCGGAACCTGGCGCGCTCCCCGGCGGGGCAGGCCGTGCGCCGTGCGGGACACCGGCTCCGGCCGCCCGACGGTGCCGCGGATACCGCTGACCTGGGGGTCCTCGACCGGTGCCGTCTCCTCCTCGGTCCACAGCTCCTCCGGCAGCAGCACGACCGCCCGCACGCCGCCGTACCGGGACACCCCGGTCACGTCGACGCGGAACCCGTACTGCTGGGCGAGCAGGCCGATCACGGGGAAGCCGAACTTCGGCTGGTTGCCGAGATGGGAGAGCCGGGGGCGGAAGTCACCGGAGAGCAGCGCGGAGGCCTTCTGCCGCTCCTCGTCGTTCATTCCGACGCCCGCGTCGTCGATGACGATGCACAGATTCTTCTGGACCCGCTGGAAATTGACCTCGATGGGCGAACCCTGCTGGGAGAAGCTGGCAGCGTTGTCGAGGAGTTCCGCCACGGCCAGGGCGACCGGGGAAACCGCGGATGCCTTCAGCGCGAAACCGGTCTGCTGCATGATTTCCACGCGGCGGAAATTGCGAATCTGACCCTGCGCGCTGCGCACCACGTCATAAACGCTCGCGGGCCTGTTCCGGCGGCCCAGCGGAGCGCCGCACATCACGGCGATGCCCTGCGCCTTACGGGCCATCTGCGCATTGGCGTGGCTGACTTCCAGCAGGTCGCCGAGAACGGAGTGTCCGCCGTACTTGCGCTGGATTTCCTCGAGAAGCGTCAACTGTTCCGCGGCCAGGCTCTGGAGAAAGCGCGCGGAACCCTTGAGAACGGCTTTGGTGCTTTCCTCGGCCGCCTCTTCGGCTTCCCGGATGGTCTTGTCGTGCTCGGCCTGGTGCTGGTGCAACTCAGCCCTTAAGGTGGCCAGTTGACCGTCGGCCTCACTCAATCTCCGGGTGAGGACGGCCTCGGCCTGCTGCTTCTTCGCCGCCATGGCCTTGTTGCGGCGACTGAGCACCAGGGCCGCGGCCACGGCGATCACCGTCGCCGCAACCAGGCACCAGACGAGTGCGTCTCGAGTCATGGAAACCTTTCCTATGTCTAGCCTGCGGTCGTCGGCGAACGGATCGGGGGATTCCGTGGCACAACCGCTCGGTACGACTCGGTCGCCGTCGTGTTGAGAACCGGCCCGATCTCAATACGGGGTCTGAGCCGAGTGGACCAAGGTCGCAGACGCCGGGATGCTATCACTGACATGGGGGAACGACCGCCACGCGGAGTGCCCAACAGCCCTGTCCCGGGCGGCGGTTGTACCGCTCGCGTGACGGCCGTACAGGATTCAATGGGCCGGCGCGTAACCGTCGCGTGTGCGCCGCGGAAACCATTGATGGAGCACCGGTCGTCCGGCCCCCGCCGGGCCCTGGTATTCATTCCGCGCCATACCGGACTCATAGTTTTTTGTCGGATTTCTGTCCGGCGGTGATGTGTGCCGTTCTGCATGCGCCCGGTCGTATATGTCTCGGCCGGCCGAGGGGCGGGGGCGGCGCGCGGGGGCCTCCGTGTCCTCGCCCGGCGTCCACTTCGGCGACCCGGCGGCGGCCCGCGCCCCGGCCCGTGGGGTCGACGAGGACGGCGCCGCCGTCGTACGCGCCCGCCCCGGCAGCTTCGGCCTGTTCGCCTCACTCCCGCTCCCGGACGTGGACGCCGCCCTCGCCGAGCCGGCGTACGCCCTCGACGTACTCGGCGCTGACGGTGTGGTCCTGGAGACCAACACCCACGGCGTCTGCCTCGGGGGCCGGGCTGCGGGCGTGCCGGTGCCCGGTGGTGACCATCTGTGGGTGGGCCTGACGGACGGGGAGGCGGAGGAGTGTCCGACGGTGACCGCGGAGTTCGCCGCCCGGTTCTGCGCGTGAGGGCACGGTCGTCGGCCGGCCTGACCGACGACCGGGGCGAGCCGCCCCTTGCCGGCTCCCCCGATTCAGTGGTCGCCGGACCCGGCCGCCGGTGACGGTTCCCTGATGCGTTGCACGGCCCGGCTGAGCACGAACACGCCGATGACGATCAGCACGGCCCCCAGG
This sequence comes from Streptomyces sp. WI03-4A, assembly GCF_033792105.1. Taxonomy (NCBI): domain Bacteria; kingdom Bacillati; phylum Actinomycetota; class Actinomycetes; order Kitasatosporales; family Streptomycetaceae; genus Streptomyces; species Streptomyces sp. WI03-4A. The sequence continues at coordinate 20,791 of NZ_JARAUO010000063.1, forward strand.
GCCTCGGGCACCAGCCACCAGCCCGTGCGGACGCGTTCGCCGAACAGGATCACGCCCAGGGCCAGACTCACCATCGCGTCGCCGATCGTCAGCGCGGGCTGCGACGCCACCAGCGGACCCGCCTGCAACGAGTTCTCCAGCAGGATCACGGCGGCCGCGCCGGCCAGCGCGAAGCCGTACGTCTGCCAGGACCGCAGGAACGCCGTGAAGCCGTCGTCCGCGAAGGTCCCCGTGGCGGACTTCAGCATTGCCGCGGTCAGGGCGTTGCCGGTGGCCGCGGCCGCGGCGAGCAGCGCGGCGCGGCGCGCGGGCGGGCGGCCGCGCCCGGCCGACAGGATCAGCACGGCCATCGCTCCCACGCACACCGCCAGGACCGGGATCCACCGCACGAGCGGCGCCTGGTCGGTGGCGCCGCGCGGCGCGGCCGACGCCAGCAGCGCGGCCAGTCCCGCCACCACCCCGCCGACCCCCCACCAGCCCCAGCCGGGCATCCGGCGGTGCATCAGCGGGCCGGCCACCAGCAGGGCGAACGGCAGTTCGAGGATGAACAGGGGCTGGACCAGCGCGAGCGGCCCGTTGACGAGCGCCAGGCTCTGAAACACCGCGGCGCCGATCACGCCGGCCATGCCCACCAGCCAGGCCGGCCGGCGTGCCAGTTCCGCGAGGATCCGCACTCCCGCGCCGCGGGTGGTGGAGGCCGCCTTGCGCTGGAACGCGGTGCCGACGGCGTTGCTCGCCGCTCCCGCGACGGCGAATGCCGCGGCCAGTTCGATCACGAGACCCTCTCCCGCCTGCGGGCCCACCTCCCGGAGGAGCTTCGGGTCCCCTCAGCCTACGAAAGGCCACGTCCGCCTGCCCCACGGCACCGCCGCGCCGCGCCTCCGGGCCCCGGATCGGCGCACACCCGCCACGGCGGCCACCGACCGGCACGCGCCCCGGCTCGCACCTGCCGGGCGTCCCCCTCACGCCCCGCCGGAGGCCCCCCTCACACCCGGCTGGACGTAGCCGTGTCCGCGGACAGGCGCTGGGCCAGGTAGATCGGGACCACCGACAGCAGGACGAGGACGGCGGCCACCACGTTCACCACCGGTGCCTGCTGCGGACGGGTCATGTTGTCGAAGATCCAGATGGGCAGGGTCTGGATCCCGGGTCCCGCGGTGAAGGTCGTGACCACGATCTCGTCGAAGGACAGGGCGAAGGCGAGCAGCCCGCCGGCCAGCAGCGCGGAGCGCAGCAGCGGGAAGGTGACGTCCACGAAGGCGCGGAAGGTGGTCGCGCCGAGGTCCATCGCCGCCTCCTCGTACGAGCCGGACGTACGGCGCAGCCGGGCCACCACGTTGTTGAAGACCACCACGATGCAGAAGGTGGCGTGGCCGACGATCACGGTGAACAGTCCGAGCCCCACCCCGAGCGGCCGCAGCACGGTGCCGAAGGCCGAGTTGAGGGCGATGCCCGTGACGATGCCGGGCAGCGCGATCGGCAACACCACGACGAAGGACACGGTGTCGCGTCCCAGGAACCGGTGCCGGGCCACGGCGAACGCGATGAGCGTGCCGAGCACCAGGGCGATGGCGGTGGCGCCCAGGCCCGCCTTCACGGACACCCACACGGCGTCGCGCGCGCCGGAGTTGTCCGCGGCCACCGACCACCAGTGCAGGGTGAGCCCGGGCGGCGGCCAGCTCGCGCTGCGGTCCGGGTTGAGGGAGTTGACGAGCACCAGCAGGAGCGGGACGTAGATCACCGCGAAGCCGAGTGCGGCGCCGATGCGCAGAGCGGTGCGCGCGGTGCGGCCGAGATGCATGTCGCTCCTCTCCTACAGGCTGTTCAGGGCGCCCGTGCGGCGGATCGCCAGCAGGTACAGCACGATCACGACGACGGGGACGGTGCCGAGCGCGGCCGCCATGGGCAGGTTGAGTTCGATGTTGGAGTACACGAGGTTCCCGATGAGCTGGGTCTTGCCACCGACGATCTGCACGGTGATGTAGTCGCCGAGGCTGAGCGAGAAGGTGAACACGGAACCGGCGGCGACCGAGGGCAGCACCATGGGGAGCACCACCGAGCGGAAGGTGCGGCCGGCCCGCGCGCCGAGGTCGGCGGAGGCGTCCAGCAGGTCAGCCGGGAGCTGTTCGAGCGCCGTGTGGATCGGCAGGATCATGTACGGCAGCCACAGGTAGGTCAGGGTCAGCACGGTGGCCGGCAGACCGAAGCCGGGACCACTCAGCCCGAAGGGCGCGAGCATCCAGTCGGCGAGCCCGCCCTCGGAGAGGATGAGCCGCCAGGCGTACACCTTCACCAGGTAGCTCGCCCACAGCGGGGTGAGGATGGCCACCACGAGCAGCGGGCGCCACTGGGGCCGGGCCACCCGGGCGGTGTAGAAGGCGACCGGGAAGGCGATCACGGCGCACAGGACGGTCACCGCGAGCGCCACCCCGACGCTGCGCAGGATCACCTGGCGGAAGACCGGCGTGCTGAACAGCGTGTGGAAGTTGTCGGTCGACCAGACCTTCACCACCTCGGAGGTGAAGGAGTTCGTCGTCCAGAACGCCGAGACGAACAGGACCGTCAGGGATCCGAGGTAGAGGACCGCCAGCCAGAGCAGCGGGGCGGTGAGCAGCAGGGTCAGGCGGAGCCGTGGCCTGGTGTGCAGGGCTCCGGCGAGCCGCCGGACGGTGCCCCGTCCGGCGGCGGTCGGCGTGTCGGTCGTCACGGCTCAGCCCTTGATCTCGGTCCAGGCCTGCACCCACTTCGCGTACGGCACGCAGCGGACGCCCGTGCGTCCGTCGAGGCACTGCTCGATGGGCGTGTTCCAGAAAGCGATGTTCTTCCAGTAGCCCTCGTCGGCCGCGTGGTAGGTGTCGCAGAAGTTCTTGTCGCTGGTCATGGCGCACGCCTTGGAGTTGGCCGGGGCCTCGCCGAAGTACTCGGCGACCTGGGCGTTGACCTTGGGGGAGACGATCCAGTCGAGCCACTTGTAGGCGCAGTTGGGGTGCTTCGCCTTGGCCGAGACCATCCAGGTGTCGGACCAGCCGGTGGAGCCCTCCTTGGGCACGAACGCCTTGACCTCGGCGCCCTCGCCGGCGGTGAGGCTGGCGATGACCTGCCAGCTGGTGCCGACCACCGAGTCGCCGCTCTTGAAGGCGGAGATCTCCTTGAGGTAGTCGCTCCAGTACTCGCCGATGTCCGCGTTCTGCTTCTTCAGCAGGGCGACGGCCGCGTCGAACTGCTTCTGGTCGAGCGCGTACGGGTTCTTGATCTTCAGTTCGGGCCGGGTCGCCTTGAGGTAGAGGGCGGCGTCCGCGATGTAGATCGGCGAGTCGTACGCGGTGACGTGTCCCTTGTACTTCGCCGCGTCGTCGAAGACCGCCGACCAGGAGGTGGGCGCCGGGTTCACCTTCTCGGTGTTGTACATCAGCAGGTTGGCGCCCCGGCCGTGCGGGATGCCGTACATCTGGCCCTTCACCGAGTTCCAGGCGCCGTTCTTCAGGCCGCTGAAGACGTCCTTGTAGTGGGGGACCAGGGCGGTGTTGACGGGGGCGGCGTCGCCGGAGGCGATCAGGCGCAGGGAGGCGTCCCCGGACGCGGAGACGGCGTCGTACTCCCCGGTCTTCATCAGTTTGACCATCTCGTCGGAGCTGGCGGCGACCTTGGAGTGGACCTGGCAGCCGGTCTGCTTCTCGAAGTCGCCGACCCAGTTGACCTTGGGGTCGTTGGAGCCGTCCTCGACGTAGCCGGCCCAGGCGACCAGGTTGACCTGGCCCTCGGTCTTGCCGAGTTCGGCCGGGGCCTTGAGGTCGGGCGGGTTGAGGCCGGTGGCGGAGCCGCCGGAGCCGGAGCCGCCGCACGCGGCGGTGAGCAGCAGCGCGGCGACGCCGGCCGCGGCCGACAGGGTTCGGGTGAGACGCACGACGTACTCCATGGGGGACGGGGATGTCGGGGGAGCAAGGGAAAGCGAGGGGGAGCGAGGGGGAGCTGCGGGGACGGGGGGGGCGGGAGCCGGTCAGGCCGGGATGCGGACCGCGTGGCCGCGGTGCCACCGGAGGCGGACGCGAGCGCCGCGGTAGGCGGCGACGTCCTCCGACGAGGTCTCCAGGTTCTGCTGGAGTGCGGTGAGCCGGCCGCCGCCGTCGAGGTCCACGAGGAAGCGGGTGACGTCGCCGAGGTAGACGGCCTCGGCCACGGTGCCGGTGGCGGTCGTGTGCTCCGGCTCGTCCGCCCCCGCGGACTCCTTCAGCACCCGGATCTTCTCGGGGCGGATGTTGTACGTGCCCGGCGTGCCGACGAGGCGGTGCGCCGCCTCGCCGTCGAGCAGGTTGGAGGTGCCGACGAAGGAGGCGACGAAGGACGTGGCCGGACGTTCGTAGATCTCGGCGGGCGTGCCGACCTGGGCGATGCGGCCCTGGTCGAAGACGGCGATCCGGTCGCTCATCGTCAGGGCCTCTTCCTGGTCGTGGGTGACGAAGACGAAGGTGATGCCCACGTCCCGCTGGAGCGCCTTGAGTTCGACCTGCATCTGTTCGCGCAGCTTCAGGTCGAGGGCGCCGAGGGGCTCGTCGAGCAGCAGGACACGGGGTCGGCCGACCAGGGCGCGGGCGAGGGCCACGCGCTGGCGCTGCCCGCCGGAGAGCTGGGCCGGGCGGCGCTGGCCGTAGCCCTCCAGCCGCACCTCGGCGAGTGCCTTGCGGGCCCGCACCAGACGCTCGGCCTTGGGCACCTTGCGCACCTTGAGCCCGTAGGCGACGTTCTGCTCCAGCGTCATGTGCGGGAACAGGGCGTAGTCCTGGAAGACCGTGTGCACGTCGCGTTCGAACGGGGCCAGCCCGGTGACCTCCTGTCCGGCGAGTTCGATCCGGCCCGCGGTGGGCGTCTCGAAACCGGCTATGAGCCGCAGGACCGTGGTCTTCCCGGAGCCGGACGGGCCGAGCATCGAGAAGAACTCGCCGTCCCGGATCTCGAGGTCGACTCCCGCCACGGCGTTCGTCTCTCCGAACGACTTCCGCAGATCCTGCAGCCGGATCGCAATTCCCTCCATGCGGGAACCTTTCTGGCGCGCTGAACGTTGAACTTAAACATATGAAGTCATAGTTCAAAGCTCAAGGGTCCCTTAGGGTAAAGCTTGAGTCAACGCACGAGGTGGTGGCCGTGAGGCAGAACGAGATGGAGGGCGGCGCGCGCAGGGCCGTCTTCAGCCCGGTGGACAACCGGGCCCGCGTGGACGCGGTCGTCCGCCGTATCGGCGACGCCATCGAACTGGGCCTCCTGGCCGAGGGCGAGCAACTCCCCGGCGAGAGCGAGCTGGCCGGACAGCTCGGGGTCTCCACGGTCACCCTGCGCGAGGCGCTCATGGCGCTGCGGCAGCGGGGCCTGGTCACCACCCGCCGGGGCCGCGGTGGGGGCAGTTTCGTCTCCCTGCCCGAGGCCCCCGCCGACGACCGGCTCAGGGCCCGGCTGCGGGGCTGGAGCACCGAGGAACTGCGCGACCTCGGCGACCACTGGGCCGCTCTCTCCGGCGCCGCCGCACGCCTCGCCGCCCAGCGCACCGAACCGGGGGACCTGCGCCAACTCCGCCGCACCGCCGAGGAACTGGCGGCGGCCGGGGACGCGCCGGGCCGCAGCCGGCTGTACGGCCGGTTCCACGTCGAACTCGCCGCCGCCGCCCAGTCCGCTCGCCTCACCCGCGAACAGGTCGCCCTGCAGAGCGAGGTGGGCCCACTGCTGTGCCTCGTCCTCGCCGACGACGCATGTCGTGAAGAAGTTGCGGAACGTCACCGCGCCGTGATCTCGGCCGTGCAAGATGGGGCCCACGAAACGGCCGGCACGCTGGCCGAGCGGTGCGTCAGGGAGTCGACGGCGCGGCTCGTCGCCGTACGCCTGACCCTCTGATCCGCGCCGCGTCCAGGTTCCCGTCCGCTGGAGGACACCATGGGCGTCAGCTCCGGGCTCGCCACCGCCGACACGGAAGCGGAGCCATGGGTGGCCGCACAGGTGGGGGGCGCGCTGGAAGCGGTCTTCCACGCGGTCGCCGCCACCCGCGCGGACACGACCGCCCTCCTCGAGCGGGTGACCGCCGCCGGCCGCCGGCCCGCCAGCGCCGACCTCGCCGCCCTGCGCCCCGGCCTGCACCTGCGCCTCACCCGTGAGGAACTGGTATCCGGCGCCGGCTTCGTGGCCGCCCCCGGCCTGCTCACCGACGTGCCCGCCTGGCTGGAGTGGTGGCAGTCCGGCGCCGACGGCGAGGTACGCCCGCTCCTCCTCGACCTCGACCCCGGCCAGTCCGCGTACTCCGACTACACGCACTGGGACTGGTTCGCGCTGCCCCGGGACACCGGGCACCGGGCCGTGGCCGGACCGTACGTCGACTACCTCTGCTCCGACGAGTACAGCCTCACGCTGTCCGAACCGGTCTGGATCCAGGGGCGGTTCGCCGGTGTGGCCGCGGCCGACGTGTACCTGCGGCACTTCGAGGCGGCCGTCCTGCCGCTGCTGCGGAGCCTGTCCCGGCCCGCCCGGCTGGTGAACGCCCGCGGCCGGGTCGCCGCCTCCGCCGACCCCGCGCACCTGGCCGGCTCCCTCACCCGGGGCCCGGACTTCGGCGAAGTGCTCGCCGAGGGGAGGCCCGCCGTCCACGACGGCATGCGCCTGGTGCCGTGCCACGGCATCCCGCTCGTCCTGGTGCTCGCCGAGGGCTGACCGGCCGCGCCCGGGGGCCGGTTCACTCACACGGGTCGTTCCCGCGGCCATGTTCGCCCGCGGACGCATGGCCGCGGCCCTGCCGGTGAGACATCGGTCATGCACATTCCTCCGCCGGGCGACCCGCTCCCGGCTCCGCGCTCGCCCTCCGGCTCCGACGTGGTGTTCACCGCGGACTTCGCGTCGTCGGCCCAGTGGGTCGCCGGCCGTTCGTGGGCGTATCCCGACGGCGGCCCGGAGAACCCGGGCGACGACAAACTGGATCATCTCGTGCCCGACGCCGACTACAGCCGCTCCGGTGTCTTCCGGGCCAGGCGGCGGCCCGACGGGAGGTGGAACACGGGACTGCTGACCACGGAGGGGAGCCGGCAGGGCTTCATGGTCCGCTCCGGGGACGTCCTTCAGGTCCGGGTGCGGCTGCCCCGGCAGATCGGTGCCTGGCCGGCCATCTGGACCTGGCGGGACGGCGGCCAGGAGATCGACGTCTTCGAGTACCACCCCGACAACCCTGACCTGCTGGAGTTCACCAATCACGTGCGCGGCGCCGGCGACTACTACCAGGACACCGCCGTACGCCCCGGAGCCTGGGTCGACCTGCGCACCGAGTTCGGCGTCCGATCCGTGGTCTGGTGGGTGAACGGCGTGCGGGCCTTCGCCGACAGCCGGGGCGTCGGCCGCGACTGGCGGGCCCATCTCATCGTCAACCTCTCGGTGAGCGCGGGGCGTTACCATCCCCGCCCCACCGCGCAGACGACCGAGATGTCCTACGAGGTGCGCGACCTCGTCGTACGCCGCCCCTCCGGCGCCAAGCGGCCCGCCACCGGGACGGCCGTCGGTACGGCCACAGACACGGGCGACGGAACGGGCGCGCGCGAGGACGAGCGGCGGCCGGACCAGCAGCGGCCGGTCTGACCCGAGCGTCCCGGTCAGTCCACCGGCCAGGTGTGCACGGGGGCGTTGAGGTGCATGTAGTCGATGTAGAGCTGCGTCATCCGCCGCAGCGACTCGTGGCGGCCGGCGTGACTGGTGGCCTCGATGCGGTGGAACATCTCCTTCTGCCACACCGCCCCGTTGCGGGCGACGACACAGCGCTGCTCGATGATGCCGAGCAGCGGCTCCCGCCACGCCGCGTCCATGCCGGAGTGCTCGAGACCCCGGTGCGCGAGCGGCAGCAGCCGCCGCAGCACCAGTTCGGGCACCGGCACCTCGCCCATCCCGGGCCAGTACAGCCGCGCCTCCATGCCGTGCCGGGCCGCCGTGTGCAGGTTCTCCTCGGCCGCGGCGAACGACATCCGCGACCACACCGGACGGTCCTCCTCCACCAGGGCACGGGTGAGCCCGTAGTAGAAGGCGCCGTTGGCGAGGGTGTCCGCGACGGTCGGCCCGGCGGGCAGCACCCGGTTCTCCACCCGGACGTGCGGCTTGTCGTGGGCGATGGCGTAGACCGGCCGGTTCCAGCGGTAGATCGTCCCGTTGTGCAGGGTCAGTTCGGACAGCTCGGGCACGTCCCCGCGGTCCAGGGTCTCCCGGGGGTCCTGCTCGTCGCACAGGGGCAGCAGGGCCGGGAAGTAACGCAGGTTCTCCTCGAACAGGTCGAAGACGCTGTTGATCCAGCGCTCCCCGAACCACACCCGGGGCCGCACCCCCTGCACCTTGATCTCCTCCGAGCGGGTGTCGGTCGCCTGCTCGAACAGCGGGATGCGGGTCTCGTGCCACAGCTCCTTGCCGAACAGGAACGGCGAGTTGGCCGACAGCCCGACCTGCACCCCCGCGATGGCCTGCGCCGCGTTCCAGTAGGCGGCGAAGTTGTCCGGGGACACCTGGAGATGGAACTGCGTGCTGGTGCACGCGGCTTCCGGGGTGATCGTGTCCGCGTACGTCCGCAGCCGGTCGGTGCCGTCCACCTCGATCCGCAGGTCCTCGCCGCGCGCCGCGAAGACCTGGTCGTTGAGCAGCCGGTAACGGGGGTTCTCGGACAACGTCCCCTCCCCGATGTCCGCCTGACGCAGGGTGGGCAGGATGCCCACCATGACCAGCCGCGCGTCCACCGACCTGGCCCGCTCGTCCGCGTGGTTCAGCGCCGCGCGTATCTCGGACTCCCAGGCGTAGGGGCCGCCCTCCGTCAGCGCGCGGGGCGGCACGTTGATCTCCAGGTTGAACCGGCCCAGTTCGGTGGACCAGGCGGGGTCGGCGATCGCCTGGAGCACGTCGGTGTTGCGCATCTCCGGCTCGGCGTCGTCGTCGACCAGGTTCAGCTCTATCTCCAGACCGACCGTGGGTCGCTCGGCCTCGAACCGCGACTCGCGCAGCATCTGCGCGAAGGCGTCGAGGCACTCCTGCATCTTGATCCGGTACCGGCGGCGGTCCTCGCGGGTGAAGACGAGCGCCGGGACGTCCCGTCCCATCGGCCCTCCTGGGTTCCGCTCCCTGGGACACTCTCCCCCCAGCGTCGCACCGACGGGCGGCCCCCACCACGCGGCTGGGCACGGCCCGGCGTCACAGGGCCCGGGCGACGAGCAGCGCCACGTCGTCGTGGTCGTCGGGATGGCGCAGCCCGTACAGCAGGAGGTCGCACGTCTGCTCCAGCGGCCGGGCGGGCTCGTCCAGGAAGCCGAGCAGCACCGCGAGCCGGTCGTCGATGGGGTGCTGCCGCGTCTCCACCAGCCCGTCGGTGTACAGGACCAGCAGGTCGTCGGCGACCAGTTCGGTCGTGGTGGCCTCGAACGCGATGCCGCCGACCCCGAGCGGTGCCCCGGCGGGCAAATCCAGGAACGTGGCCGGCCGGCCCGGGCGCGCGAGCGCGGGCGGCATGTGCCCGGCGTTGGCGATGGTGCACCGTCCGGTGTGCGGGTCGAAGACCGCGTAGAGGCAGGTGACGATGTAGTGCTCCAGATCGCAGGTGATCTTGTCCAGGTGCTGGAGCACCGCGGCGGGTTCCAGGTCCAGGTCCGCGTACGCGCACGTCGCCGTGCGCAGCCGGCCCATGGTGGCCGCGGCGTCGATGCCGTTGCCCATGACGTCGCCCACCACCAGGGCGGTCTTGTCGCCCGCCAGCGGGATCACGTCGTACCAGTCGCCCCCGACCTCGCTGGTGGCCTGGGCCGGCTGGTAGCGGGAGGCCAGTTCGAGGCCGGTGTGGTGCGGTGAGTGGTCGGGCAGCAGGCTGCGCTGCAGGGTGAGCGAGGTGTTGCGCACGCTCTGGAACCAGCGCGCGTTGTCGATGGCCACGGCGGCCCGGCCGGCCAGTTCGCCGGCCAGCACGACGTCGTCCTCGTCGAAGGGCAGCGGATTGCGGGTGCGTTTGAGGTCGAGGGCGCCGAGCACCTCGCCGTGCGCGATCAGCGGCACCGCCAGGTACGAGTGCACACCGGCCCGGGCCAGCAGCGCACCCGCCTCGGCGTCCCGCGCGATGCGCGGCAGGTCCCGGGCGCCGACGTGACGCACCAGGACCGGGCGGCCGGTGTGCACGCACAGGGTGACCAGCCGGTCGCCGTCGTAGGCCGCGAGGTCCCCGGGCGGATCGGCGGCGCGCAGCGCCACCGTGGGGTGGGCGGCTTTGAGGGCGAGGGCGCGGAACAGCTCGGGACCGTTCTCCGGGCGGCGGACGCGGCGGAAGGCCAGTGCGTAGTCGAGGACGTCGACGGCGACGACGTCCGCGAGCACCGGCGCGCAGATGTCGGCGAGTTCGCGGGCGGTCTGCTCCACCTCCAGCGAGGTGCCGACGCGGGTGGAGGCGTCGGCGATCAGCGCCAGCCGGCGCCGCGCCCGGTCCGCCTCGGCGGCCGCGTGGTGCCGCTCGGTGACGTCCACCAGCGACGCGGCCGCGCCGAGCACCCGGCCGCCCGGGTCCTCCAGTCGGTACAGGGACAGCGACCAGGCGTGCTCGTGGTCCGGGTCGACCGGCGGACGGCCCACGTGGTACTGGTCGAGCAGCGGGGTGCCGGTGGTGAGCACCTGACGCAGCGCGGACTCCACGGTGTTGACGTCGAGGAACGGCACGGCCTCCGCGAGCGGCTTTCCGATGTGCTCCTCGGCTGGGATGCCGTCGATCCGCTCCAGGGCCGGGTTGACCAGCAGGTAGCGCAGGTCCGGGTCCAGCAGGGCCAGCCCGATCGGGGACTGGTTGATCAGCCGCTCGCACAGCGCCAGGTCGGTCTCGACGCGCTGGAGCCGGGAGTGGTCGGCCGCGATGCCCAGGGCGTAGACGTCCCCCACGTCGTCCAGCAGCCGCATGGTCCGGAACTCCGTGAGCCGGCTGCTGCCGTCCTTGTGCAGGACCGGGAAGGCGCCCGCCCAGCCGCGGCCGGTCTCCAGCACCTCCGTGAACAGGCTGACCACGGCCTGCAGGTGCTCGGGGCGGATCAGCATCTGCGCCGCGTACTTCCCGAGGACGTCCTCCGCGGTGTACCCGAAGAGTTCCTCGGCCTGCGGGGTCCAGAAGACGATGCGCCCGTCGGTGTCCAGCGCCACGGCGGCCACGCTCAGTACGTCCAGCAGGCCGGTCGGCCGGGGCGGCTCCTGGCTGTGTTCGTCGTCACCCGCGGGCAGGGAGTCCACTGTCATGCCAGTTCCACCTCCACCGGCCGCCCGGCCGTCCGTGCCGGTACGGCCGCCTGCCGGAGCCCGGGTGACCGCTGGTCCCCCGTCTTCTCGTACCTCCATGCTGCATCCGGCGCGGCTCCCGCCCCAACCGCAGGGACGGACCGTGCGCGCCGGCCGGACTGGCGGGACCATGGGGGAGAGGGAGGACGGAACGCGATGGAACCTGCGCGCAAGGGCCTGCACACGTCCACCCCGGGGCAGACGCGTGCGCTCCTCGACGCCTCCACCGACGCGGCCGCGGTCATCTCGGCGGACGGCGTCGTGATCGGCTGGACCCCGGGTGCCGAGGCGCTGCTCGGCCGTCCCGCGGAAGAGGTCGTCGGCCGCCCGGCCGGCCGCCTCGAGGGCGTCCCCCACGACCCGGCCCGTGCCGCCGCCGTGGCGCGGCGGTGCCGGGCCGGAACGGGATGGAGCGGCCAGATCGCCGTACGGCACCGGGAGGGCCGCCGCCTGGAGATCGACCTGCGGGTCTCGCCGGCCTTCGCCGTCGGCGGCCGGGAGTGCTTCCTCGTCTCCGCGCGTGAGCGGCGCCCGCAGTGGACGGTGGACCAGTGGGTCCTCGACGGCTTCCTCACCAGGTCACCGGTGGGCATGGCGGTCATGGACCTCGACCTGCGCTACGTCTGGCTGAACGACACGCTGGAACGGTTCGGCGGTGTGCCCCGGGAGGAGCGGCTCGGGCACCGGCTCGGCGAACTGCTCCCGGGGCTGGAGCCGGAGACCCTCGAGGAGCTGATGCGCAAGGTGCTGGCGACCCGGACCCCGGTCACCGACTACGAGTACATCGGCTGGAGCTGGGCCGACCCGCACCGCAGGCACGCCTACTCCACGTCCTTCTTCCCCCTGGTGGACGGCGACGGCGCCGTCACCGGCATCTGCTACATGGTCACCGACATCACCGAGCGCTGGACCGTCCGCCGGCTGCTGTCGCTCGTCAACGAGGCGGGCACCGCCATCGGCAGAAGCCTCGACGTGCTGCGCACCGCACAGGAACTCGCCGACTTCTCGGTGCCCCGCCTCGCCGACTTCGTCATCGTCGACCTGCTGGAACCGGTGTTCAGCAGCGAGGGCCACGGAGCCTGGCTGACCGACGCCGGACCGGCGCCGGCATGGCCGGCGATGCGCCGCGCGGGGCTGCAGTCGGTGCGGGAGGGCTGTCCCGAGGCGGTGGCACGGATCGGCGACGAGGTGGACTTCCTGCCGCCGCCCAGGGACGTCCACCGCCTGCTCGGCGGCGAGCCCGTCCTCGTGCCGCTGCTCGACCCCGCCGACTCCCGGTGGCTGGCCGAACAGCCGGAACGGGCCGCCCGCGTCCGCGAGTTCGGCCTGCACTCGCTGATCTCCGTCCCGATGCGGGCCCGCAACACCACGCTCGGCGTCACCACCTTCGCCCGCTCGCTCAACCCCGTCCCGTTCGGCTCCGACGACGTGCTGCTCGCCCGTGAACTGGTGGCACGCGCCGCGGTGTGCGTCGACAACGCCCGCCGCTACGCCCGGGAACACACCGCGGCGGTCACCCTGCAGCGCAGTCTGCTGCCGCACGCCCTCACCGGCGGGACCGCCGTCGAGGTCGCCTCCGCCTACCTCCCGGCGGACCCGGCCGACGGGGTCGGCGGCGACTGGTTCGACGTCATCCCGCTGTCCGGCGCACGGGTGGGACTCGTCGTCGGCGACGTGGTGGGCCACGGCATCACCGCGGCCGCGAGCATGGGGCGGCTGCGGACGGCGGTGCAGACCCTCGCCGAAATGGAGCTGCCCCCCGACGAACTGCTCGCGCACCTGGACGATCTGGTGCTCCGGCTGAGCGACGAGGAGGCCGGCCGGGACGCGGCCACCAGGAGCACCGCGACCTTCATCGGCGCGACCTGCCTCTACGCCGTCTACGACCCCGCCACCCGGCGGTGTGCCATGGCCCGGGCCGGGCACCCGCCGCCCGTCGTCGTCGCGCCCGGCGGAACCGCCTGGTTCCCGGAGATCCCGGCCGGGCCGCCGCTCGGGCTCGGCGGCATGGCCTTCGAGGCCACCGAGATCGAACTGGCCGAGAACAGCGTGCTCGGGCTCTACACCAACGGGCTCATCGAAGGCGCCGACCACGACGTGGAGTCCGGTATGGCCCGGCTCGGCGAGGCGCTGGCCGGGGCCGGGACCGACCTGGACGCGTTGTGCACCTCGGCGGTGCGGCGGCTGGTGCCCGCGCCGCGGCCCGACGACATCGCCCTGCTGCTGGCCCGTACCCACGTCCTCGACGCGGACCGGGACGCTTCGTGGGAGGTGCCCGCCGACCCGGCCGCCGTCGGACGGGTCAGGGCCGAGGCGACACGCCAGGTGGCGGCCTGGGGGCTGGACGAACTGGCCATGACGACGGAGCTCATCGTCAGCGAGCTCGTCACCAACGCGGTCCGCTACGCCGCACCGCCCATCCGGCTCCGGCTGCTCCGGGACGCGCGCCTGACCTGCGAGGTCGCCGACGGCAGCAGTACGGCGCCCCGGTTGCGGCACGCCCGCAGCACGGACGAGGGCGGCCGCGGACTCTTCCTGGTGGCCCGGCTCACCCACCGCTGGGGCGTGCGGTACACGGGGGAGGGCAAGGTCATCTGGGCCGAGCAGGACATCCCGTGAGCGCCGTGCCGGGCCCCATCGCCCGCGGCGGCCGCTGCCGCTTCCCGGTCAGCGGAAGGCCGACGCGTTGCGCGCCGCCCAGGCCGCGAACGGGGCCGCCGGCCGGCCGAGGACGCGCCGGATGTCGTCGGTGGCCGTCCGCTCCTCGGCGGTCGGTTCGCCGAGGACGGCGAGGGTCCCCTCGACCACGGCGTCCGGCATGAACCGCGCGAGCTGAGCGCGGGCCTCCTCGCGGGTCTGCTCCACGAAGGTCACCGGCTCGCCGAGGGCGTCCGCCAGGGCGGTGGCCCGCTGCCGGGGCGTGGTGGCTTCGGGACCCGTCAGCGTGTACGTCAGGCCGTCGTGCCCGTCCTGGCGCAGTACGGCGGCGGCGACCTCCGCGACGTCGTCCGGGTCGACGAAGGGCAGCGCCACGTCGGCGAAGGGCGCGGCGGCGGTGCGGTGCCGCCGCACGGGTTCGGCCCAGGCGAGCGCGTTGGAGGCCATCCCGCCGGAGCGCAGCACGGCGAAGCGCAGGCCCGACCGGGCCACGGCCGCCTCGAACCCGGCGGCGTGCGCGTAGCTGCGCGGGCGGGTGCCCACCGCCTGTGAGGACAGCAGGACCACCTTGCGGACCCCGGCAGCGGCGGCCTGCTCCAGGATGCCGTCCGGATCGTCCCCCGCCACCAGCAGGAACAGTGCCGTCGCGCCGTCCAGCGCGGGAGCGAGCTCAGCCGGCCGGCCGAGGTCGGCGGCGATCGTCCGTACGCCCGGCGGGACGTCCTCGGGGGTGATGTGCCGGGCGACGGCGGTGACCGCCTCGCCCGCTGCGGCGAGCCGTGACACCAGCGCCCGTCCGACGTTCCCCGTCCCGCCCGTCACCACGATCATGAGGTCTCCCTTGTGAGTTAGTTGACTGACTAAGCCGCTACGGTAGGCGCTCCCGGAGGCGATGTCTATGCTCAGTCAGGTGACTGACTCAGAAGCAGGTACGGTGCGAGCGGCCGCCCCCGGCCGGGCCCAGCGGGGCGGCAAGCGGGAACGCCTGGTCGAGGCGGCGGTGCGGGTCTTCCACGAGCAGGGCGTGGAGAAGACGACCCTCGCGGACATCGCCCGCGTCGCGGAGGTGCCCGTCGGGAACGTGTACTACTACTTCAAGACCAAGGACCAGCTCGTCGAGGCGGCCGTGCGCGCACACCGCGACCGGCTCGACGCGCTCACCGGCCGCCTGGAGGCGCTGCCCGGCCCGGCCGACCGGCTGAAGGCCCTGGTCGCCGGCTGGGTCGAGGAGCGCGCGACGGCGGCGCGCTTCGGCTGCCCCTTCGGTACCCTCGCCACCGAGCTGGACAAGCGCGACGACGGCCCGGACCTGGCGGTCGCCGAGGTCATGCGGGCCCTGATCGACTGGGTCGCGGGCCAGTTCGACGAGCTGGGCCGGCCCGACGCCCGCGCCCTCGCCGTCGAACTGGTCGCCGCCTACCAGGGCATGTCGGTCCTCACCCACACCCTGCGCGACCCGTCGATCATGAACGCGCAGGGCGAACGCCTCACGTCCTGGATCGACGGCCTCGCACGCCCCTGACCACACGGGGCGCGGCCGACCCCGGCCGGCAGCGGGGAGGCTGCCGCCGGCTCGGGGTGCCGCGGGGCCGGCGCCGCTCCCGGCCGCCGCGCGGAACCGCGG
>NZ_JARAUO010000064.1:0-36310 GCF_033792105.1 Streptomyces sp. WI03-4A
GTTGCCGAGGGTGTAGCCGAAGCCCGGCTCCAGCGGCTCGATCACGAACCGGGAGCGGAACTCGTCGACGACCTCTTCGGTCAACGAGGGACGCTGAGCGATCAGCATGTGTGGATCAGATCCTTCATTCGTGGACGCCCGCTATTTGACGCCCGACGGAATCCGCACCCGTGAGAAGTGCGGGTACTGCAAGGGTACGGGCGGCACGACCCGAAGGAGCCGTACCGCCCGAGTACCGCAGGCCGCGAAGGCGACGCGTCAGACGCGGCGGCGCTTCGGCGGACGGCAGCCGTTGTGCGGGGTCGGGGTGACGTCCTGGATGGAGCCGACCTCGAGGCCCGTGGCCTGCAGGGAGCGGATCGCGGTCTCACGACCGGAACCCGGGCCCTTCACGAACACGTCGACCTTGCGCATGCCGTGCTCCTGGGCGCGGCGGGCGGCCGACTCGGCGGCCATCTGCGCGGCGAACGGCGTGGACTTCCGGGAGCCCTTGAAGCCGACGTGGCCGGCGGAGGCCCAGGAGATCACGTTGCCGGACGGGTCCGTGATGGAGACGATCGTGTTGTTGAACGTGCTCTTGATGTGCGCGTGGCCGTGAGCGACGTTCTTCTTTTCCTTGCGGCGCACCTTCTTGGCAGCGCCCTGACGACCCTTGGGGGGCATCTACAAACTCCTACGGGGAGGTGGTCGGTCCTACAGCGAAGACCGCTGATGAAGCGTTGTCCGCTGAGGACTACTTCTTGCCCGGCTTCTTCTTGCCGGCGATGGCGCGACGCGGGCCCTTGCGGGTGCGGGCGTTCGTGCTGGTGCGCTGACCGCGGACGGGCAGACCGCGACGGTGACGGAGACCCTGGTAGCAGCCGATCTCGACCTTGCGGCGGATGTCGGCCTGGATCTCGCGACGGAGGTCACCCTCGGTCTTGATGTTGTTGTCCACGTACTCGCGGATCGCGACCAGCTGCTCTTCGGTCAGGTCACGGACGCGGGTGTTCGGGTCGATGCCGGTCTCGGCCAGCGTCTGCTGGGAGAGGGTCCGGCCGATGCCGAACACGTAGGTGAGGGCGACCTCCACGCGCTTTTCGCGCGGGATGTCAACACCGGAAACGCGTGCCATTCAATGGCTCCTGGTGAATCTTCGGAGGTCTTCCGCAGAACCGGTTCCCGGCCGCCGTACCAGGTACGAACCGGGTCCTCGGCCTCCGAGCCGGGGGTGTCGAGCCCAGGGGCTCGGGTTCTGCGTATGAACAATTCAGCTTGCGTCGCGCGAAACTCTGCGATGGATGCAGAGGGATCGGTCGTGCGTCAGCCCTGGCGCTGCTTGTGGCGCGGGTTCTCGCAGATGACCATGACCCGACCGTGACGGCGGATCACCCTGCACTTGTCGCAGATCTTCTTGACGCTCGGCTTGACCTTCATTGGTGAGGTTCTCCGGGTCAGTGCCATCGCTCCGGGAGGCCCGGGGCGCGGGCAAGATCTACTTGTAGCGGTAGACGATCCGGCCACGCGTCAGGTCGTAAGGAGACAGCTCCACCACGACCCGGTCGTCAGGGAGGATGCGGATGTAGTGCATACGCATCTTGCCGCTGATGTGTGCCAGGACCTGGTGGCCGTTCTGGAGCTCGACCTTGAACATGGCGTTCGGCAGAGACTCGACGACAGTGCCCTCGATCTCGATGGCACCTTGCTTCTTGGCCACGCTTCGCCCTTCGAATCGACTACCTTGATCGACTCTCTGGCCCGCCCCGAGGGGCGGTTGCGAGTGCATGCGGACATGCGGGTGCACGAGAGCCGACGAGTCAGTCTACGTCAGCGCACCCGGAAACACGAATCGGGGAAGTCTGCCCCGTGAGGGCGATCCTCATGCAAGAGGGTCGGGAGCGGCCGTGACGCCGTACTCGGCGAGCTTCGCCCGGCCGCCGTCGGGGGCCGTCAGCACCAGGGGGCCCGCCTCGGTGAGCGCGACCGAGTGCTCCCAGTGCGAGGACCAGGTGCCGTCGGTGGTGATGACCGTCCAGTCGTCCTCGAGGACCTCGGTCCGCGGGGTGCCGAGGGAGACCATCGGCTCGATCGCGAGGCAGAAGCCGGGGACCAGCTTGGGGCCCTTGCCGCGGCGGCGGTCCACGTAGTTCAGCAGGTGCGGGTCCATGTGCATCTCGGTGCCGATGCCGTGGCCGCCGTAGTCCTCGATGATCCCGTACTTGCCGCCGCCGGGCTTGGGCTGGCGGCGGATGTACGTCTCGATCGCCCGGGAGATGTCCACCAGGCGGTTGCCCTGCTTCATGGCCGCGATACCGGCCCACATCGACTCCTCCGTCACCCGGGAGAGCTCGACCAGCTCCGGGGCGTGACCGGAGCCCACGAACGCGGTGTAGGCCGCGTCGCCGTGCCAGCCGTCGACGATGGCGCCGCAGTCGATGGAGATGACGTCGCCGTCCTTCAGGACGACGTCCTCGGACGGGATGCCGTGGACGACCACGTCGTTGACCGAGGTGCAGATGGTGGCGGGGAAGCCGCCGTAGCCGAGGAAGTTCGACTTGGCGCCGTTCTCGGCGAGCACCTTGCGGGCCACCTCGTCCAGGTCCCTGGTGCTGGCGCCCGGCACGGCCGCCTCCCGGGTGGCCGCGTGGATCGCGGCGACGACCAATCCCGCCGCACGCATCTTGGCGATCTGCTCGGGGGTCTTGATCTGCACCATGGGGGTCCTGCGCTCTCCGTCACACGTCGGCTGGGTTACGTACACAACACTACGGCCGCGGCACCCTGGGAGTCCCCCCGAACGGATGTCCGGGGAAGGGCGCCGCGGCCGGAGGGACCGCGATCTACTTGTTCTCGGCCTTCTCGCGCTTGAGGGCGTCCAGCGCCCGCTCGGTGACCTCGTCGACCGGGCCCAGGGCGGAGATCGTGCGGACCAGGCCCTGCGACTTGTAGTAGTCGATGATCGGCTCGGTCTGCGTGTGGTAGACCTCCAGGCGCTTGCGGACGGTCTCCTCGGAGTCGTCGTCGCGCTGGTACAGCTCGCCGCCGCAGACGTCGCAGACGCCTTCCTGCTTCGGCCGGCTGTACGTCACGTGGAACACGTGGGAGGAGTCGTTGCGGCAGATGCGCCGGCCGGCGATCCGCTTGACGACCTCGGCCTCCGGGACCTCCAGGTCCAGAACGGCGTCCAGCGTGATGCCCTCGGTCTGCAGCAGCCGGTCCAGCGCCTCGGCCTGCGAGACGTTGCGCGGGAACCCGTCGAGCAGGAAGCCGCCCACGGCGTCCGGCTGCTCCATGCGGTCCTTCGCCATCGCGATGGTCACCTCGTCGGGAACGAGGTTGCCGGCGTCCATGTAGGACTTCGCGAGCTTGCCCAGCTCGGTCTGCTGGCTGATGTTGGCCCGGAACAGGTCGCCCGTGGAGATGTGCGGGACGGCCAGCTTCTCTGCGAGCCGTACGGCTTGCGTTCCCTTACCAGCACCCGGCGGCCCGACGAGGACGATACGCATCAGCGGAGGAACCCTTCGTAATTGCGCTGCTGGAGCTGGCTCTCGATCTGCTTCACCGTCTCCAGGCCGACACCCACGATGATGAGGATGCTGGTCCCGCCGAACGGGAAGTTCTGGCTTGCGCCGAAGCCGACCAACGCCATTGTCGGTACGAGAGCGATCAGACCCAGATACAGCGAACCCGGCCAGGTGATCCGGTTGAGCACGTAGCTGAGGTACTCAGCGGTCGGTCGGCCAGCCCGGATGCCCGGGATGAAGCCACCATACTTCTTCATGTTGTCGGCGACTTCCTCGGGGTTGAAGGAGATCGCCACGTAGAAGAACGCGAAGAACACGATGAGCAAGAAGTACATCGTGATGTAAATCGGGTGATCGCCCTTGGTCAGATTCTGCTCGACCCAGGTCTTCCAGCCCGACTTGCCCCCGGCGAACTGCGCGACGAGCGCCGGAATGTAGAGCAGCGACGAGGCGAAAATGACGGGAATCACACCCGCCTGGTTCACCTTGAGCGGGATGTACGTGGACGTACCGCCGTAGGAACGCCGGCCGATCATGCGCTTCGCGTACTGCACCGGGATGCGGCGCTGGGCCTGCTCGACGAAGACCACGAGCGCGACCATGACCAGGCCGACCAGGATCACGGTGCCGAACTCGATCCAGCCGCCGGCCAGCGTGCCCTGCTTCTTGATGGCCCACAGGGCGGACGGGAAGGTGGCTGCGATCGAGATGAACATCAGGATCGACATGCCGTTGCCGATGCCGCGGTCGGTGATCAGCTCACCGAGCCACATGACGACGGCCGTACCGGCGGTCATGCAGATGACCATGGTGATGGTGGTGAAGATCGCCTGGTTGGGGACGATCTGGTTCGCCACCGAGCAGGTGCCGAACAGGGCCCCGCTGCGGGCGGTGGCAACCAGGCCAGTGCCCTGGAGGATGGCCAGCGCCACAGTCAGGTACCGGGTGTACTGCGTGATCTTGGCAGTGCCGGCCTGTCCCTCCTTCTTGAGCGCTTCCAGTCGCGGGATCACGACCGTCAGCAGCTGCAGAATGATGCTGGCCGTGATGTACGGCATGATCCCGAGCGCGAAGATCGTGATCTGCAGCAGCGCACCGCCGCTGAACATGTTGACCAGCCCGAAGAGACCCTGGTTACCGGAGGCCTCGCGGACACACGTCTGGACGTTCTTGTAGTTGACGCCCGGGATCGGGATGTGGGTACCCATCCGATACACCACGATGACGGCCAGCGTGAACAGCAGCTTCTTGCGCAGGTCGGGCGTCCTGAACGCCCGGGCGAACGCGGTGAGCACGGTGCCTCCTGCGACCCCCGCGTATGCGCGTGAGGTGACGACTAAATTCGGGATGATGACCTGTGGAACGAGGTTACGGCATGCCAAGCCAGCGCTGGGATGCCAGTCGCCACAGCCTACCTATATCAGGGCCCTGCCGGAACGCCGACCGACTACCCATCAGCAGTCATCCGCCGGCCCTGCACATCTCAGGATACTTCGAACATATCGCTGAAAATTGAACTCCTTCGCGAATGCCTCACGGCCTGTGGACGACCGGGCAGACAGCGCCATGCAGGTCGGCGAGGTGAGCGGCCATCGTCGGCACGTCGCCAGGGACTCCAGATTGCGGGCTCGCACGAAGAGCCCCGGCGGGCGCACCCTGCGATGCGACCCCGCGGCCGAGCCGGGCCCGTTGCCCGCGTCGCCACGACGGGCCAAGAGACCTCCGGGTTCCATTCTTCTCCTACCGGATCACGCCCAACGCGCCCTGCGGCCTCCCAATCAAGTTGATCGATGGACTAGAGGAACACTCGCGGCGGCTTACCAGAGACTTCAGATGGAGGCAATTTAAATTCACGATGTCACTGCTTTTCAGCCACCTTCCGCTGACGTTTGGTAACGGAATCGCATTGACAGGTCAAAATCACGATCACTATGATCGTCGACGACCAAATCGATCAGGGGTTTTGGCTGATCGCGCTCGTGCGCAGGCGCATTGCGCACGGATAGACAACACAAAAAAAGGGGGATTCATGACGAAGGTGCGTCTGGTCGCCACCGCTGCGGCCACCGCCGTGGCTGGGATCGCTATGACCTCGGCGTTCACAGCACCTGCCGTTGCCAGCACTGGGGACGGGCGGTGCGAGAGCACCGAACTGTGCGTGTACGACTCCTATGGCGAGAAGGCCAGCGACGGCTACTACGACCTCAGGGGCGGTCACAAGAACTTCCACGGAATGTACTGGTTCCGCGGCGACCACGGCTACATCGGCGATGACATCAGCTCTGTCAAGGCGGGGTCCCACCCCGACTGCCAGGGCTGGACGATCTGGAAGAACGTCAACTACACGGGCTACAACTTCCACATCTCCAAGGGAGTGAAGTTCGACTTCACGGGCGGCTATGCCTGGATGTACAACGAGGCATCCTCCCTCGAAAAGTGGCGCTGCTGATCCCAAGGTGACGCCGACAGCCACATACCGTTGAACTGAGTGCCGGCCCTGCTGGGCCGGCACTCAGGCGTCTCATTGGGCAGCTGAAGCAAAATGAAGAATCTCACTCAGTACAGCTTGAGCACTCTTGCGCTCACCGCACTGCTCGTCGCCTGCTCGGCAGCCGGAAGCAGCCCGGAGGAGAAGCACGGCGAACCCGGCCGCGTGATCATAGACGCGAGGACGGGCCACATCGACCGGCCGCTGGACAGATACTTCATGTCACCGCAGGACGTACTTCAGATCAGGAAAGCGGAAGCGTCTCTGACCAATCGGTGTATGCGGGATCTCCGCTATGGGAGCCACCCGCTGCCGACTCCCCGTATGGATCACGAAGAATCGTATCGATACGAGTTCCTCGTCTTCCCTCTGTCGCAGGTCAGAAAAAACGGCTACAAGAACATGCGCAAGTCGCCCGACTCGGAGACCGACTGGAGCCGAGGAGCCACGCGTACTCAGCGCGCACTATTGGACGGGAGCCTGAGACGCTACAAAGGCCATGCCGTTCCGGAGGGTGGATGCTCGACATTCGCCGCTCAGACTCTGATGAAGGGCGCAAAGCCCCATCGAATCAAAATCGAGGGCATGTCGATCACCCCGGACACGAGCGCAACGCCGGACGGGATCATCGACACCGTGATGAGTGCACTGCGATACTCCACTGCCGTGAGGTCCGACAGCGACGAAAGAGTCAAGGGCGTCAACGAGAAATGGGCTTCCTGCATGCAAGAAGCAGGATTCCACTACACCTCTCCGCAGGCCGCCGCTAATGATGGCCGGTGGCACGGAAGCAAGAATCCGTCGCAACTGGAGACAGCTGTCGCGGTTGCGGATATGGGATGCAAGACGAAGGTTCGCTACTTGGACACCGTGGTCGAGGTTCAGTCCGCGTACGAGCGAAATCTGATAGCAAAGCAGTCGCCAACCCTGGCTTCGCTGCGGAAAGCATCCAAGGTCTGGCTTGACCATGCCAGGGCCGAAGTGAACAAATAGCCGACCGCACCACGCGTCACCGGTCAACCCGTCCCTGCCGGCCGAGGAACGAGTAGAGCCGCCCCGCTATCGCGGGGCGGCTCTACTCGCAACTACGAGCTAGATCAGACGAGCTCGGTGACCGTACCGCCGGCGGCGGTGATCTTCTCCTTGGCGGAGCCGGAGACGGCGTCCACCGTCACCTGCAGCGCCACGGAGATCTCGCCCTGGCCGAGGACCTTGACGAGGCTGTTCTTGCGAACGGCACCCTTGGCCACCAGACCCTCGACCGTGACCTCGCCACCCTCGGGGTAGAGCGCGGCCAGCTTGTCGAGGTTCACGACCTGGAACTCGGTCTTGAACGGGTTCTTGAAGCCCTTGAGCTTCGGGAGACGCATGTGGAGGGGCATCTGCCCACCCTCGAAGCGCTCCGGAACCTGGTAACGGGCCTTCGTGCCCTTGGTACCACGACCGGCCGTCTTACCCTTCGACGCCTCACCGCGACCGACACGGGTCTTCGCGGTCTTGGCGCCCGGGGCGGGACGGAGGTTGTGGATCTTGAGCGGGTTGTTCTCCGCCATGATCAGTCGACCTCCTCGACCGTCACGAGGTGGCGGACGGTGTGCACCATGCCGCGGAACTCGGGGCGGTCCTCCTTGACGACCTGCGTGTTGATGCCCTTGAGACCAAGGGAGCGCAGGGTGTCACGGTGGTTCTGCTTGCTGCCGATGTAGGACTTGACCTGCGTGATCTTGAGCTGAGCCATCACGCACCCGCCCCGGCACGCGCACGGAGAAGAGCCGCGGGAGCGACGTCCTCGAGAGGCAGACCGCGGCGGGCCGCGACCTCCTCCGGACGCTGCAGGCCCTTCAGGGCCGCCACGGTCGCGTGCACGATGTTGATCGCGTTGTCGGAGCCGAGCGACTTCGACAGGATGTCGTGGATACCGGCGCACTCGAGCACGGCGCGCACCGGACCACCGGCGATAACGCCGGTACCCGGGGACGCGGGCTTGAGCAGCACGACGCCGGCAGCCTTCTCACCCTGGATCGGGTGCGGGATGGTGCCCTGGATACGCGGGACCTTGAAGAAGTGCTTCTTGGCCTCCTCAACGCCCTTGGCGATGGCGGCCGGCACCTCCTTGGCCTTGCCGTAACCGACACCCACGGTGCCGTCACCGTCGCCCACCACGACCAGCGCGGTGAAGCTGAAGCGACGACCACCCTTCACAACCTTGGCGACACGGTTGATCGCGACGACACGCTCAACGTACGCGGTCTTCTCGGCGGCAGCAGCGCCGCCGTCACGGCCCTTCCGGTCCCGCCGCTCGCCGCCACCGGCACCGCCACCGCGGCGCTGGGGTCCAGCCATTGGAATTACCTCTCTCTGTTTCCGCTAGCTACGGCAGGCTCAGAACTTGAGCCCGGCTTCGCGGGCGGCGTCCGCCAGGGCGGCGATGCGCCCGGCGTACTGGTTGCCACCACGGTCGAACACGACAGCCTCGACACCGGCGGCCTTGGCACGCTCGGCGACCAGGGCGCCGACCTGCTTGGCCTGCGCGGACTTGTCGCCCTCGCCACCACGGACCGACGCGTCCAGGGTGGACGCGGAAGCCAGGGTGTGGCCCTTCAGGTCGTCGATCACCTGCGCCACGATGTGGCGGTTGGAGCGGGTCACGACCAGACGGGGACGCTCCGCCGTACCCGAGATCCGCTTGCGGATACGGATGTGACGGCGCTTGATCGCGGCGCGCTTGTAGGCGTCGCCCTTGAGGATCTTCTGCCCGTATGCCATGGCTTACTTACCCGCCTTTCCGACCTTGCGGCGGATGACTTCGCCCTCGTACTTGACGCCCTTGGCCTTGTACGGGTCGGGCTTGCGCAGCTTGCGGATGTTGGCCGCAACCTCGCCGACCTTCTGCTTGTCGATGCCCTCGACCTGGAAGCGGGTCGGGGTCTCCACCTTGAAGGTGATTCCCTCGGGCGCCTCGACGGTGATCGGGTGGCTGTAGCCGAGCGCGAACTCGAGGTTCGAGCCCTTGGCCGTCACGCGGTAACCGACACCGCTGATCTCGAGCTTCTTCACGTAACCCTGGGTCACGCCGGTGATCATGTTCGCCACCAGCGTGCGGGACAGGCCGTGGAGGGCCTTGTTCTGACGCTCGTCGTTCGGACGGGTGACGTTGAGCACGCCGTCCTCACCCTTGACGATGTCGATCGGCGCGACGACGGTGTGGGTCAGCGTGCCCTTGGGGCCCTTGACCGAGACCGTACGGCCGTCGATGGTGACGTCCACGCCGGCGGGAACCGTGATGGGGAGCTTGCCAATACGCGACATAGCTGTTTCCTCCGTTCCCTTCCGTTACCAGACGTAGGCGAGGACTTCCCCACCCACGCCCTTCTTGCCGGCCTGCTTGTCGGTGAGGAGCCCGTGCGACGTGGAGATGATCGCCACGCCGAGGCCGCCCAGCACCTTCGGCAGGTTGGTGGACTTCGCGTACACCCGGAGACCGGGCTTGGAGATCCGCTTGATGCCCGCGATGGAGCGCTCACGGTTCGGGCCGAACTTCAGCTCGAGAACGAGGTTCTTACCGACCTCGGCGTCCTCGACCTTCCAGCCCGTGATGAAGCCCTCCTGCTGGAGGATCTCTGCGATGTGCGACTTGATCTTCGATGCCGGCATCGTCACGGAGTCGTGGTATGCCGAGTTCGCGTTCCGCAGACGCGTAAGCATGTCTGCGATCGGATCAGTCATGGTCATGAATTGGCCTTCGGCCTCTCTCGCCGGGGTTTCCTGGTGCGCCATCCCTCTCCCCGATCCGAGACGGGACGGGTGCGGCGCGGTGGACCTACGGCGTAGTAAGTCGTACGGGCGCGGCAGACGCCCAACCCCACAAGCCTACGGCATGTGGAGAAGGGCCCCTGCCGACCCAGATGCTTACCGAGAGCTTCAGGAATCCCTAAAAGCGGGATTACCAGGAGCTCTTGGTCACGCCCGGCAGCTCGCCACGGTGAGCCATCTCACGAAGGCACACGCGGCAGAGGCCGAACTTGCGGTACACGGAGTGCGGACGGCCGCAGCGCTGGCAGCGCGTGTAGCCACGCACACCGAACTTGGGCTTGCGAGCAGCCTTGGCAATCAGAGCCTTCTTCGCCATCTCGCTCACGCCTCCTTGAACGGGAAGCCGAGGTGACGAAGGAGCGCGCGGCCCTCAGCGTCGTTGGTCGCCGTGGTCACCACGGTGATGTCCATGCCCCGGGTACGGTCGATCTTGTCCTGGTCGATCTCGTGGAACATGACCTGCTCCGTGAGACCGAAGGTGTAGTTGCCGCGGCCGTCGAACTGCTTGGGGGACAGACCACGGAAGTCGCGGATGCGCGGCAGCGCGAGCGACAGGGTGCGGTCCAGGAACTCCCACATGCGGTCGCCACGAAGCGTGACGTGGGCACCGATCGGCTGGCCCTCACGCAGCTTGAACTGCGCGATGGACTTGCGAGCCTTGGTGACCTGCGGCTTCTGGCCGGTGATCGTGGTGAGGTCGCGGATGGCGCCCTCGATCAGCTTGGAGTCGCGGGCGGCGTCGCCCACACCCATGTTGACCACGATCTTGACGAGACCGGGGATCTGCATGACGTTCTCGTACTTGAACTCGTCACGCAGCTTGCCCGTGATCTCCTCACGGTACTTCTGCTTGAGGCGCGGAGTGGTGGTGGTAGCCATCAGATGTCCTCACCCGTCCGCTTGGCAACGCGGATCTTGTTGCCCTCATCGTCGAAGCGGTAACCGACACGCGTGACGACCTTCTGACCGTCCTTCTCAACGACCAGCTGGACGTTGGAGACGTGGATCGGCGCCTCGGTCGTGACGATGCCGCCGGCCTGCGAACCGCTGGCGGTCGGGCCGGCCTTGGTGTGCTTCTTGACCCGGTTGACACCCTCGACCAGGACGCGGTCCTCGCGGGGGAAGGCCGCGATGACCTTGCCCTGCTTGCCCTTGTCCTTACCGGTGATGACCTGGACCAGGTCGCCCTTCTTGATCTTCATGCTTACAGCACCTCCGGCGCGAGCGAGATGATCTTCATGAACTTCTTCTCGCGCAGCTCACGGCCGACCGGGCCGAAGATACGGGTGCCGCGAGGGTCGCCGTCGTTCTTCAGAATGACGGCGGCGTTCTCGTCGAAGCGGATGTACGAGCCGTCCGGCCGACGGCGCTCCTTGACGGTGCGAACGATGACCGCCTTGACGACGTCACCCTTCTTCACGTTGCCACCGGGGATCGCGTCCTTGACGGTGGCGACGATGACGTCACCGATGCCCGCGTAGCGGCGACCGGAGCCACCGAGCACACGGATGCAAAGGATTTCCTTCGCACCAGTGTTGTCGGCGACGCGCAGTCGCGACTCCTGCTGGATCACGTCTATCTCCTGTTTGTCTGCCGGTTCCCGGCAGGGGCCTCAGACGAGTGCCCCTGCCGAGCCTGGCGGAACTGTCCTGCGGGTTTGCCCGCAGGCGTACTTGTTGGAATTCCCTTGCGGGAATTACCTACTTGGCCTTCTCGAGGATCTCGACGACGCGCCAGCGCTTCGTCGCGGACAGCGGCCGGGTCTCCATGAGGAGGACACGGTCGCCGACACCCGCGGCGTTCTGCTCGTCGTGCGCCTTGAGCTTGTTCGTACGGCGGATGACCTTGCCGTAAAGCGCGTGCTTGACGCGGTCCTCGACGGCGACGACGACGGTCTTGTCCATCTTGTCGCTGACGACGAGGCCCTCACGGGTCTTGCGGAAGCCGCGTGCCTCGGTGTTCTGCTCAGTCACGTTGTTCTCGCTCATGCGTTCTCCACCGTTTCGATGCCCAGCTCGCGCTCGCGCATCAGGGTGTAGATCCGCGCGATGTCCTTACGGACGGCCTTCAGCCGGCCGTGGTTCTCGAGCTGACCCGTCGCCGCCTGGAAGCGGAGGTTGAACAGCTCTTCCTTGGCCTCGCGGAGCTTACCCAGAAGCTCCTCGTTGCCCAGCTCGCGCAGCTCGGACGCCTTGGTACCGGCCGACATCACGCTTCACCTGCCTCGCGCTTGACGATCCGGCACTTCATCGGCAGCTTGTGGGCCGCACGGGTCAGCGCCTCACGGGCGATCTTCTCGTTGGGGTACGACAGCTCGAACATCACACGTCCGGGCTTGACGTTGGCGATCCACCACTCCGGAGAACCCTTACCGGAACCCATGCGGGTCTCGGCGGGCTTCTTGGTGAGCGGACGGTCCGGGTAGATGTTGATCCAGACCTTGCCGCCACGCTTGATGTGGCGGGTCATCGCGATACGGGCCGCCTCGATCTGGCGGTTCGTCACGTAGGCCGGGGTCAGCGCCTGGATGCCGTACTCGCCGAACGCAACCTGCGTCCCACCCTTGGACATACCGTTGCGCTTCGGGTGGTGCTGCTTGCGGTGCTTGACCCTACGGGGGATCAGCATTTCGGTCAGGCCTCCGTTCCGGTGCTCTCAGCCGGAGCGGACGCCGGAGCCTCGGCCTTGGGGGCCTCGGCGCCGGCAGCCTGCTGCGGCTTGCGACCGCGCCGCTCGCCACCACGGCCACCACGGGCCGGGCGGTCGGCACCGCCACGGGCCGGGCGGTTACCCGCACGGGCCGCAGCGTTCTCGGCGCGGACCTCGGCGATGTTCTTCACGTCGCCCTTGTAGATCCAGACCTTCACGCCGATGCGGCCGAAGGTCGTCTTGGCCTCGAAGAAGCCGTAGTCCACGTTCGCACGGAGCGTGTGCAGGGGCACGCGGCCCTCGCGGTAGAACTCCGAGCGGGACATCTCGGCGCCACCGAGGCGGCCGCCGCACTGGATCTTGATGCCCTTGGCGCCGGCCTTCATCGCCGACTGCATGCTCTTGCGCATGGCACGGCGGAAGGAGACGCGGGAGGAGAGCTGCTCGGCAACGGCCTGGGCCACGAGCTGAGCGTCCGTCTCGGGGTTCTTGACCTCGAGGATGTTCAGCTGGACCTGCTTGCCCGTGAGCTTCTCGAGGTCACCGCGGATGCGGTCGGCCTCGGCGCCACGGCGGCCGATGACGATGCCCGGACGAGCGGTGTGGATGTCCACCCGCACGCGGTCACGGGTGCGCTCGATCTCAACCTTCGAGATGCCGGCGCGCTCCATGCCGGACGTCATCATCCGACGGATGGCGACGTCTTCCTTGACGTAGTCCTTGTACAGCTTGTCGGCGTACCAACGCGACTTGAAGTCGGTCGTGACACCGAGCCGGAACCCATGCGGGTTAACCTTCTGGCCCATTACCGGGTTCCTTCCTTGCTGCTGACGACCACGGTGATGTGGCTGGTCCGCTTGCGGATCCGGTAGGCACGGCCCTGGGCGCGCGGCCGGAACCGCTTCAGGGTCGGGCCCTCGTCGACGTA
Source organism: Streptomyces sp. WI03-4A (assembly GCF_033792105.1). Lineage (NCBI taxonomy): Bacteria > Bacillati > Actinomycetota > Actinomycetes > Kitasatosporales > Streptomycetaceae > Streptomyces > Streptomyces sp. WI03-4A. The sequence continues at coordinate 13,382 of NZ_JARAUO010000064.1, forward strand.
CGCCTCAGAGATGAAGAGGCTGTCGGCGTCGGTGTGGTCGTAGTTGTGCGCGGCGTTGGCGATGGCGCTGTCGAGCACCTTGCCGACCGGCACGGAGGCTGCCTGCGGAGCGAATCGCAGAACAGCCTGAGCCTCCGTGGCATCCATGCCACGGATAAGGTCCACCACGCGGCGGGCCTTCATGGGCGTAACGCGGATGTACCGCGCCTGGGCCCTGGCTTCCATGGTTGTCCCTCTCAGTTACTTACGTGTCTGAATGCGATCCGCTACTAGCGGCGCTTCGACTTCCGGTCGTCCTTGACGTGGCCCCGGAAGGTGCGGGTCGGCGAGAACTCGCCGAGCTTGTGACCGACCATCGACTCGGTGACGAACACCGGGATGTGGGTCTTGCCGTTGTGCACCGCGAGCGTGTGGCCGAGCATGGCCGGGACGATCATGGAGCGACGGGACCAGGTCTTGATGACGTTCTTGGTGCCGGCTTCGTTCTGGGCGTCCACCTTCTTGATCAGGTGGTCGTCGACGAAGGGCCCCTTCTTCAGGCTACGAGGCATCTCAACCCGTCCTTAGCGCTTCTTGTTCGTCTTGCGGCGGCGGACGATGTACTTGTTCGACGCCTTCTTGGGCGAACGAGTACGGCCTTCCTTCTTGCCCCACGGGGACACGGGGTGGCGACCACCGGAGGTCCGGCCCTCACCACCACCGTGCGGGTGGTCGACCGGGTTCATGACGACACCACGGACGGTCGGGCGAACGCCCAGCCACCGCTTGCGGCCGGCCTTGCCCCAGTTGATGTTGCTCTGCTCGGCGTTGCCGACCTCGCCGATGGTGGCGCGGCAGCGGACGTCGACCAGGCGGATCTCACCGGACGGCATGCGCAGGTGGGCGTAGGCGCCCTCCTTCGCGAGCAGCTGCACGGAGGCACCGGCGGACCGGGCGAACTTGGCACCGCCACCGGGACGGAGCTCGATCGCGTGGATCGTGGTACCGACCGGGATGTTGCGGAGGGCCAGGTTGTTGCCCGGCTTGATGTCGGCCCCGGGACCGTTCTCGACGCGGTCACCCTGCTGCAGGTTGCGCGGGGCGAGGATGTAGCGCTTCTCGCCGTCCGCGTAGTGCAGCAGCGCGATGCGCGCGGTGCGGTTGGGGTCGTACTCGATGTGCGCGACCTTCGCCGGCACGCCGTCCTTGTCGTGACGACGGAAGTCGATCACGCGGTAGGCGCGCTTGTGTCCGCCACCCTGGTGGCGAACGGTCACACGACCGGCGTTGTTACGGCCGCCCTTGCTGTGCAGGGGGCGGACCAGCGACTTCTCCGGCGTGGACCGCGTGACCTCGACGAAGTCGGCGACGCTGGCGCCACGACGGCCCGGCGTAGTCGGCTTGTACTTGCGGATTCCCATTTCTCAGTCCTCGTCCGATATCGGACGATCCGGACCGCCCTTAGGCGGTCGGACCGCCGAAGATGTCGATACGGTCGCCCTCGGCGAGGGTCACGATCGCGCGCTTGGTGGCGGCACGCTGACCGAAGCCGGTCTTCGTGCGCTTGCGCTTGCCCTGGCGGTTGATCGTGTTGACCCCGGTGACCTTGACCTCGAAGACCGCCTGGACGGCCTGCTTGATCTGGGTCTTGTTGGCGCCCGGGGCGACGACGAACGTGTACTTGTTCTCGTCGAGGAGCGCGTAGCTCTTCTCCGAGACGACCGGCTTGAGCAGCACGTCACGGGGGTCCGTGAAGGACTTGCTCAGCGGGGTCTCGACGGTGTTCTTGCCCTCGGTCGCGTGACGCTTCGCCTTGGCGACGCGCGCGACCTTGGCAGCCTTGGCGGCCTTCGAGGCAATGCTCGGGTGACGCGTAGCCATCAGGCTTCGCTCCCTTCGGTGTCAGCGGCCTGGGGGCCAGACACGAAGGACTCGAAAGCGGCCTGGGTGAAGACCACGTCGTCCGAGACGAGAACGTCGTACGTGTTCAGCTGGCCCGGCTCCAGGATGTGGACCTGGGGCAGGTTGCGGGCGGACAGCCACGCGGCCTCGTCGGAGCGGTCGACGACCAGGAGCAGGTTCTTGCGCTCCGAGATCTTGCCGAACAGGCTCTTCGCGGCCTTGGTGCTGGGGTTCGCGCCCTCGACCACGCCGGAGACGACGTGGATGCGGTTGTGACGCGCCCGGTCGGTGAGGGCGTGGCGCAGGGCCGCGGCCTTCATCTTCTTCGGGGTGCGCTGCGAGTAGTCACGCGGCACGGGACCGTGCACGACGCCACCACCGGCGAACTGCGGCGCGCGGGTCGAGCCCTGACGGGCGCGGCCGGTGCCCTTCTGGCGGTAAGGCTTCTTGCCACCACCACGGACTTCGCCACGGGTCTTGGTCTTGTGCGTGCCCTGGCGGGCAGCGGCCAGCTGCGCGACGACGACCTGGTGGATCAGCGGAATGCTGATCTTCTCCACGTCGAAGATCTCCGCGGGGAGCTCGACGGAACCGGCCTTGTCGCCCGCCGGCGAAAGGATGTCAACAGTGCTCATCGGTTACCTCAGGCCCCCTTGGCCGCGGTGCGGACCAGGACGAGGCCGCCGTTCGGACCGGGAACCGCGCCCTTGATGAGCAGCAGACCCTTCTCCGCGTCAACGGCGTGGACGGTCAGGTTCTGGGTGGTGACCCGCTCGTTGCCCATGCGACCCGCCATGCGGAGGCCCTTGAACACGCGGCCCGGGGTGGCGCAGCCACCGATGGAACCGGGCGAGCGGTGCTTGCGCTGGGTGCCGTGTCCGGCGCCGAGGCCCTTGAAGTTGTGACGCTTCATGACACCGGCGAAGCCCTTGCCCTTGCTCTTGCCGGTCACGTCGACCTTGATGCCGGCCTCGAACACCTCGGCGGTGATCTCCTGGCCGAGGGTGTACTCGCCGGCGTCGGCGGTACGGATCTCGACGAGGTGGCGGCGGGGAGTGACGTCGGCCTTGGCGAAGTGGCCCTTGAGGGGCTTGTTCACCTTGCGCGGGTCGATCTCGCCGAAAGCGATCTGGACGGACTCGTAGCCGTCGACATCGTTCGTACGGACCTGGGTGACGACGTTGGGGCCGGCCTTGACGACGGTGACCGGAACAACACGGTTGTTCTCGTCCCACACCTGCGTCATGCCGAGCTTCTCGCCCAGGATGCCCTTGATCTGCTTAGCCATTCTCAGCTCACCGACCCTCAGAGCTTGATCTCGATGTCGACACCGGCCGGGAGGTCGAGTCGCATCAGAGAGTCAACGGTCTTGGGGGTGGGGTCGAGAATGTCGATCAGGCGCTTGTGCGTGCGCATCTCGAAGTGCTCGCGCGAGTCCTTGTACTTGTGCGGCGACTTGATGACGCAGTACACGTTCTTCTCAGTGGGCAGCGGCACCGGGCCCGCGACCGACGCACCAGTGCGGGTCACCGTCTCGACGATCTTCTTCGCCGAGGAGTCGATGACCTCGTGGTCGTAGGCCTTGAGCCGGATGCGGATCTTCTGTCCCGCCATGGCTACTCAGTAGTCCTGTCTCTTCTTACGCTCCGGAACCCGGTGGTTCCGCTCTCTCGTCTCCGACCCACGCGGTCGGGCGTGTCGCGCTCCCGCTGACACAGATGCCCCTTGTTCGAACATCCCTGCGGGAATGCACACGGCCCTTCCGGAACCGCAGACCGGGGGCGAAGACCCACCGGGCGCCTGGCCGGTGCCGCGCCCACGCTTCCCGGAAGATTCCCGTACGTCCGCCCCAGCGCTGCCATCAGGCAGTTAGGGCGACGAGTACTGTGGGACTCGCTTCCGGTCCTCCCGGCGGGAGGCGCGCAGCATCAACACTCGACCGAGCAACTCCGACAGTCTGCCATATGGGTCGGGGGCCTGGCCAATCGGGCGGAAGAGATTACCCCGAGAGTGACGTAGGTCAAACAGACCACCTCACCGACACCCCAGCGTACGCAGCGTCGCCGGGAAGTAGGCCCGCATGAACCTCTCGATGTCCCCCCGGTGATCACTGTCGCCCGGCTTGATCTTGGGAAGCTGGAGGGTGAGCGTGAAGTAGTTGCCACTCTTGGTCCTGCAGGGGGCTTGAGAGATGGCTCCGTCTGTGCCGATGAGGGTCTTGTAGCTTGAGGTGACGCTGCGAGGCTCGCTGATCCCGGACACTGCACCGCTGCCTTTTGCCAGGTACGTGAGGTCTGTCGCTACGGTGCGCCACGAAAAGCGGAGCCTGAGGATCACGTCATCTCCGGAGGAGATCAGACACGGAGCCGTGATGCTCTGCGCCCGATCGACACGGTTGTACTCTCGCCAGCCCTCCGTCGGTGTGACGAGCAGACGTGTGATTGCGGGTTCGACGGGTGTTCCGCAGACCGCCTTCGGGATCTCGTTGTTCGCTGAACGGGCACACGACACCAGCGTCAGCACGAGGCTCAGCAGGATGACAGGCAAGCGAGCTCTCACTTGGCCACCGCCCCGGAGATGCCGGAAGCGTGGTCGATGCCATCTCCGGCCGATCTGTTGATTTCGGTCTGTGGATCGAAGTGCGGGTCCTCGCCAGTCTGATGCGACCGTGACCACTCTCGCGACAGGGCCATCAGCTGTTGATTCCTGTCGGAGTATGCCTGGAAATTGTCCTGTGTCTGCTTTGCGTCCAGCCTCTTCTGCTCGTCCTCCAGCCATTTACCCGTCACGTAGTCAAAGCCCGCCTGGACGTCTTCACCGGCCACAGGGATGTAGCTGATCGCCTTGTCGAAAATGGGCTTCGCTTCGAATTCTGCGGTCTTGGGATCGCTCTGGGCCTGGATACGAGCCTCTTCCAGGAACCCGACAGTCCGGCCGGCCCGGCGAAGGGACTCCGCAGAATCGGATCGATCTGCATGGAGGTTGGCGACCATCGCCTGGTTCAGCCCCCCGTTCAGCGTGCCGTAGGCGTGTTGGTCCTTGGACACCTGTTTGGTTACCTCGAAGAGTTGGTCCTGTTTCAAGGGGGAGTGGCCGATGTCGATCTCGCTCATCGCCGCGTGCACCGTCGCGCCGTGGTTGACCAGCACGTTCGCCATCGGCCGGCGCAGGGACGGCGGGAAGTCGTCGCCCTGGTTCGAGAGGTGCTTCAGGGCCGACCTGAAGACCGCCTCGTTCGGCCCCGTGTGGGGCACGTAGTGCGCGTGCCGGTCCGCCGGGTCGATTCCCGTCGCCGCCGCCTGCAGCGCCGCCCCGAACCCGGCTCGGTCGTCCCCGTCCGGCCCGGCCGCGTAGGTACCGGTCTTCGCGCCCGCGTGCTCGTGCAGCACCACCTTCCAGTCCCGCTCCTCCACCAGGTACCGCATCCGGGCGTCCGAGCCGAGGTAGTCCGCGGCCGTGTGCGGGTCCCGGCTCATGAGGGCCAGCGCCCCGTCCACCGGATCGTTGGCGAACCAGCCGCCGTGCCCGCCGCTGTACGTGTCCTTCAGCCGCCAGATCCCCGGCTCCCGCCGCTCCGCCGCGATCATGTCGTCCGTGAGGTCCTCCAGCATGCGCGGCGCGTACCCGTGCCCCCTGGACATCAGCGTCACCAGCGACTGGTAGCCCACCGCCTTGTCCAGCCGCTCCCCCTGCGCGTCCGTGGCGTAGTGCCGGACGCCGGCGCGCCGCACGGCTGCCCGCCAGTGCCGGTACCAGGGCGAGTGGGTGTCCCTCGTCGCCGTGGCGAGCGTGTTCGCGAGTCCCGACTCGATCGTCGCGTACGTTCCCGCCGACGCCCCGCCCCGCACGTGGACCAGGTCGTTCAGCTCGTTGGTCAGCGTGATCGTGCCCGCCGCTCCCAGGTCGTCCAGCAGGGTCCGGGAGAACGCCTCGTCGCCGGAGTTGTCGCGGAACGTGCGCTCGAGCTCGGCGAGGTCGTGCCGCGACAGGTGCCCGCCCCGGCCGAGCCGGCCCAGCGCGTCCTCCGCGGCCAGCGCCTCGTACTTCTCGACGTCCCCCAGCGCCCGCCCGTTGAAGCCCCGGCCGCCGGCCGACGGGTCCGCGTCGACGACCACGGCCGCGAGGGCGGTCTCGACCCCCGCGTCCGCGTCGGTCACGGCCCGGACGGCCGCGTCGATGCGGTCCTGCCAGGACCGTACGGTCGCCTCGTCCGGCTCCTTGGCATGCTCGGGGTCGGCGCTGACCAGGCCGCGGTCCGACACCCGCATCCCGGCCGCGCGGGCCTCCCCGCGCACCGCCGTGAGCCTGCCCTTCAGCTCCGTGAAGCGGGCGTGCGCGTCCCGCAGCAGGGAGGCGATCGCTCTGGCCTCCGTCTGGGCGTACTGCAGTTCCGTGAGCGTGACGCCGAACCGGCCGTGGGCCGCCTCCGCGCTCATTCCGCTCCAGGAGGGGGCCGCCGCGATGCCGTGGACGTCCCGGCGGTACGCCGTCTCCTGCTTGGCGAACTCCGCCGCCATGCCGTCCCAGCGCTCGGCGGCACCGGTCAGCGCGGCGAGGTCGGTGCTCATGATCTCGTGGTACGTCGGCATGTCCCGGCCGTCCCCGTCAGTACAGGTCGAGCGCGGAGGTGCGCCGCAGGTCGCCGCCGACGGCGAGGTCCGCGCCGGTCAGGACCACGTTCGTCCGGTTCAGCGCGTCCTTCTCTGCGCCCAGCCGGTCCAGCAGGTTCCGCACCTGGTCGCCCCAGGCCGCGTGGGCCCTGCGCAGCGCCGGGGCGGTGAGCCAGCCGTGTCCGTCGCGTGCGCCGAACGCCTTCACCGCCGCGCCGGTCTCGTCGTCCGCCCACGCTCCGGCCCGGCGGGTGTCCGGCTCGATGTGGTCGTGCAGCGCCTTGGCGGCCGCCCGCTTCTCGACCGGGGTGGACGCCAGTCTCCCCGCGCCCTGGCCGTAACCGCCGTGACCGTAACCGCCGTGGTTTCCTGCCGGACCGTCCATCGCTCGCCCCTCGCCGTATCGACGTCCACCGCCGGTACTTCAACCGGTGGACGCCGATCTTCGTCACGGGGAGTTTCCCGTCCGCCGCGTTGACGTCGTCCGAGGTGATGCGGGGAGGTGGTGCCGGTGTCAGACGGCCCGCCACAGTGCCGGGACCGACGGCGGTTCCCAGCCGGGCTGGGCCGTGTGGGCCTGGAGGCAGACCCAGCCGCGGCCCGCGTAGGTGACCCGGTCGCCGGCCCGGTAGGCGGTGCCCGCCGCCCAGGTGCCGTCGGACGGCGGGGTGCCGGTCGGGGTGGGTCCGGGGCCGGGCTCCTGGGGGACGTCGAGGACGAAGTCGAAGGCCGCCTCGCGGCCGCCGTCACCGTCCCGCACGGTCATCAGCAGCCGTGCGTCGTAGATCGAGTCGGTGTTGTTGCGCGGTTCGTCCGGGAAGTAGAGCTGGGTGGTCAGGACGGGCCGTCCCGGAGCCTGCACCTTGACGTGGATGTGCCGGGTGCGGCCGGGGTAGAGGCCGGGGACGATCGTCGTCAGCGCGAAGGAGCCGCGCGAGTCGGTGTACTGGTGTCCGCGCAGCCGGAACCCGGTGTTGTCGTAGGCGCCGTTGGTGTCGGCCTGCCAGAAGTCCAGCAGGGCGCCGGTGACCGGGAGGCAGGCGCGGCCGAAGACGTAGCCGGTCAGGGTCAGCCGGGTGCCGGGCAGTCCCGGTTCCAGCAGGCTGGTGCGCTGGGGCGAGTCGGGCTTGAAGTACGGGCCCTCGATCTGCTCGGGCGTGGGGTGGTCGCCGGCGTCGCAGGGCGGGGTGAGCGGCACGGCCGTGCCGGTGGTGGTGAGGGTGCGGGCCAGGGCCGGGCCGCCGGCGAACGCGACGGGTATCGCGGCGGTGGCCGCCAGCGCGGCGCGTAAGACGGTCTTGCGGGTGACACGGCCGTTCGGCCCCGCGCCGTCCATGCCCGCCGTACCCGCGTCGTCCCTACCCGTGTCGTTCCTACCCGTGTCGTTCCTACCCGTGTCGTTCCTACCCGTGTCGTTCCTGCCTGCGTTGTCCATGCCTGCTCCTTGTGGGGGGCGTCGGATCGGCAATGAACCTAGGCGCGGGTCTCCGGGGCTTCGATGGACTGGTGGTGGCGACTGTGGTGCTTTCGCCAGTCGCCCGGGCTGCTGCCGGTCTCCCGCCGGAAGAAGCGGCAGAAGTACGCCGGGTCGGTGATCCCGACGCGGGCGGCGACCTGCCGTACCGGCAGCCCGGTGTGGACCAGCAGGCGCTGGGCCCGGTACACCCGGGCCTCGATCAGCAGCCGGCCGGGGCTGCGCCCGGTGGCCGCGCGCACCGCCTGGGTGAGGTGGCCCGCCGTCACGCCGAGCCGTTCCGCGCACTCCCGCACCGACCAGGCCGCCGTCTCCGGCCGCGCGGTGAGCCGGGCGAACGCCTCGGCCAGCGCGGACGTCTCCCCCGAGGCGGCCGCCGCCCCCGAGGCGGCCGCCGCCCCCGGGGCGGCTGCCTTCCCCGACGCGGACGCCTCCCCCGGGACGGGCTCCTCCCCCGGTGCGGGAGCCCTCCGCGGATCGGGCCCCCTCCCCGGGCCGGTCCCGGGTGCGGCCAGCCGTGCCGTGCGGACGACGAGGACGTGCAGCAGGGCGCGCAGCACGGTCTGGTACCCGGCGGTCCGCTGCCGGTACTCCGCCGCTCGTCGGATGGAGCGGACGGCTCCCGCGCCGGGACACGCGAAGGGGCCCGTACGACCGAAGTCGTACGGGCCCCTCCGACAGCTACCAGGTCGAAGACCCGGGCCGGATCAGCTCAAGATCACTTGTTGATCTTGGTGACCTGGCCGGCGCCCACGGTCCGGCCACCCTCACGGATGGCGAACTTCAGGCCCTCCTCCATGGCGACGGGCTGGATGAGCTCCACCTTCATCTCGGTGTTGTCACCCGGCATGACCATCTCGGTGCCCTCGGGGAGGGTCACGACGCCGGTCACGTCCGTCGTACGGAAGTAGAACTGCGGACGGTAGTTGTTGAAGAACGGCGTGTGGCGGCCACCCTCGTCCTTGGACAGGATGTAGGCCTGCGCCTCGAACTCGGTGTGCGGGGTGACCGAGCCCGGCTTGATGATGACCTGGCCGCGCTCGACGTCCTCGCGCTTGATGCCGCGGAGCAGCAGACCGACGTTCTCACCGGCCTGGCCCTCGTCGAGCAGCTTGCGGAACATCTCGATGCCGGTGACCGTGGTGGTGGTCTTCTCGGTCTTGATGCCGATGATGTCGACGGTCTCGTTGACCTTGAGGACACCACGCTCGATACGACCGGTGACGACGGTGCCACGACCGGTGATCGTGAAGACGTCCTCGATCGGCATCAGGAACGGCTTGTCGACGTCACGCTCGGGCTCGGGGATGTTCTCGTCCACAGCCTGCATCAGGTTGAGGACGGACTGGCCCCACTCCTTGTCGCCCTCGAGGGCCTTGAGCGCGGAGACGCGGACGACCGGCAGGTCGTCGCCCGGGAACTCGTACTCGGAGAGGAGCTCACGGACCTCGAGCTCGACGAGCTCCAGGATCTCCTCGTCGTCCACCATGTCGGCCTTGTTCAGGGCGACGACGATGTACGGAACGCCGACCTGGCGGGCCAGGAGCACGTGCTCCTTGGTCTGCGGCATCGGGCCGTCGGTGGCGGCGACCACGAGGATGGCGCCGTCCATCTGGGCCGCACCGGTGATCATGTTCTTGATGTAGTCCGCGTGACCGGGGCAGTCGACGTGGGCGTAGTGACGGGTCTCCGTCTGGTACTCGACGTGCGCGATCGAGATGGTGATACCGCGCTGGCGCTCCTCAGGAGCCTTGTCGATCTGGTCGAACGCCGAGGCCTCGTTCAGGTCCGGGAACGCGTCGTGCAGCACCTTGGTAATGGCGGCCGTGAGGGTCGTCTTACCGTGGTCGATGTGACCGATGGTGCCGATGTTGACGTGCGGCTTAGTCCGCTCGAACTTCGCCTTCGCCACTGGGGTCCTCCTGTGGAGTGGTTCTGTACGCCTTACTTCATCGGCGCCAGGTGATCTTTGCTGGATAGCCCGGAACCCGGGGCAAACATCCGTGTGTGCGGTTGTTTGCCCCACGAGGCTCCGGAGTCAAGCCTAAAGCGTGTGAACGCGGTGCGTTACTCGCCCTTGGCCTTCGCGATGATCTCCTCGGCGACGTTCCGCGGAACCTCGGCGTAGGAGTCGAACTGCATGGAGTAGCTGGCCCGGCCGGACGTCTTGCTGCGCAGGTCGCCGACGTAGCCGAACATCTCCGAGAGGGGCACGAGACCCTTCACGACGCGGGCACCGGCCCGCTCCTCCATGGCCTGGATCTGGCCACGGCGGGAGTTGATGTCGCCGATGACCTCACCCATGTAGTCCTCGGGCGTGGTGACCTCGACGGCCATCATCGGCTCGAGCAGCACGGGGCTGGCCTTGCGCGCGGCCTCCTTGAAGGCCTGCGAGCCGGCGATCTTGAAGGCGAGCTCGGAGGAGTCGACCTCGTGGTAGCCACCGTCGATCAGCGTGACGCGCACGCCGGTCATCTCGTAGCCCGCGAGGATGCCGAACTGCATGGCCTCCTGCGCACCGGCGTCCACCGAAGGGATGTACTCCTTCGGGATACGGCCACCGGTGACCTTGTTCACGAACTCGTACGAGGCGTCGCCGCCCTCGATCGGCTCGATCGCGATCTGCACCTTGGCGAACTGGCCGGTACCACCAGTCTGCTTCTTGTGCGTGTAGTCGACGCGCTCGACGGCCTTGCGGATCGTCTCGCGGTACGCGACCTGCGGCTTGCCGACGTTGGCCTCGACCTTGAACTCACGGCGCATACGGTCGACCAGCACCTCGAGGTGCAGCTCGCCCATACCACCGATGATGGTCTGGCCGGTCTCCTCGTCCGAGTGGACCTGGAAGGACGGGTCCTCCTCGGCCAGGCGCTGGATCGCGACGCCCAGCTTCTCCTGGTCGCCCTTCGACTTGGGCTCGATGGCGACCTGGATGACCGGCGCCGGGAAGTCCATGGACTCCAGGATGACCGGGGCCTTGTCGTCGCACAGCGTCTCACCGGTCGTGGTCTGCTTCAGACCCATGACGGCGATGATGTCGCCGGCGCCCACCGAGTCGATCTCCTCACGCTTGTTCGCGTGCATGCGGTAGATCTTGCCGATGCGCTCCTTCTTGCCCTTGACGGAGTTCAGCACCGAGGTGCCGGACTCCAGGCGGCCCGAGTAGACCCGGACGAAGGTGAGCTTGCCGAGGTGCGGGTCGCTCATGATCTTGAAGGCCAGAGCCGACAGGGGCTCCTCGTCGGACGGCTTGCGCTTGACGACCGTCTCCGGGTCCTTCACGTCGTGGCCCTCGATGGCCTCGACGTCCAGGGGGGAGGGGAGGTAGCGCACGACCGCGTCGAGCAGGGGCTGGACGCCCTTGTTCTTGAACGCGGTGCCGCAGAACACCGGGGTGACCGTGGTGTCCTTGGACTTGCCGGACGCGATGGTGATGCGACGGATCGCGGCGTACAGCTGCTCCACGGAGGGCTCGGTGCCCTCCAGGTACAGCTCCATGATCTCTTCGTCGTTCTCGGCCACGGCCTCGAGCAGCTTGCCGCGGTACTCCTCGGCAGCCTCGGTGTGCGTGTCCGGGATGTCGACGACGTCGTACATCTCGCCCTTGGTGGCCTCGGCGGACCAGACCAGGGCCTTCATCGTCACGAGGTCGACGACGCCCTTGAAGTCGGCCTCGGCACCGATCGGGAGCTGCATCACGATCGGCTGAGCGCCGAGGCGGTCAGAGATCATGTCGACGCAGCGGTGGAACTCCGCACCGGTCCGGTCGAGCTTGTTGACGAAGCAGATACGCGGAACGCCGTAACGGTCCGCCTGACGCCACACGGTCTCGGACTGGGGCTCGACGCCGGCGACGCCGTCGAACACCGTCACGGCACCGTCGAGCACGCGCAGGGAACGCTCCACCTCGACGGTGAAGTCGACGTGGCCCGGCGTGTCGATGATGTTGATGGTGTGGTCGACGTCTTCGAGCGGCCAGTGACAGGTGGTGGCAGCAGAGGTGATCGTGATGCCACGCTCCTGCTCCTGCTCCATCCAGTCCATGGTGGCAGCGCCGTCGTGGACCTCACCGATCTTGTAAGACACACCGGTGTAGAACAGGATCCGCTCGGTGGTGGTCGTCTTGCCCGCGTCGATGTGGGCCATGATCCCGATGTTGCGGACCTTGGCCAGGTCAAGTGAAGTGGTAGCCATAAGGCTTCAGTCTTCTCTCGGTCTCGATGTGGGTAGCGACTACCAGCGGTAGTGCGCGAAGGCCTTGTTGGACTCGGCCATCTTGTGCGTGTCCTCGCGCTTCTTCACAGCGGCACCGAGGCCGTTGGAGGCGTCGAGAAGCTCGTTGAGCAGACGCTCGGTCATGGTCTTCTCGCGACGGGCGCGGGAGTAACCGACCAGCCAGCGCAGCGCGAGCGTGTTGGCACGACCGGGCTTGACCTCGATCGGAACCTGGTACGTCGCACCACCGACACGGCGGGACTTGACCTCGAGGGTCGGCTTGATGTTCTCCAGCGCGCGCTTCAGCGTGATGATCGGGTCGTTGCCCGTCTTCTCACGCAGACCCTCCATGGCGCCGTAGACGATGCGCTCGGCGGTGGAACGCTTGCCGTTGAGCAGCACCTTGTTGATGAGGGAGGTCACCAGAGGAGAACCGTAGACCGGGTCGATGATGACCGGGCGCTTCGGGGCGGGGCCCTTACGAGGCATTCTTACTTCTCCTTCTTGGCGCCGTAACGGCTGCGAGCCTGCTTGCGGTTCTTGACACCCTGGGTGTCGAGCGAACCGCGGATGATCTTGTAGCGAACACCCGGCAGGTCCTTCACACGGCCGCCGCGCACGAGCACGATGGAGTGCTCCTGCAGGTTGTGTCCCTCACCCGGAATGTAAGCGGTGACCTCGATCCCGCTGGTCAGACGCACACGCGCGACCTTACGCAGGGCCGAGTTCGGCTTCTTCGGGGTGGTCGTGAACACACGCGTGCAGACGCCGCGACGCTGAGGGGAACCCTCGAGTGCGGGCGTCTTGTTCTTCTCGACCTTGTCCTGCCGGCCCTTACGGACCAGCTGCTGGATCGTAGGCACTACTTCTCCGGTTTCTGTGTGCCGAGTAAAGCTAACCTGGAACTTCTCCGACCCACGCGGTCGGGTGTGTCGAATCCCGCAGACCTTCGCCGCCAAGCGAAAAGGGCGCAGATTTCGGTGGCCGGTGACGGCTCGCTGTGCGGTTGAAGGCACGCACGAGAGCCAGGGCACACCCCAGGCACAAGGTCTGAGCGTACCTACCTCATTCGCTGTGGTCAAAACAAATGGAGTCCAGCGCCGTTCCGGCGCTCCCCGCGTGCGGATTCGGTCGGGCGGACGTACACTCCACGATCTTCGAACCGGGCCGCGCACACCGGCCGGCGACCGCTCACCGGGCCCCTGAGCAGCCTCACACGGCCGCGCACCCCGTCGCCCCCCGGACCCGCCCCCGTTCGGACGCGGGGCCCGTACAACGCCGAAGGGCGGCCACCCCACGGGGTGACCGCCCTTCGGTTCAGGCTGCCCGCTTACTGGTTGTACGGACCGTAGTCGTAGTCCTCCAGCGGAACGGCCTGGCCGGAGCCGGTGCCGAACGGCGAGTAGTCGATGTCGTCGTAGCCGACGGCCGAGTACATCGCGGCCTTGGCCTCCTCGGTCGGCTCGACCCGGATGTTGCGGTAGCGGGACAGACCCGTACCGGCCGGGATGAGCTTACCGATGATGACGTTCTCCTTGAGGCCGATGAGGCTGTCGGACTTGGCGTTGATCGCCGCGTCCGTCAGGACTCGGGTCGTCTCCTGGAAGGAGGCGGCCGACAGCCAGGATTCCGTCGCCAGCGAGGCCTTGGTGATACCCATCAGCTGCGGACGACCGGAGGCCGGGTGACCGCCCTCCTGGACCACACGACGGTTCTCGGTCTCGAACTTCGAGCGCTCGACCAGCTCGCCCGGCAGCAGCTCCGCGTCGCCGGACTCGATGATCGTCACACGGCGCAGCATCTGCCGGATGATGATCTCGATGTGCTTGTCGTGGATCGACACACCCTGCGAGTTGTAGACCTTCTGGACCTCGCCGACCAGGTGGACCTGGACGGCACGCTGACCCAGGATGCGCAGCACGTCGTGCGGGTTGGTGGCACCCACGGTGAGCTGCTGGCCCACCTCGACGTGGTCGCCCTCGCGGACCAGGACCTTGGCACGCTTCGAGATCGGGAACGCCGTCTCGTCGCTGCCGTCGTCCGGGGTGACGACGAGCTTCTTGGTCTTCTCGGTCTCCTCGATCCGCACGCGGCCGGAGGCCTCGGAGATCGGGGCGACACCCTTCGGGGTACGGGCCTCGAAGAGCTCGACGACACGGGGCAGACCCTGGGTGATGTCGTCACCGGCCACACCACCGGTGTGGAAGGTACGCATCGTCAGCTGGGTACCGGGCTCACCGATGGACTGGGCGGCGATGATGCCGACCGCCTCACCGATGTCCACCAGCTTGCCGGTGGCCAGCGAACGGCCGTAGCACATCGCGCAGGTACCGACGGCGGACTCGCAGGTCAGGACCGAGCGGGTCTTGACCTCCTCGACGCCACGGCCGACGAGCTCCTCGATGAGGACGTCGCCCAGGTCGGTGCCGGCCGGGGCCAGGACCTGACCGTCGACCACGATGTCCTCGGCGAGGCAGCGCGCGTACACGGACGTCTCGACGTCGTCCGTCTTGCGCAGCACGCCGTCCGCGCCGCGGTCGGCGATCCGCAGCTTCAGACCGCGCTCGGTGCCGCAGTCCTCCTCGCGGATGATGACGTCCTGCGAGACGTCCACCAGACGACGGGTCAGGTAACCCGAGTCGGCGGTACGCAGGGCGGTGTCCGCCAGACCCTTACGGGCACCGTGCGTGGAGATGAAGTACTCCAGCACGGACAGGCCCTCACGGAAGGACGCCTTGATCGGACGCGGGATGGTCTCGTTCTTCGCGTTCGACACCAGACCACGCATACCGGCGATCTGCCGCATCTGCATCATGTTTCCTCGGGCACCCGAGTCAACCATCATGAAGATGGGGTTCGTCTTGGGGAAGTTCTCGTTCATCGCCTCGGCGACCTCGTTGGTCGCCTTGGTCCAGATCGCGATGAGCTCCTGCGTGCGCTCTTCCTTGGTGATCAGACCGCGCTCGTACTGCTTCTGGACCTTCTCGTCCTGCGCCTCGTACCCGCGGACGATCTCCTTCTTCGCCTCGGGAACGACGACGTCGGAGATGGCCACGGTGACACCGGAACGGGTCGCCCAGAAGAAGCCGGCCGCCTTCAGGTTGTCGAGCGTCGCCGCCACGATGACCTTGGGGTAGCGCTCGGCCAGGTCGTTGACGATCTCGGAGAGCTGCTTCTTGCCCACCGAGTAGTCGACGAACGGGTAGTCCTCGGGCAGCAGCTCGTTGAAGAGCGCGCGGCCCAGCGTGGTGCGCAGGCGGAACGAGTCACCCTGCTGCCACTCGGGCTCGCCCTCCTCGCGGGCCGGCGGGGTCCAGCCGCGCGGCGGGATGGTGCCCACCGGGAAGCGGATGTCGATCTGCGACTGCAGCGCCAGCTCGCCGGCGTCGAACGCCATGATCGCCTCGGCCGTGGAGCCGAACGCGCGGCCCTCGCCCTTGGTGTCACGCAGCTCGCCGTCGGTGGTGAGGAAGAACAGACCGAGGACCATGTCCTGGGTCGGCATCGTCACCGGGCGGCCGTCGGCCGGCTTGAGGATGTTGTTCGAGGACAGCATCAGGATGCGGGCCTCGGCCTGCGCCTCCGCGGACAGCGGCAGGTGCACGGCCATCTGGTCACCGTCGAAGTCCGCGTTGAACGCGGTGCAGACGAGCGGGTGGATCTGGATGGCCTTGCCCTCGACCAGCTGCGGCTCGAAGGCCTGGATGCCGAGGCGGTGCAGGGTGGGAGCACGGTTCAGCAGCACCGGGTGCTCGGCGATGACCTCTTCGAGGACGTCGTACACGACCGTGCGGCCGCGCTCCACCATGCGCTTGGCGCTCTTGATGTTCTGCGCGTGGTTCAGGTCGACCAGGCGCTTCATCACGAACGGCTTGAAGAGCTCCAGCGCCATCGCCTTGGGCAGACCGCACTGGTGCAGCTTCAGCTGCGGACCGACGACGATCACGGAACGCGCGGAGTAGTCCACACGCTTGCCGAGCAGGTTCTGACGGAATCGACCCTGCTTACCCTTCAGCATGTCGCTGAGGGACTTCAGCGGACGGTTACCGGGACCGGTCACCGGCCGGCCGCGACGGCCGTTGTCGAAGAGGGCGTCGACGGCCTCCTGGAGCATGCGCTTCTCGTTGTTCACGATGATCTCGGGCGCGCCGAGGTCGAGAAGCCGCTTCAGGCGGTTGTTGCGGTTGATGACACGGCGGTACAGGTCGTTCAGGTCGGAGGTCGCGAAGCGGCCACCGTCCAGCTGCACCATCGGACGCAGGTCCGGCGGGATGACCGGGACGCAGTCCAGGACCATGCCCTTGGGGCTGTTGGACGTCTGCAGGAACGCGGAGACGACCTTCAGCCGCTTCAGGGCGCGGGTCTTCTTCTGGCCCTTGCCGGTGCGGATGATCTCGCGGAGCTTCTCGGCCTCCTCGTCGAGGTCGAAGGACTCCAGGCGCTTCTGCAGCGCCGCGGCACCCATCGAGCCGTCGAAGTACGTGCCGAAGCGGTCACGCAGCTCGCGGTAGAGCAGCTCGTCGCCCTCGAGGTCCTGGACCTTGAGGTTCTTGAACCGGGTCCACACCTCGTCGAGGCGGTCGATCTCGCGCTGCGCGCGGTCGCGCAGCTGCTTCATCTCGCGCTCCGCGCCCTCGCGCACCTTGCGGCGCACGTCGGCCTTGGCGCCCTCGGCCTCCAGCTCGGCCAGGTCGGTCTCGAGCTTCTTGGCGCGGGCCTCGAGGTCGGCGTCGCGGCGGTTCTCGACCTGCTGGCGCTCCACCGAGACGTGCGCCTCCAGGGAGGGCAGGTCGCGGGTGCGACGCTCCTCGTCGACGTACGTGATCATGTACGCCGCGAAGTAGATGACCTTCTCGAGGTCCTTCGGCGCCAGGTCCAGCAGGTAGCCGAGGCGCGAGGGGACACCCTTGAAGTACCAGATGTGCGTGACGGGAGCGGCCAGCTCGATGTGGCCCATCCGCTCACGGCGCACCTTGGCGCGCGTGACCTCGACGCCACAGCGCTCGCAGATGATGCCCTTGAAGCGGACGCGCTTGTACTTGCCGCAGTAGCACTCCCAGTCCCGGGTCGGACCGAAGATCTTCTCGCAGAAGAGTCCGTCCTTCTCGGGCTTCAGGGTGCGGTAGTTGATGGTCTCGGGCTTCTTGACCTCGCCGTGGCTCCACTGACGGATGTCGTCAGCGGTGGCCAGACCGATCCGGAGCTCGTCGAAGAAGTTGACGTCGAGCACTATGCGTCAATCCCTCTCAGGGTTGTAAGTCTGTGGTCTGAAACGGGGGCCTGGGGGTCGGCGGGGGCCTCACACGGTGGCGAGGCCCCTACCGGACTCCCGTCAGACCTCTTCGACGCTGCTCGGCTCGCGCCGGGACAGGTCGATACCGAGCTCCTCCGCAGCGCGGAAGACGTCCTCGTCGGTGTCGCGCATCTCGATCGACATACCGTCGCTGGACAGCACCTCCACGTTCAGGCAGAGCGACTGCATCTCCTTGATGAGCACCTTGAAGGACTCGGGGATGCCGGGCTCGGGGATGTTCTCGCCCTTGACGATGGCCTCGTAGACCTTCACGCGGCCGGTCACGTCGTCGGACTTGATCGTCAGCAGCTCCTGGAGCGCGTAGGCGGCGCCGTAGGCCTCGAGGGCCCACACCTCCATCTCGCCGAACCGCTGGCCACCGAACTGCGCCTTACCACCCAGCGGCTGCTGGGTGATCATCGAGTACGGACCGGTCGAGCGGGCGTGCAGCTTGTCGTCGACCAGGTGGTGCAGCTTCAGGATGTACATGTAGCCGACCGAGATCGGGTCCGGGAACGGCTCACCGCTACGGCCGTCGAACAGCCGCGCCTTACCGGTCGGGAGCACCATGCGCTCGCCGTCGCGGTTCGGGATGGTGTGCTGCAGCAGACCCGCCAGCTCGTCCTCACGGGCACCGTCGAACACCGGAGTGGCGACGTTGGTGCCGGGAGCGACGGAGTCGGCGCCGATCGCCTGGAGGCGCTGGGCCCACTCCTCCGCGAGGCCGGAGACGTCCCAGCCGCGGCTGGCGAGCCAGCCGAGGTGGATCTCCAGGACCTGTCCCGGGTTCATTCGGGACGGCACACCCAGCGGGTTGAGGATGATGTCGACCGGGGTGCCGTCCTCCAGGAACGGCATGTCCTCGATCGGCAGGATCTTGGAGATGACACCCTTGTTGCCGTGACGGCCGGCGAGCTTGTCACCATCGGTGATCTTGCGCTTCTGCGCGACGTAGACGCGGACCAGCTGGTTCACGCCCGGCGGCAGCTCGTCGCCCTCCTCGCGGTCGAAGACGCGCACACCGATGACCTTGCCGGTCTCGCCGTGCGGCACCTTCAGCGAGGTGTCACGGACCTCACGGGCCTTCTCACCGAAGATCGCGCGCAGCAGGCGCTCCTCGGGGGTCAGCTCGGTCTCACCCTTCGGGGTCACCTTGCCGACGAGGATGTCGCCGGCGATGACCTCGGCACCGATGCGGATGATGCCGCGCTCGTCGAGGTCGGCGAGGACCTCCTCGGAGACGTTCGGGATGTCCCGGGTGATCTCCTCGGGGCCGAGCTTGGTGTCACGGGCGTCGACCTCGTGCTCCTCGATGTGGATCGAGGAGAGGACGTCGTCCTGCACGAGGCGCTGCGACAGGATGATCGCGTCCTCGTAGTTGTGACCTTCCCACGGCATGAACGCCACGAGCAGGTTCTTGCCCAGCGCCATCTCGCCGTTCTCGGTGGCCGGACCGTCCGCGAGCACCTGGCCCGTGATGATCCGGTCGCCCTCGTCGACGACGACCTTCTGGTTGACCGAGGTGCCCTGGTTGGACCGGGAGAACTTGTGCAGGCGGTACGTGATGTACGTGCCGTCGTCGTTCGCCGTGGTGATGTAGTCCGCGGAGACCTCCTGGACCACACCGTCCTTCTCGGCCTTGACCACGTCGCCGGCGTCGACCGCGGAGCGGTACTCCATGCCGGTGCCGACGAGCGGCGCCTCGGACTTGATGAGCGGCACGGCCTGGCGCATCATGTTCGCGCCCATGAGGGCACGGTTGGCGTCGTCGTGCTCGAGGAACGGGATCATGGCCGTCGCGACCGACACCATCTGGCGCGGCGAGACGTCCATGTAGTCGACGTCCTCGGGGCTGACGTAGTCGACCTCACCGCCACGGCGGCGGACCAGGACACGCGCCTCGGCGAACCGCAGTTCGTCGTTGAGCGTGGCGTTGGCCTGCGCGATGACGAAGCGGTCCTCCTCGTCGGCGGTCAGGTAGTCGACCTCGTCGGTGACCTGGCCGTCGTTGACCTTGCGGTACGGGGTCTCGACGAAACCGAACGCGTTGACCCGGCCGTAGGAGGCGAGCGAGCCGATCAGACCGATGTTCGGGCCTTCGGGCGTCTCGATCGGGCACATGCGGCCGTAGTGCGAGGGGTGCACGTCACGGACCTCGAAGCCGGCCCGCTCACGGGAGAGACCACCCGGGCCAAGGGCCGACAGGCGGCGCTTGTGGGTGAGACCCGACAGCGGGTTGTTCTGGTCCATGAACTGCGACAGCTGGCTGGTGCCGAAGAACTCCTTGATGGAGGCGACGACCGGCCGGATGTTGATCAGGGTCTGCGGCGTGATCGCCTCGACGTCCTGGGTCGTCATGCGCTCGCGCACGACGCGCTCCATACGGGCGAGACCCGTACGGACCTGGTTCTGGATCAGCTCGCCGACGCTGCGCAGGCGCCGGTTGCCGAAGTGGTCGATGTCGTCCGTCTCGACAACGATGGAGTCACCGTTGTCGCCGGTGGTCTCGGTCTCGCCGGCGTGCAGCTGCACCAGGTACTTGATCGTCGAGATGATGTCCTCGACGGTCAGGATGCCCGCGTCGAGCGGGGCGTCCGCGCCCAGCTTCTTGTTGACCTTGTAGCGGCCGACCTTGGCCAGGTCGTAGCGCTTGGGGTTGAAGTACAGGTTCTCGAGCAGCGTCTGCGCGGCCTCACGCGTGGGGGGCTCGCCCGGACGCAGCTTGCGGTAGATGTCGAGCAGCGCGTCGTCCTGGCCCTGGGTGTGGTCCTTCTCCAGGGTGGCGCGCATCGACTCGTAGTCGCCGAACTCCTCGAGGATCTGCTCGGTCGTCCAGCCGAGCGCCTTCAGCAGCACGGTGACCGACTGCTTGCGCTTGCGGTCGATGCGGACACCGACCATGTCACGCTTGTCGATCTCCATCTCCAGCCAGGCACCCCGGGACGGGATGATCTTGGCGGAGAAGATGTCCTTGTCGGACGTCTTGTCGATCGAGGAATCGAAGTAGACACCGGGGGAACGGACCAGCTGAGACACCACGACACGCTCGGTGCCGTTGATGACGAAGGTGCCCTTGTTCGTCATGAGCGGGAAGTCGCCCATGAAGACCGTCTGGGACTTGATCTCACCGGTCTCGTTGTTGGTGAACTCGGCGGTGACGAAGAGCGGGGCGGCGTACGTGAAGTCGCGCTCCTTGCACTCGTCGATGGAGTTCTTCGGCGGCTCGAAGCGGTGGTCCCGGAAGGTCAGGGACATCGACCCGGAGAAGTCCTCGATCGGGGAGATCTCCTCGAAGATCTCCTCCAGACCGGACTTGGTGGGGACGTCCTGACCGTTCTCAAGAGCCTCCTCGACCCGACTCTGCCAGGCGGTGTTGCCGAGCAGCCAGTCAAAGCTCTCGGTCTGCAGCGCGAGCAGGTTCGGAACCTCGAGAGGCTCCTTGATCTTTGCAAAGGAGATGCGCAGCGGGGCGGTGCTGGCGCCGTTGTTCGTATTCGCGGTCGAGGCGTTGCGCGAGGCGGCCAAGAGGGGGTCCTTCCGAGGGCTCGGACTCACTACGCGCGTGCCGGTCCCTCGACGTGCACAGAGACAGAAACCCCAGGTCAGGGGAGATTCGGTCATCGATGCTCGAGTGAGGGCAGACCCCTGGTGACGGGCAGGGGACAACTAACAGGCAGCGCAAAGGGTCAGTGTAGCCACTTGGCACACTGATGTCCAGCGCGGGTTTCTGTAGACCCTCGTAGTGCTCAACGCCCTCGTCAACGCCCTCGGCATGCTTGCCCTCAACGCACGTTGATACTGCCCTCTTCGCCGTCGATCCATGCCTCGGATTCGGATCCTTGTGACGACGCGTCCTGAGAATTGCGCGCTGCGTGCGGTTCGTCAAGGCCCCCTTGCCCAAACGAGACTGGCAGGAGACACGACGAAGATCACCATACCCCTCGCCGTCGCGAGTGCAAGGCAACCGAAGCCGACCCCCGGATAAGCCGAAGAGCGACCACCCGGATGGATGATCGCTCTTCGGTGCGTTCGCGTTACAGCCTCAGGAGGCCGCAATCAGCGTGCTGAGGTTCGAGGAACCCCGGAAGGTCTTACTTGACCTCGACGGAGGCGCCGGCGCCCTTGAGGGACTCGGCGGCCTTCTCGGCGGCGTCCTTGGCGACCTTCTCGAGAACGGGCTTCGGGGCGCCGTCCACGAGGTCCTTGGCCTCCTTCAGACCCAGGGAGGTCAGCTCACGCACGACCTTGATGACCTGGATCTTCTTGTCGCCGGCACCGGTGAGGATGACGTCGAACTCGTCCTTCTCCTCGACGGCCTCGGCGGCACCGGCACCGGCGCCACCGGCCACGACGACCGGCGCGGCAGCGGCGGCGGTGACGTCGAACTTCTCCTCGAAGGCCTTCACGAACTCGGAGAGCTCGATGAGGGTCATCTCCTCGAACTGCGCGAGCAGGTCTTCCTGGCTGAGCTTCGCCATGATGGGCGATCCTTCCACTAATTCGGCGGGTGCCGGATGTACTGGGTGTGGCGGGCGTACGTCGGCCCGCTGAGATCCTCGCCGCGTCAGGCGGCCAGGATCAGAAAGCGAGCCGAGTTACTCGGCACCGCCCTGCTCGTCCTGCTTGGCCCGAAGCGCGTCCACGGTGCGGACGAGCTTCGACGGGAGCGCCTGGAAGACAGAGGCAGCCTGGGACTGCTTGCCCTTGAACGCACCGGCCAGCTTGGAGAGCAGAACCTCGCGGGACTCGAGGTCCGCAAGCTTCTTGATCTCATCGGCGGACAGCGCCTTGCCGTCAAGGACACCGCCCTTGATGATGAGATTCGGGTTGTCCTTGGCGAAGTCACGGAGACCCTTCGCCGACTCCACCGGGTCACCGGTGACGAAGGCGACGGCCGTCGGACCAGCGAAGAGCTGGTCGTCCAGCGTGATCCCGGCCTCGTTGGCCGCAATCTTGGTCAGCGTGTTCTTCACCACGGCGTACTGGGCGTTCTCACCGAGCGACCGGCGCAGCGTCTTGAGCTGCGCCACGGTGAGACCGCGGTACTCGGTCAGCACGGCGGCATTGGAGCTGCGGAACTTGTCCGTCAGCTCCGCAACCGCGGCAGCCTTGTCGGGCCTCGCCATAGAGCCTCGGCCTCCTTCCGGGTGATTCGGACCGCGCGGACCCGAAGGAGGACTGGGGAAAACGAAACGCCCCGGCGCAGGCGCTCGGGGCGGACTCGACCGGCCGCACACACTCAGGGAGTGTGCTCCGGGAGTTCTTCCACAGTCACCTGCGCGGGTCGTCCACTCTTCAGCGGATCCTTCGGCCACCGCGCCCTCGTGGGAGCGCACGGCAACGACCAGCGGTCTTTGGCTTCGATAGGAGAGTACGGGACCGGGGCGCCGTCGAGCAAATCGGGCTCCACGGGCGCCGCCGCGGCCGTCCCGCGGGGCGCCCGGACGGAGCCGCCC
>NZ_JARAUO010000065.1:0-35614 GCF_033792105.1 Streptomyces sp. WI03-4A
GGGCCGCGTACGGCCGCGCGTGCGGCGGCCGGGCCACCGCCCGGCGGCACCGGCACGCCGCCCTGGGCCGGACCGGCGTGGGCCTCGGGCCCGGGGGCGTACCCCATGGCGGGCGCACCGGCCCCACCGGCGAAGCCGACGCCACGCTCCAGGCGGTCCAGGCGGGCCATCACGGACCGCTCGTCGCCGTAGGCGGCGGGGAGCATCACCCGCGCGCAGATGAGTTCGAGCTGGAGGCGGGGCGACGTGGCGCCGCGCATCTCGGTGAGGCCCTCGTTGACCAGGTCGGCGGCGCGGCTCAGCTCGGCGGCTCCGAACGTGCCGGCCTGGGCCTGCATGCGGTCCAGGACGTCCGCCGGGGCGTCGATGAGCCCCTTGTCGACGGCGTCCGGGACCGCGGCCAGGATCACCAGGTCCCGCAGCCGCTCCAGCAGGTCGGCGACGAACCGCCGCGGGTCGTTGCCCCCCTCGATGACGCGGTCGACGACCTCGAAGGCGGCGGCGCCGTCACCGGTGGCGAAGGCCTCGACGACGGAGTCCAGCAGGGAGCCGTCGGTGTAGCCGAGGAGCGAGGTGGCCATGGCATAGGTCACACCCTCCTCCCGGGCGCCGGCGAGGAGCTGGTCCATGACGGACATGGAGTCACGTACGGAACCGGCGCCGGCCCGGACGACGAGCGGCAGCACGCCCTCCTCGACGGGGATGTCCTCCCGGCCGCACACCTCGCCCAGGTAGTCCCGGAGGGTGCCGGGCGGCACGAGCCGGAACGGGTAGTGGTGGGTGCGCGAC
This sequence comes from Streptomyces sp. WI03-4A, assembly GCF_033792105.1. Taxonomy (NCBI): domain Bacteria; kingdom Bacillati; phylum Actinomycetota; class Actinomycetes; order Kitasatosporales; family Streptomycetaceae; genus Streptomyces; species Streptomyces sp. WI03-4A. Next base: position 790 of record NZ_JARAUO010000065.1, read on the forward strand.
CGGATGGTGCCGATGACCTTCTCGGGCTCCGTGGTCGCGAAGATGAACTTGAGGTGCTCCGGCGGCTCCTCGACGACCTTCAGCAGGGCGTTGAAGCCGGCCGACGTGACCATGTGGGCCTCGTCGATGATGTAGATCTTGTACCGGCTGCTCGCGGGCCCGAAGAATGCCTTCTCGCGCAGCTCACGGGCGTCGTCCACACCACCGTGGGAGGCCGCGTCGATCTCGATGACGTCGATGGAGCCCGGGCCGTTGCGCGCCAGGTCGCGGCAGGACTGGCACTCGCCGCAGGGCGTGGGGGTGGGGCCCTGCTCGCAGTTCAGGCAGCGGGCCAGGATGCGCGCGCTGGTCGTCTTGCCGCAGCCGCGCGGACCGCTGAACAGGTACGCGTGATTGACCCGGTTGTTCCGCAGCGCCTGCTGCAGCGGGTCGGTGACATGCTCCTGCCCGATGACCTCGGCAAAGGTCTCCGGGCGATAGCGGCGGTACAGCGCGAGAGACGACACGCATACGAGGTTAATGGCGTCCACTGACAACGGGCTCCGCCCAGAGAGCCCGGGGAAGAGCCCCGGAAACGCAAGGGCCCCCCACGCACCCGCCAGAGCCGACCTACCCTTGCTGCCTTCCGGCCCTGGGGGAGTTCAGTCAGATAGCGCCGCGTGAGGGGCTGTGCCCCACAGTACCCGATCCCGGCCCGGGGTCAGTACCGCGCTCGGCACCCGATGCGGGCCTGCGGGAACGAGTTCGCGAGCACTCCCCTCGGTCATGTAATGTTTCCGGCGGAGGATTCGCCTAGAGGCCTAGGGCGCACGCTTGGAAAGCGTGTTGGGGGCAACCCCTCACGAGTTCGAATCTCGTATCCTCCGCCAGTGCCTCACCGGGCACGATGTCGAAGGGCCCCACTGTTCGCAGTGGGGCCCTTCGACGTGCGTGGTCTCAGTTTTGGTCTCAATTGCCTCCGGACGAGCCCCACAGCTTCTCGCCGACCTGATCCGCGACCTTCCGGAGCATGAGCCCTGTCACATGCATGTAGCGAGCCCGCATCCGCGCGGCGCCGCCCGGCTCCCAGCCCATGATCGCGTCTACGATGACGTCTGGGACACCAAGCACGAGGAGGACTGTGGCCGCCGTGTGGCGAGCGTCATGAAGGCGTCCATCCCGCACACCCGCGTCCCGCAGAAGCCGCTTCCACACGTGGTAGTCGGTGTTCGGGCTCAGAGGCCCCCCAGTCGGCAACGTGAAGACGTAGCCTTTGTCCTCCCAGTCGGCTCCGGCTTCAGCACGCTCCCGGTCCTGCTCCTCCCTGTGCTTGCGGAGCAGCTTGATCAGCGGGTCAGGTAGACCGACCGTCCGGCGACCAGAGCGTGACTTCGTGCTCTTGTGCTCGCGGCGGATCTGCTCCCGCTTGGGGCAGTACCCCGGCTTCCTGCCGCACGACTCGTTCTGGCAGCCGTGCTGGTACCTGGGCCGGAGCCGGTTTCGCCGGATGCGCACGTACCCGGCATCCAGATCGACGTCATCCCACTGGAGCCCGAGTGCTTCCCCTTGGCGGAGACCGAGGGCGAGGGCCACGACCCAGCGCGCGCTGTTACGGAGCTTGGAGGCCTCCAGGAGCAGGCTTTGCACCTCCTCGATGGTGTATGGCTCCACCTCCTCCTCTTCGAGCCGAGGAGCACGGGCGATCTCGGCGACGTTGCGGGAGACGTGCCCGCGCCGCCTGGCTTCGGCAAGCGCCACCCGCACGGTGCGGTGCACGTGATGCGCTGTCCCGGCCTTGCTGCCCTCGTATTGCATCGCGGCGTAGAACGCTTCCAAGTGCTCCGGTTCCAGACGGTCAAGCCGGTGAGCGCCGATACCCGGGACTAGGTGCACCCGTACGTCCACCTCGTACCCGGCGTACGTGTTCTCGGAGACGTACTTCTGCGCGATCTCGTGCACCCAGTGCTCCAGCCAGCCCGCAAGGGTCCACTTCTCGCCTGGCTTGCTGAGGTTTCCTGCGTCGCGCCTGCGCTCGATCTCCCTGACGGCTTTGACGACTTCGGCCTTGGTCTTGCGGCTGACGTGCCGCCGATCGGCTTTGCCATCCGCACGGACACCTACGCTTACACGACCGTGCCACCGGCCATCGGCGCCCTTGTAGATTGAGGCCGCCCCATTCGGCTCACGGCTCCGCTTCTCCATCACGCACCCGCTACCGAGGCAGCAGAGGCGCCACGCAGACGAGTGACGTACACGGCGAGCGCATCCGCCGGAATACGGCGGAGACTGCCGACCTTGACCGACTCCAGTTCGCCCGAGGCGATGAGCGCGAAGCACGTAGTACGGCCGATGCCCAGTCGACGGGCTGCTTCCTCGACAGTGAGGAGGATGAGCGTCGGATCAGCGGTCGTTGGGGCGAGTGTGGCTGCGGCGGTGGTCACTTCTCCTCCTTGGGGTTCAAACCGAGCAAGATCAAGACCGGGCGGGCCGGCACGAGCTTGGAGCCAGCGCAGATGGGGCACGGAAAGCGCGGCTCGGTCGAATGCCGTCCGGAGCCGCCGCACTCCAGGCAGGCCGTCCACTCGTCAGCGACGAAGGCGGCCCAACAGTCAGCGCAGTTAACGCAGGGCAGTTCATGGCACACCGGGCAGTCGGAACCCGGCACGTGTCGCAGGCGTTCACGCATCCGCGGATCCTGCCGAGGCGGCCAGTTCTTCGCGAGCGATCTGGCGGTTGTGGTCGTTGTCCCGGCGGATGTTGGCGGCGAGCCAAGATTCACCGGGAGTGTGGCCGTGACCGGCATACGTCCAGTGGGCGAGGGTGAGCGTGGTGGCTTCTTCGTCGTCGGGGTCGGGCAGGCCGAGGGCGGCACGTTGCTGGGCGGCGCGGTAGTCGGCGCGGACCTGGCGCAGCTCACCGAGGGTGGTGGAGTAGCGGCGCGACTTGGTGGAGAAGTGGCCGCGGAATCCAAGCATGTGAGCCCAATCGCGTAACTTCCGCTCGGGGTAGAGCGGGTGGAGGTCGAGACAGGCGGCGATGAGCCGGGCCGGGTGGTCGGGCACGTCGAGGAGGGCCAGGGCCTCTTCGTTGCCGATGCGGCGGTCTACCGTGCCGGTCGTCTCGGCGGCCTTGGTGGCGTACTTCGCGACGTAGGAGGCGACAGCCTGTTCGGTGATCTCGGCACCGTCCCCGAAGGCCCGGATCGGGCGTACGTCGATCTGCTCGCCCCACCTGAGGGTGCGGGCGGGCTGGTCCCCGGCCGGGGGAACGTCGACCACCACGCGAGCGGCAGCGGCGCGGATCGCCCCGTCGAGGAGTTCGCCGGTGGCCCAGGCCGGGGGCGGGCTGTCGGGTCCCTCAGGGCCATCGAAGCGGATCACGGCGTGGAAGTGCACCGCACCGCGCTTCTGGTACTCCGCGACCTTGCCGAAGGAGACCCGCGACTGCTCCCGGGCGTCCTTCTGTGTGAGACCAGCCCGCTTGGCGATCTCGCGACGCAGGTAGATCGTGAAGTAGCGCCACAGGTCGGAGGCGTGGTTGTTCCACAACACGGCGCCCGCGTAGTCGTAGGTGTCAGCGTCGAGCGGGGTGCCCAGTTCGGGGGCGTCCTCCTGATGGTGGGTGCCGCAGCGGCAGGGCCGGTTGCCGGGCCGGTTGTGGACCGGGCCGAAGGACGGCGCGGTCAGGGTGGCGAAGACGCGCGGGTGGTCCCGGATCGTCTCGGGGGTGCCTTTGGCGGGGTCACCGACGAGACCGGCGCGGATGAGGTGGTAGGTGTCCCCGGCGTAGGTCCAGGCGCAGGCCGGGCAGCGGGAGGCCCGCCGGTTGCCGCAGGCCACGCGGAGGACGCCGCCGGGTTCGGTGTCGGTCGAGTAAGAGTGCAGGACGTGTCCGGTGGCCGCGTCGCGGGTGACGGTCGAGCCCATCAGGCGGATCGGGTCGGTGCAGCCGCCCGTACGTCGGATCTGCTCTTGGAGAAGGTCGAAGCCGTACGACCCGGCCAGCCTCAGCACGTCGGCGAGGGTGGCCGGGTCCAGGCCCGCCATGGTGGCGGCGTCGGTCACGCGGGAGCTCCCATCTGTGCGGGGAGCCCGGCCAGGACGCGGGTGCGCCAGCTCAGGGCGTAGTCCAGGCAGTTGGCGCAGTTCTTGTGGGTGTGCCCGGCAAGGGGCGGGCGGCGGCGGGCGTGGTAGCTCCAGGCCGCGCTGTCGGAGGAGGCCAGCAGGTGGCCGACCTTGCCCAGGCCGAGGGTCTTGAAGCCGAAACCGTGCAGGTTGCGAAGGCCGTGCGCAGCTAGGGCGGTGACGATCTCGGCGCCCTCGCGGGTGGACTGGCGGCGGCAGACGGAGCCGAGGCCGACGACCGGTTCCGCGGCGAGGTTGACCCCGGCGCGGTCGTAGAGGGTCAGGCAGTGCTCGTAGTCCGCCACCGTGTTGCCCTGCACGACCGGGGCGATACGCAGGTCAGGGGCGAGCGAGCGGAGCTCGATGAAGTTGGCGACCGTGCGCCGCTGGTGTTCGCGCACGCTGAGGTGGGTGCCGGCAAAGGTGAGCGGGCCTGCCGTCCCGCCGTGAATGATGAGGTCCTCGCACATCCAGTCCTGCGGGGCAGCCCAGTCGTAGGGGCCGACGCACTCCCAGATGCGCCGCAGATCCTGCACGTACTGGCGTGGGGTGCGCGTCCACCGGCCGTACCGCTGGAGCTCCGTGAAGCCGCCGGAATCGATCGCGTACCGGCCGAGTGCGGGGTGCAGTTTCGCAGCGCTGGTGAAGTGCTCGGACTTCAGGAACAACGGCACCTGCGTGAGCCGGACCCAGTGACGCTTATGGGTGGTCAGGTAGAACCTCACTGCTCCCCCCGCACCGGGGTGTGGTCGAAGTGGTCGGTGGAACGCCAGTCCAGGAGCGTCACGGCGGTCACCGCCCCACGCGGGCCAGGTCGGCGGCGGGGGTGGTGTGGCCGGTGCCCTTGCAGGCCGGGCAGGCCACGGTGAGGGTGGCGCGGGTGCCGTCGGCGTAGCGGGTACCGGTCGTGATGGCGACGGTGGCGAAGCCGTCGCAGTCTCGGCAGACGCGCAGGCTCGGGATGTGCTGGGGCATGATGAGCTTCCCTTTCGGGTCCGTTGGATCTGGAAGGTGGGAAGGCGCCCGGAGCGGCGGATCTTTGGCGAGAGAGGCCGCTCCGGGGGCCGTCATGGGCGGGTGTTGCGCCTGCCGTGGCCCTTGGCCGCGTACATCGAGGCGTCGGCCGCCGACAGGGCGTCGGTGAGGGCCGGGACGGGGAGGTCCCGGCGGTGGCAGAAGCCGACCGAGGCCGAGACCGGCAGGGTGTGCCCGTGGTGCTTGGTGGGCTGGTCCAGGGCGGCCTGGAGGGCGCGGAGGCCGGGGGTGTGGGCGGGGTCGGTGACGAGGGCGGCGAACTCGTCTCCGCCGAGGCGGGCGGCGATGCCGTGGCGTCCGCACCAGTCGTTCAGCCGACGGGCGGTCGCGATGAGCACCGTGTCACCGGCGGCGTGGCCGTGGGTGTCGTTGGTGGCCTTGAAGTCGTCCAGGTCGACGAGGAGGACCAGGGCGCCCGTGTGCTTGGAGAGCAGGCGTTCGGCGCGGGCGGTCCATCCGGCGCGGGTGTGCAGGCCGGTCAGCGGGTCTCGCCGGGCGGTGGCCAGACGGCGCAGGAGCACTCCCCCGTGGACGGTCCAGCCCAGGGCCGGTAACCCGGCGGCGATGAGGTTCGTGTCCATCCAGGATCACCGCCCCTGCTGGAGGTCTTTGACGAGCAGGCGCAGGACGATGGCAACCACGGCGACGGAGACGCCGGTGATGGCGACGGCCAGGAGCAGCGAGACCAGGACCGCGCCGACGACCAGGACCACGGCGCCACCACCAGCGGCCAGGGCGAGCGCGCTGCCCGGGGTGAGCTGGACGGTCGGCCGGGTGGAGACCGGCGGCGCGGGTGCGACCGGGGCCGGGACCGGTGCGGCAGTGGCCTGAGCCTGCGCGGAGGCCGGGGGCGAGGTGTCCTGGGGCGGGTACTTCGGGGTGAGCACGGTGGTTCTCCCTTCGGGTCAGTGGTTGATGAGGGATCCGACGACGGGGCCGAGGAAGCTGTGGGCGATGAGGTAGCCGCCGAGGAGGAGCACGGCCACGAGCCACCACGAGGGGCGGGCGAGCTTGATGCCGAGGTAGCCGATGACGGCCACGGCCAGCCAGAGCGGAACGTCCATGACGGGGGTCTCCTTTGTCAGGCCCGGCAGCGGTGGGTGCGGGCGGCGAGTTCGGCGCCCGCGCGGGTGGAGTAGTCGGCGTCGAAGCCGCAGCCGGGAGCGGTGCAGGCGGCGGTGTGCGTCTCGCGGCCACGGCCGTCATAGGACGTGCCGACCTGCACGGGACCAATGCGGATCACGTTGCGAAAGCGGCGATAGGCGGACACGAGCGAACCTCCTTTCGGTCAGGTGAGCTGGAGTTGTGCGGTGATCGCGCGGGTCATGTCCTCGGGCAGGCCGAGGCGGGCCGAGAGCGTGTCGGCGGGCATCGGGGAGCCGGTGGTGGCCTGGTGGGCTTCGGCGAGCTTGCGGGCGTGATCGAGCAGGGCCACCGGGACGACCGGGGTAGCGGCCGCGGGCTTTACGGGTGCAGGTGCGGGCACGGGAGTCAGTTCGGGAGCTGCCGTGCGGGGTGGTTCGTCGGTGCGATGTACTTCGACTTCCGGCACGGTCGGTTTCTCGGCCTCCGACGTGAGCGGCGCGGGGGCCGGATCGGCGGGTGAGTGGACGAGCAGGGTGCCGCCGAGGAAGGCGAGGGCGGGCCAGCCCGCCACGAGGATGCGCAGCCAGGCGGGTACGTGGTGCAGGTCGAGGAGTCCGGCGGTGGCGATGTTCGCGCCGAGCGAGGCGCCCAGGGCGATGACGAACCAGGTCCAGGCCGAGCGGTCACGCCGTGCGGATCGCAGTCGGCGCCAGGCCGCGACCAACAGCAGGTCGACGGAGACCGGGTAGGCCCACGCCTTCCACCCGGACTGGCCCGCCGCAAGGGCCAGGTCGTGCAGGTGGGCGAAGGACAGGGCGCCGGCGATCACGGCTTGGATCAGTACGGCGTCGGGGCGGGCGAGGGATCGAGGCATCTCTGGCACCTCCCTTTGAGGTCAGTCGGGGGCGTGGCCGGTGCCGAGGCAGGTCAGGCACAGGGCCTGCTGTCGGTCGTCGCTCACGCGCTTGCGTCGGCCGCCGACCTGGAAGGACTCCGAGGTCTGCCCGCCCTGGCAGTCCGGGCACGGCTTGGTCGCGGGCTTGGGAGCAGTGGTCTTGCGTCGTGGGGCCATGGCATTCCTCCAGCAGGCATGGCGGGGGTAGGGACCTGGCGCGGAACGGTCACGCCGACCGTGGAACGGGGGTGTTATTCCGTGACCGGACGCGGCTTGACCAGCGACGGACCCTCCACCGGCGCCTCAGCGGGCACGTAGGGGCGGAAGGGTTCGAGGAACGGCAGGTCCGGGACCAGGTGGGCGAAGGTCCGGCACGCGGCGATGACTTCGTCACGGGAGAGGGCCGGGGTGCGGATCTTCGACCAGCCGCCGGAGGTGTCCGCTGCGACGGCGGTACCGGGGCGTTCCATCGGGATCAGGCTCGCGGCCGGGACAGCGTCCGGGGCGACGTCGGCGAGGCCCATTTCGGCGGTCTGCTTGTCGTTGACGCGGTGGACGACCCGGCCGGTGAGCTGGGCGCGGAGCATGGTGGCGCCCTTGCCCAACTCGGAGCCGAAACGCTGCCCGCAGATCTCCAGATAGATGCCGGCCGCGCGGGCCATCTGCGCGAGCCGGATCAGCGCGGTCACGATCCGTTCCCGGCGTTCCTCGTCCTTCCTTGAGGAGATCAGGAACAGTTCCGCGATCTCGTCCACCAGCACGACCACGGGCACCGGCCGAAGGTGGTCCGGGAGCTCCCAGATGTCTGAGACGCCGTGCTGGCTCAGCAGGTCGAAGCGGTCTTCCATCTCCGCGACCAGCACGCCGAACAGCGAAGCGGCATCGTCCGCAGTGGTGACCAGGGCCGACAACCGCGGCGCATAGCGCGCCTGCTCGACACCGCGTTTGCAGTCCACGCCGACCAGGGCGACCGGCAGTTGGGCCAGTCCCTTGATCAGGTTCCGTTGGTACATGGACTTGCCGGACTGGTTCGCGCCGAGGGTGAGTGCCATCGGAGCCTTGCGGTAGTCCCGCTCGAACGCGGTCCCGTCCTCCCGCAGAGCGACCGGCACGATCATGTCGCGCGGCTCAGCCTGGCGGGGCATCCGGACCCGGCGCAGCACGTCGTAGCCGGTCATCCGCAGTTCCACGAAGCCCGGCTTCGTCTCCACCACGGTCACCGAGTACACGCCCCAGGCGTGCCGCAGCCGTTCCGAGGCGGCAGCCACGTCGGCGGGCTCCAGGCCAGCCGGAAGCCGCAGCGTCACCCGCAGGCCCGTCGAGGTGCCCCGCACCTGGCGGATCTTCGGCGGAACCGGCTGCACCTCACGCCGGGCGACGTTGCGGGTCACGAACGCCCGCAGACCCGACGGCCGCACCGTCAGCCCGCACACGTCCATCGTGGCCCGGTAGGAGAACCCGAACCGGGCCAGCGTCACCGGCATCCCGACCAGCGCCCAGTACGCGCGCGGCGCCCGCACCTTCGCATAGCCGACACCACCGGCGGCGGATAACCCGGCCGTGGCCTCCAGCCACATCGTCAGGTCACCCATGATCAGGCCATCGGGGTGATCGCGATGGCACGGAACGAGATCCCGTGCCGCTTCTCGCCGTTGAAGGTGTTCTCCCAGTCACGGGCCTTCAGCCCCGTCACCCGCACTGGCATCCCCGGCGTCAGACCCTCCGGGTAGCCCGTCTCCGGGACGGTCACCTGGTAGAGGTTCCCCTCCCCCTCGTCCGAGACCAGCAGGCCCACCGTGGACAGGGCCGCACCGGTCTCCCGGTCCATCGCCCGCTCACCGGTCTTGGCGTTGGCCAGCTTCGGCGTCGGCGCGGTCGCCACGAACACCACGGCAGTCGATGTGTCGATCTTGAAGGACGGCATTATGGAAGTCCTCCCCTTGCGGGATGAGCCCCGGACTGCGGTGTGATCTTGGCGGATGCACGCAGTCCGGGGTGCCTTGTTCTCTGACAGTCTCGAAGCTACTCGCAGTTTTTCTGCGGGTCAACAGAAAAGCTGCGACTAGCAGCAAAACTCCACTTCTGCGAGACTGCCACGAGAAGAAGGAGGAGTTATGGCAAATTTTGCTCTCTTTGTCCGCTTCACTCTGCGAGACGGCATGGGCGATGCGTTTGACGCCCTGGTGAAGGAGACAGAAGCGGGGATCCGGGCGCACGAGCCGGGGACGCTGGTCTACGCCTGCCACACGGTCGAGGGAGCTCCCAATGAGCGGATCTTCTTCGAGATCTACGCCGATCGGGCTGCGTTCGAGGAGCACGAGCGCCAGCCGCACACCCTGCGATTCCTGAGCGAGCGCACGCAGTACATCGAGAAGACTGACGTGGACTTCCTTGAGCCGTACGCCGGAAAGTACCCGCGCGAGGCCTCGAAGTGAGCACTCCCACTACTGGACAGCGAGTGAAGGAACTGCGCCGGGCAGCTGGCATGTCGCAGGCCGACCTTGCCACTGCCATGGGGCGATCCGAGAGCTGGGTGTCCCAGGTCGAGCGTGGCGTGCAGCCCGTTGAACGCCTGGCGATCCTTCAAGGCCTCGCCGATGCACTGGGCGTCTCGGTACGGGAAATCCGCCCCGACGCCGCTCCGTCCCCAGCAGAGCCGCTAGACGAAACTCACGAGCCGGAGAGCAACGATCTCGACGGCCTGCGCGTCGCCCTCACAGGCCATCCCGCCTTGGGCAGCCTCTTTGACAACGGACCGAGTTCCCCGGCGCCCACGCTCGCTGACTTCCGCCACCTCGTTGACCAAGCGTGGGAGTACGTGCACGCATCGAGCTTCGCGGCCTTGAGTGATCACCTTGCCAAATTGCTGCCCGAGATCGAAGTCGCCGTACGACGCGCGCCGGCAGCCGATCGCATCGAATTGCACTCACTCAGGGCCCGCGGCTACCAGGCAGCCGCCGCCAGCTTCACACGGCAGGACCAGGCGGATGCCGCATGGGTAGCCGCGGACCGCGCCCTGCAAGCGGCTGAGATGGCCGACCAACCCCTTGAGGTGGTGGCCAGCCTCTTTCGCATGGCTCACGCGTTCATGCGGCAACAGCACATGGACCAGGCCGAGCAAGCTGCAAAGTCTGCGGTCGGCGTCCTGGACCCACGGGCAGAGAACCCCGATTGCTCACCAGAGGAACTGTCACTTCTCGGGGCCATGAACCTCGTGCTCGCCGTCATCAACGCACGAGAGGGCAACCGGTCTGAGACGCAGGTTCACCTCAATCGAGCGGAAGCAATCGCCGCACGCCTGGGCGAGGACCGGAATGACTTCGACACCGAGTTCGGCCCGACGAACGTCAGGCTTCACGCGGTCAGCACAGCCGTGGAGCTGGGGGACGCTGGGCTGGCACTGGAGATCGCGGCAGCAGTCGACGCCAGTGGGCTTTCATCCGAGCGTCAAGCCCGCTTCCTGCTCGACGTTGCCCGAGCCCATGCGCAGCGCCGACATGTGGGCGAGGCAACCGCCGCTCTGTTGGACGCCGAAGTCCTCGCCCCGGAACAGATTCGCGATCACCACATGGCCCGCGAGATCATTCGCGACCTGATCCAACTGTCGGGCCGACGCGTACCCGAGGCCCTCCGAGAGCTTGCCGATCGAAGCGGCGTGAGCTGAGCTGTTACAGGTTTCTCTACCTCATCAAGGCCCGCGCACAGCGCGGGCGCGCGCCGCCGGGCGCGGCCTGCCTCCTGTCTCCGCCCCGGCTGGCCGCGCCCGGCGGCGCGCTCAGCGACTGCGGGCAAGAATTGAGAGACACCCTCTGTGGCTGGGGCGGTCGGCTCCACGACTTTAGCCAGCCACTTTGGCGCGAGCCTCGCAGATCATGGCCCCAACGTCGTGCTTTACCGGGCAGGTCCACAGACTGCCCGACGCGCCGGAAGCTTACGGGGCCATGATCACTCGCGCCAAAGCAGCTCCAGGCCAAAGTCGCTACACCGACCGCGTGCACCGCGGCCATCCCCACTAGCGGCCACGCTGTCTGCGGTGGGCCGAAGGAGTACGCCCGAACATCGGTGGGCAGCCATGATCTCTGTACACGGGCCGGATGCCGTCAACGTGGATCAGGGAGGCATGATCAAAGGGCGATTCAGATAGACATGAACCCCAATGGGGTCAAAAGGTACGACCGCGCGCCGTCGAGGATAGCTTCAGAGGCACCCTGACACTCAGGCAGGGCGCGGACACTAAGCGAGGAACGACTGACTTCCCGAACTCCCCATCGCACGCCAGCAGAAGTCCCTACACTGACTCCGCCACAGCCTGAAGGGCACACTAATGGGACCGATTGAGCCGTTGACATGCCTATTTGCCAGGCAGACTGCCACGCCCTAATAGACGGCGCTCCCTAAGCCAGGAATGCAGAAAGGAAGGCATGGGCTTACGATGGGTCCATCGCACAAAGAGCGGGATCGGGAAATCGCTAGCCAACTCCGCCGGGAAGCCAACCAGGCTGAACCAATCGAGTCGGAACTAACTACAAACGACCGCGTTATTGCTCGCGTCACGGACGGAATCTACCGTCAACCTGGCTCGGCCCTCAGGGAACTAATCGCAAATGCGTATGACGCAGATGCGACATGGGTGTCAGTTAAGACCGATGCACCAAATTTCAGCCGCATCACCGTCGAAGACGACGGCACCGGAATGACGCCAGAGGCAGTTATTCACCTGCTCCACAATATCGGCGGAAGCGCCAAAAGGACCGAGGAAGGTCAGGAGCTTGGTATTGCCTCAGCGTCCGATCCAAATACAAGCCCCGGCGGCCGTAAGCTAATCGGTAAGCTTGGAATCGGCATATTTTCCGTGTCGCAGCTTACTCACAGTTTTCAAATTATCACGAAAACCGCAGGTGATCCATATCGCACGGTCGTGCTGGTCAACTTGCGCCAGTTCGCTGATGGTCCGGCTGAGAGCGATTCAGGGGAATATAAAGCAGGGCACTACCAGGTTTGGATGGAGCCGGCTGAAGATACCGAGGCGCACGGCACCACGATTGTCCTGACAGCTATACGCCCCCAGACTAGGGACACATTGCGCAGCGAGCAATCATGGGGCGCTCTCAGCAATCCACTGAGCGAGGGGGCGGAAGCAAAGAGCCGCACCACCATTCCCACCTACCATATCGGCCATCTCGATCCCCAGGGTCTTCGGCTCGAAGAAGACCCTAGAAACCAGCTGGAGTTTCTCAGTCTCCCATGGAATGAACTAGACAATCCGCAAGAAGCATTCTCTAAGATGGTGAACAGCGTTTGGTCATTCGTGCGAGGCCGTACCGCTGTGAAGTTGACCGAAATCTTTGACACATACTTGCAAATGCTTTGGAGCCTCGCTCTCGCATTGCCACTCCCGTATTTTGAACGAAGCGTCCTTGATGAAAGTGTCGCCGATGACTGGGCGTACTTTTATAAACTCGCGAACGACCCTAGAGGTACGGCTCAACAACTCCAAAGCGATGATCCCGACATCACTGTGCGAGAACTTGCCGGTCTTCCGCCGACCGAGGCCGACTGTACCGATTTCACGATCCTTGTAGACGGAGTTCAGCTAAGTCGACCACTAAAATACCGGGGCCTTCCGACAACGCAACATGCGCTAAAGAAGCCGATGGTATTCGTTGGATCGATGCGGCAGGAATTTAAGGGATTCGATCGTGACGTTAGTGCTGGGCCTCTCGAATTTGAGGCGTATCTCTTCTGGACACCCAAGGTAGCACCTACCGAGCATCAGGGTGTCCTCGTTCGAATCCACGGGGCTAGCGGTACTCTTTTTGATTCGACCTTCCTCAACTATCAAGTCTCAGAGCTGACTCGATTGCGACAAATCACGTGCGAAATCTTCGTAAAGGAGGGACTCGAAGCCGCTCTCAACATTGACCGTGAGAGCTTTAATACGGCTCACCCGCACACGGTCATCCTTACGCGGTGGCTTCACAACGCATTGCGTCAACTAGCGACAGCGCAAAAACGCCAAGCACAACAGCTCCGTGCGGCAGCCCGAAGTTCTGCCACGCGTGAGTCGGAAGACCGCATCAGCAGTATCGTCGAGTCTGCGAATTCGCTTCGAACCGACGGCGAAGGAGTAATCCCAGACATTCGCTTCATGGGTGGTAACCAGACACTCAGGCCAGCAAGTGATGGAATCACCCAGTCCTTCGACCTCGACCGAATCATCGAAGAGATCCCGCATCGGCCTCCGACACCACCAAGTCGCGGTGCTGTACGCAAACTCGAAGCGATTACGAAAGTCTTGTCCGTTTATGGGGTTCTTGAGCAGCTAGCCCCGAAGGAGCAGGAAAACCTGCTTGGGTCCATCCTCGGCATCATGGAAGCTGATAACCTTGGCTGAAGAAGTGACAGGCGCTGATGATTCGGATGACCTCCGAGCTTTGCTTGGCGGAGGACCAGTGCCTTTTCCGAAGAGGAAGGAACGCAAGTTCCAGCCTTGGCATCGGCCGCGTAAGCAGTACGTGCGAAGAGCTCAATGGTGCCGTGAAATCAGTAACCTTGCCCGTGACCTGAAACGCACTAAGGGTGAGCTCAGCGAAATCCGCTACTTGACATTGCCGGGCAATGACTTGCTCGATATCCGCCAGATAGCAGAAACAATCTGCGCACCCCAACAGATCGAACTACGGTACCTCGGGTTTAATTCCGCCGCTATCCCAACAGCAGAGGATCAGCCCGAACTGGATGGCGCACAGTTTTCCATCAACCGAATGGATTGGATCCAGCGCCAGTCGGAAGTTTTCGCTGGGGACTTCCGCCGAGTGGCAGACACCCGATCCGTCCCTTACCAGCGGATGAAGCGAGACGCGCCGTTTCATGCGATCAACATTGACTTGTGTGGTGGATTCGCGGGTCGTGAGAAGGATCAAGGCGTACCAAACTACTTCACAGCCCTGCGAGCGATACTTCACAATCAAGCACGCTTCGATGAGCCCTTCCTTCTCTTCATCACGACACGAATGGACGATGACAATGTCGCCGAAGAAGTGAAGGAGACGTTGCTCCGATTGGCGCAAGAGATCCATGATACGTGCCTAGGGTATTCTGCTGCGTTCGCCGATGCCTGGGGCGTGCAAGAAGGCGATGCGCCTGTTCTGGTGCCTCAAGTTGTTGACACGAGCGAGGCCTTCATGCTGGGCCTAACTCAATGGATAATCTCTAATGCAATTTCTTTCGAATTGAAAGCCTCAGTGCGGAGCTTTATGACATACCGTACTGGGCTTGGTGTTGGTGAAGACGATATTGTATCGCTGGCAATTCGACTCAAAAGAGAAGTCGTCCTGCCTCCGGATCCACACGAGCTTGGACAACCCTTCAACGCATCACCATCGCAGGCCGAGAGGCAGTGTGAGCAATCGGCCATCGTTCCTGAGCGAGTCAGCAAACGTACTCGCGTGGACGCACTACTCCGAACCCAGGCCGAAGAGTTCGAGCGATGCATAGGCGAGTCTTCCGCACTCCTGGGATCGGCTGGATACGACCCAGTTGAGTATCGAACATGGGCCATCCAGCAAGAGGGCCTTGACGCGACTTCGTAGCATGAGGAACCGCGGCTACCGAAGTGATCTTGGGATCTTGCTCGCAGTCGTCATCCCCAGTGCCGCTGTCCGTCGTGATCGAAGGCACACGGGACGTCCGGGGTACTTCACAACAGAGCACAGATGCGAGATTCCCTAGTCGAAGATCCACTAAGCCGGCAATAATCTCCTACATGTCGACGGATTCCAACCAACGTGATGAGTCGAGAGCTCCCGACGGAACCCCGTGGTGGGAGCTCTCGATCCGGCCAGGCACAAAGAAGCAGCGGTTTGGCCAAGAGTGCCGATTGGCGGCCTGGCTCTGGTTCAAGAAGGACGTGGGCGACACGTTCACGATGCGGGAGCTACGCGCCGCTCTTGGACCTGACATAGCCGAAAGCTCGGAGCACCTGAACCGGAGACTGCGCGAACTGCGGAAATGCGACTGGGGCATCCCCTCGCAGCGAAACGACGCTAGCCTCGCCCACGACGAGTACCGCCTGGAGGTCAAGGGGGGAAGGTTGTGGATCGACAGCGAGCGGGCCAAGTATGAGAAGTTCGCTCCAAGTGCTCGGGTTCGCAGGTTCGTGATGGAGCGTGACGGCTCCCGCTGCAGGATCTGCGGAGCGGGCGTTGACGAGGAGTACCCCGGGGAGCCTGGGACGAAGGTCAGACTCACCATCGGCCATCTAGTACCGCAGGAGCGGCTTAAGTCCCGCGGCGCTCGGGATGACATCGACAACTGGCGAGTTGAGTGTTCCCGCTGCAACGAGACTGTTCGGGATGAAATGCCCGATCCCGAACAGTACGACGAAGTCCTTGCCGGGTTGAAGCGGCTCACCAGCAAGGAGGCGGGCGAGCTCTTTAACTGGCTACGGAAAGGTGAACGCCCCCGGTCAAGGGTGGACCAGGCCTACGACCGTGCGCGGAAGCTGTCCCACGGTGACCGGGCGGCGCTAATCGATCACCTCGCCAAGCGCCTTGGGGTAACTAGCTGATACGAGAACGCGATTCAGCGAAGCGTACGTGCCGCTCGTGGTCTTCCTGCCCTATGAAACCCTTGAAGCCCGCGAGCCGGTACGCACGACCGCCAAGCTGGTCGTCTTCGTCGATCACGAAGTCCCTAGCAAGCATGGCCATACGGCGCTCGAAGGCCGGGGAATCAATCTTCTCTCCGGCCAGCTTCACCAGCTCCTTCTCCGTGAGTGGAGCTGAGGCATTCTTCAAGGCCAGGTAGAGCCTGTCGTGCATGACTTCGTCCTCTACCTCTGAAATATCCTTCGGCTGACCCTTTCGGTTCAACGCGTCGGCAATCGAGGTAGCAACCGCCTTAGCTACTGGCGGAGGGAAGGCATTGCCAATCTGCCTATACCTCGTCGTCTTCCGTCCCGTGAATTCCCAGGCATACTCCGGTTCCTCACCCCAACCCTGGATACGTGCAACCATTTCTGTCGTGAGCTTGGGAATGAAGTCAACAGGGTGCGACTCGTTCGGCGGCTCGTCGGAGACGCCCATCGCGTCCACGTGGAGGGCGCGCCAGGCAGCCTTAGCGCGAGTCGGTCCGAGATCCGCTCCGCCATGTTTCTTGGAGCCGCCCACGATGGTAGGGGCAATTCCCTTCGCCTTGTCCCTCCACCTTTCAGCGCCCGGCCAGTCCTTTGCCTTCATGAGATCAAATAGTGCTGTTCCTACCGTGCCGTCGTAGGGCGTCTCTTCAGGCCACTCGAACCACGGAGCATCTTCGTTGCGCAGCGCAACCAGGACGAAACGGGGGCGCAGTTGCGGTACGCCGTAGTCACTAGCGTGCAGCAGCTTCCAGTCGGACCAGTAACCAAGTTCCTTCAGCCGGTCCTTCACGTGCTGGCGGTACGCGGAGAAGCGTGGCATTGAGAGCCCTCGCACGTTCTCCAAGAGGACAGCCCTCGGCTGCATCCTTCCGGCAAGTTCGACGGCCCAGGCGAAAAGGTCACGCTCGTCTGTGGCACCAAGCTGCTTGCCAGCGATGGAGAACGGAGGGCAAGGGACCCCGCCCGCGAGCAGGTCGATGTCGGAAAACTTCTTGGGGTTCCAGACCCCCTCGTCAGCCACGTCCCCGTGCCGCACGTCCCAGTCCGGGCGGTTCTTCTTGAGCGTGTTCACTGCGTTCTCATCGAGCTCGACGGCGAGCGCATGCTCGAACCCTGCAAGCTCCAGGCCGAGCGACTGGCCGCCAGCGCCCGCGCAGATCTCCACGGCCGTCAGATCAGCCACGCTCGTACCTCCAGGTCGTGATTGCACAGGTCTACCATCCTGACGCATCAAACACCGAGGGTCTGACAGTGTTGGCTACGGTGTAAGCGATGGCCCTCAACAGTGACCCCGCAACGTCGACGCCGCCGACTCCCGGCCGCTCGCGCAACATGGCCGCGATCAAGCGGCGGGACACCAAGCCGGAGCGAACTATCCGCTCCCTGCTTCACGCTGCGGGGAAGCGGTACCGCGTGGATGTCCGCCTGCTGCTGGAGGGTGCGCGGCCGCGGCCAGACATCGTCTTCACCCGCGCCCAGGTGGCGGTCTTCGTGGATGGGTGCTTCTGGCACTGCTGCCCCGAGCATGGTCGGCAGCCTGGTGTGAACGGCGGCTACTGGGGGCCGAAGCTAGAGCGCAACGTGGCGCGGGACAGGGCCGCCGATGAGGCCCTGACAGCCGCAGGGTGGGCGGTTGTCCGCGTGTGGGAGCACGAGGCTCCAGAGGAAGCCGTGGAGCGCATCATCTCGGTTGTCGACGCCGCTGCCCCGGCTAGTCGAGGCGCCCGAACTCGATGAGGTCCTGTACCGCGTCCTCTTCCCTGCGCAGAACTATCCGGCCGTCACCATTGCTGTAGGCCAGCACGGAGCTCCCGGGCGATAGCCCTGCCTCGGCGAGTACCCCGAGGGGAAGAGCGACCGAGCCGTCTTCTGCGATCGTCAGCTGGATAGGTTCCCTGAGCATGGAACAGAGCCTCCTATGCCCCGGCCGCCGTCGCAAACAGCAGGTGGCAGCGCAGGTCAGGAGTGCAGGTCGGTTGTGATCAGTTTTCCTCGGCCGTACGAAGCAGGTCCCGGCCCTGGTCTCAGTTCTGGTCTCATTCGCAGGCGTACCGCCCCGTCCAGACGAGTACGGGGGCAGATCGAGCTTCAGGACGACGAGCCCACGTAGACGCAGGTGAACGGCTCCGTACGCCACTCTGAGGGAGACGAGCACACTTGGAAAGCGTGTTGGGGGCAACCCCTCACGAGTTCGAATCTCGTATCCTCCGCCAGTGCCTCACCGGGCACGATGTCGAAGGGCCCCACCGTTCGCGGTGGGGCCCTTCGACGTTCTCCGTCTCGGTTTCCGTCTCAGTCGGTTTTTCCTCGGACCCGGGCAGCTCCCAAAGCGCCTCACCGACCTGCTGGGGGACTCTGCGGAGCATGATCCCCGTCACATGCATGCAGCGAGCGCGCATCCGGGCCGCTCCCCCGGGCTCCCAACCCGTGGAGACGGCCGTCCCGCACACCGGCGTCCCGAAGCAGGCGCTTCCAGACGTGGAAGTCAGTGTTGGGGCTCAGCGGCCCGCCGGTCGGCGAGGCGAAGACGTGGCCCTTGCCCTCCCAGTCGACGCCAGCCGCGATCCGCTCCAGCTCCTGAGCTTCCTGGTGCCGGCGCAGAATCTTGATCAGCGGGTCGGGCAGGCCGATGGTGCGCCGCCCGGCTCGCGGCTTGGTGCGCTCCGCTCACCGCGCGCGGCCCGGGCCCCCGGCCGGGCCTGCGCTCCTGCCTTCGCCCCGCTCCAGCCCGGCCGGCGACCTCGTCCCTTGGCGACCACTAGGAGCTGCCGCTCGGTTTTGGCTGCTGGGATGGCATCTCGGGGAAGCTCTTGGTGAGGTTGGTGGGCAGTTCGAGGAACGCCTTGCCGATGATCGGGCCGGTGAGGGAGTCTTTGCGGATCCAAGAGGCTCCCTCGTAGAGGGTGATGCCGCTGGTGCCATAGGGCTTGTAGCCGAGCGGCATCTCGTAGGACTCGAAGATCGGGGTGTAGTACCACGTCCCGTAGGGTGTGGACAGACGCGCATACACGGGGTAGTTACGTCCGGAGACCGGTGACTTCCAGGTCTGCAGCGGGACCCACTGGACCGCCTCTCCGAACCCGTACTCGGGGTTGGCGTTCGGGGTTCCGTGCATGTAGCGGCCGATGTTCAACAACGGCTTGTTCTGCTGGTCGTACCACTGGCGGAACGTGAAGATCGAGCCGTCGTTGAACTGGATCGCCGACCACACGTAGGCCGTGCCCCACGGCTGTTTCGAAATCCCGAAGTTGCCCCACTGGTGCTCCATCCACAGCGATCCGGTGAGGTGCCGTGTCTGGTCGCCGATAGTGACGGTTCCGGTGACGTTCTGCTTGGGAGCGCCGTAGTAGTAGGACAGCGACCGCATCGTCTGCGGGTCGGCCTTGCCCTGCCAAGGCGTGTTCTCGTTCTCGACGCCGAAGGGCGTCATGGGTGTGTAGCCGTAGGGGCTCTGCGTCTTGGTCTCCAGGTCCATGGTGATGGGCTGCTTGACGTTCTTGGCCTGACTCTTGAAGTGCAGGTTCCAGGTGTCGGGGGAGGCGCGGTAGACGGTCGTGAAGGTCGTACCGCTCTGCGAGACGCTGTACTGGAAGTCGTCGCGGGAGGTGGACTGTGGCGGAGCGATGGCCGTCAGCGGCGCGGTCAGGGTGTCGGCCGTCCACACGAAGTCGTGCGTCTTGAGGTTGCCCAGCGAGAAGTACGGGCGGTACTGGTACTTGCCGGGCGAGACACCCTCGTGAAAGACGTTGTAGAAAAGCCCGAAATCTTCGCCGGTGTCCTTGTCGGTGACGTACCCGGTCCAGTAGTGCCACTCCTCCAGCTCGCCGGTGTCGTAGAACGGGCCACCGTGCCACTTGTGGTCCTGCGGGAGGGTGTAGAGGGCCTGGGCCGATTTGGTGGCGATCCGGTCGCTGGACGCATGCGACGACGCCCCGGTGGACTGACCGCTGGCCTCGCCCTCCGCCATGACGGAGCTGCACCCTGCCAATGGCGCGGCGGCCGCAACCGCCAGTCCCGAGAACAGGACGCGACGCCGACTGGGGGCCGCACCGGTGGCGTCGCCCATAGCGGGCTCGCCTTCCGGGGCGCTGTGGGCCGACGGCGTCTCCCCGCTCGCGTTCATGCGCTGTCCCTCCGGCCACCATGCCAGTCACCGAAGGTGACCAGGCATTACCGTGTGTGATGTATGCCGTGACTGTATGACGGTGGTGCGTTCACGGCATCTCGAACAGGCGCCCCGATCGGCAGCCCGGGCAGACAGCCAGCCCGTCTCAGTTTCCGTCTCATTCGACGACGGCCATCGGCGTTCATCGGGGACTGGAAGCCCAGCACGGATGAACGCCCGTACAGGCGTGAACGCAGGTGAACGGCCCCGCCATGACTCCCGTCACACCTCGCGGTGTTATCAAGGACGTATGGAGGAATTTTCCGGGCGCCCCGGCGGCCCGGAGCGTCGTCCGCCCGCGGGAAGCCGGCCGCGGAGCCAGTCGCCGGGCCGTGCCTCCCTGCTGGATCTGCACAGCGCCGCGGGCCAGGTGTTCCTCCTCCAGGTCGTCGTCGTGGTGCTGCTGGTCCTGGGGGCGGTGGCGGCCATGGTGCTGCAGGCGGCGTCCGACGCGCTGCAGCAGGGACGGCGGGAGTCGGTCGTCGCGGCCCAGACCTTCGCCAGCTCCCCCGGGGTGGCCGACGCCCTGCGGAGCCCGGACCCGACGGCGGTGCTGCAGCCGCGGGCCGAGGCGGCGCGCAAACGCGCGGGGGTGGACTTCGTCGTCGCCATGAACCCGGAGGGGATCCGCTACACGTACCCCTATCCGCGGGAGATCGGTAAGAAGTTCGTCGGAAACATCGGTCCCGCGCTGCACGGCCGGACCGTGATCGAGCAGGCCGGCGGGCCGCCGCTGCCCGCGGGCCGCGGGACCGCCGTGCAGGCCGTGGTCCCGGTGTACGGCCCGCACGACAAGGTCGTCGGACTGGTCTCCGCCGGCATCACGGTCCGCAACGTGTCGGAGCTGTGGATACCGCAGCTGCCGATCATCCTGGGGTGCGGCGCGGCCGCGCTGATCCTCGCCACGGCGGGCACCAGGCTGGTCTCCCGGCGGCTGCGGCGGCAGACCCGCGGCCTCGCCCCGACGGAGCTGGCGCAGCTCTACGAGCACCACGAGGCGGTTTTGCACGCCGTCCGGGAGGGCGTGCTGATCACCGACCCCGAGGGGCGGCTGCTGCTGGCCAACGACGAGGCTACGCGGCTGCTCTCGCTGCCCGCCGACGTGGTGGGGCGGCCGGTGGCTCAGGCGGGACTGCCCGAGCCGGTCCTGCGCCTGCTGGCGTCGCCGGAACCGGCCAGCGACGAGGTGCACCTCGCCGGTGACCGGCTGCTGATGGTGAACAAGCGGCCGACGTACCCGCGGGGCGGCCCGGGCGGCAGCGTCGTGACCCTGCGGGACTCCACCGAGCTGGCGGTGGTCTCCGGGCGGGCCGACGTCGCCCGGGACCGACTGAAGCTGCTGTACGAGGCCGGGACGGGGATCGGGACGACGCTCGACGTGGGGCGCACCGCCCAGGAGCTGACCGACGTGGCGGCACCGCAGTTCGCCGACCTGGTGACGGTGGACCTGCTCGACGCGGTGCTGCGGGGCTGGGAGCCGACCGCGGAGGGCTGGCGGCATCTGCGCCGGGCGGCGATCGGCGGCGAGCAGGGGGGCGTGCCGACGTACCCGGTGGGCGAGGTCATCACGTTCGCCCCGGGCGCCCCGCAGATGCGGACGCTGCGGGACGCCCGGGGCGTGCTGGAGACGGATCTGCGGGAGGCGCCCGGCTGGCGGGAGCAGGACCCGGAGCGCGCCCGCGGGGCCCTGGCGGGCGGACTGCGCTCGCTGGTGACCGTGCCGCTGCGGGCGCGTGACGTGCCGCTGGGCGTGGCGAGCTTCTACCGGAGGGCGGACTCCCCGCCCTTCGAGCCGGAGGACCTCGCCTTCGCCGAGGAACTGGC
This sequence comes from Streptomyces sp. WI03-4A, assembly GCF_033792105.1. Lineage (NCBI taxonomy): Bacteria > Bacillati > Actinomycetota > Actinomycetes > Kitasatosporales > Streptomycetaceae > Streptomyces > Streptomyces sp. WI03-4A. The sequence goes on from NZ_JARAUO010000065.1 coordinate 22,536, forward strand.
CGCGCGGGCGGCGGTGGCGCTCGACAACGCCCGCAGGTTCACCCGCGAGCACGCGATGGCGGTGACGCTCCAGCGCAGCCTGCTGCCGCGCGGCCAGCCGGAGCAGGACGCGCTCGAGGTGGCCTGGCGGTACCTGCCCGCCGAGGCGGGGGTGGGCGGGGACTGGTTCGACGTCATCCCGCTGCCGGGCGCCCGGGTGGCGCTGGTGATGGGCGACGTCGTCGGGCACGGGCTGCACGCGGCGGCGACGATGGGCAGGCTGCGCACCGCGGTGCACAACTTCTCCACCCTCGACCTGCCCGTGGACGAGGTGCTGGGCAATCTGGACGACCTGGTCGTCCGCATGGACAACGAGGAGAACACCGGGGACGCCGCCGCGGACCACGAGGGCGTGGGGGTGACCGGGGCGACCTGTCTGTACGCCGTCTACGACCCGGTGACGGGCGTCTGCACGATGGCCCGCGCCGGGCACCCCGAACCGGTGGTGGTGAGCCCGGACGGGACGGTGAGCTGCCCCGGCGTGCCCGCCTCGGCGCCGCTCGGGCTGGGCGGCTACCCCTTCGAGACCGCCGAAGTGCGCCTGCCGGCGGGCTCCCAGCTGGTGCTGTACACCGACGGGCTGGTGGAGAACCGCGCTCACGGGATCGACTACGGGATGAAGCGGCTGCGCCGGGCGCTCGAGGGGTCGGGCGACCGCACGCCGGAGGAGACGTGCCAGGCGGTGATCGACACCCTGGAGCCCTCGCCCTCCCTGGACGACATCGCCCTGCTGACGGCGCGCACCCGGGTGTTCCCGCCCTCCCGCGTGGCCGAGTGGGCCGTACCGCCGGACCCGGCGCTGGTGCCGACCGTGCGGGCGCACTGCCGGCGGACGCTGCGCGAGTGGGGTCTGGAGGAGACCGGGTTCACCACGGAGCTGATCCTCAGCGAACTGGTCACCAACGCGATCCGGTACGGCTCGCCGCCGGTCGGTGTACGGCTGCTGCGCGGCCGCTGCCTGATCTGCGAGGTGTCGGACGGCAGCGGCACCTCACCGCGCCTGCGGCGGGCGGCGACCACGGACGAGGGCGGCCGGGGGCTGTTCCTGGTGGCGCAGTTCGCCCAGCGGTGGGGGACGCGGTACACGCCCCGCGGCAAGGTCATCTGGGCGGAGCAGACGCTGCAGGACGGCGCGCCCGTCGGCCAGGGCACCCCGCCGGTCGACTTCCTGCTGGAGCAGTTCGACGACTTCGAGCCGTGAGCCGGGCCCGGGCGTGATCCCGTGCGCCCGGGCCCGGCCGTTCGCCGGCGGGTCCGCCGGCGGAACGGGCCCGGGCCGCGCGGGGCCGGCGCTCAGCGGCCCGGGTCCTCCTCGGGATCGGCCCGGGCCGCCCGCTCGAAGTCCCGCCATGCCTGCCGCTGGATCTCCTCGGGGTCCGCGAGCAGCTCTTCCAGGGGGTGCGCTGCCCCCGAAGGGGGAGGGGGCAGCGCCGTGAGTTTCGCGTAGAGGTACGCGCAGGCCTCCGCCTCGGTACCGAAACGCCGTGTCGCACCGTCCTGGGAGCGTTGCCGTACGCCCACGGTCCAGGCGCCCGCCTCGTGGCGCATGACGTAGTGGGCGTCCGGCCGCATGGGCACCTCGTGGACGCCGGTGATCTCGTAGTAGGCCTCGGGGACGCCGGCCTCGCGGAGTCGTGAGACGAGTTCCGCGCTGTCCATGGCCTCGCCGTCCTCGCTGTCGTCGCCGCCCCGGCCGTCCTCGGCTCGCGGGGGTCAGGCCACCGGCACCGCGTCCAGGTGGTGCGAGGCGACGAGGTCGGCGACCGAGGGGGTCGTCACGTACTGCAGGCCGAGGCCGGGCTGGCCGAACCAGGGCCTGATCGGTCCCGCGCGGACGCTGAACGGCTCGCGCACCCGGTAGAGGTGGTAGCTGAACGGATACTGCTCGACGTAGCTGTCGAGGTTGCTCGGCGGGATCGCGCGCTGGGCGTAGGGCGTGCCCGCCGGGGCGAGGAAGTTGCCGAAGCCGCTGCCGAAGAGGTCGACCAGCTGGCCCTTGCGCAGCGTCACGGTGCGCTCGAGGGGCTTGCCGTCGCGCAGCACGAAGCCGTCGTGGTCCGGGTACCACCAGCCCGACTTGCCGGTCCTGGGGTCGGTCTGCCAGTAGCAGCCGAGGAACCAGTAGGGCGAGACGGAGTCCGTGCGGTGGTAGCCCCGCAGCATCTTGCCGAGCGCGCCCGTGCGGGGCAGTTGCCGGGGACCGAGCCGCCAGTCATCCAGGAAGTACGGCTGGAGGGCGGTCGAGGGCGGGCTGTTGGTCCCGCGGCCGCGGTCCGCGGTCGGGCAGTGCGCACCGCGCACCGCGGGGTGCCGGTCGGCCTGGGCCGTGGCCGGCGCGATGCCGGCCATGAGGAGGAGCGAGGCGAGGACGCTCCCCACGAGGGCGCGCAGTACGCGCATCCGGGGTCCCTTCTCTTCCGGCACCGACCAGGCGCCGTACGGGTGGTCGCGCCCAAGTTCACGCGGGGCATATGCCGCGGCGCGGGAGGCGGCCCGCGAAGTCACCCGAAACGACGACCGGATTCCCCGGACGGCGGACACCGGTCCCGGGCCCGGCGCCGACGTAGCATGACGCGCGTGGAGCTGCGCCAACTTCGCTACTTCGTCGCGGTGGCCGAGGAACTCAACTTCGGCCGGGCCGCCGAACGGCTCCTGATCGCCGGGCCGTCTCTGTCCCAGCAGATCAAGGCGCTCGAACGCGACCTGGGGGTACGCCTGTTCGACCGCGACCGCCGCTCCGTGTCGCTCACCGCGGCCGGTGCCGACCTGCTCCCGATGAGCCGCGCCCTGCTCGAACAGGCCGAGGGACTGCGGCGGCGGGCGCGCCGTCTGTCGGGTGCGGACCCGGTCCGGCTCGGCTACGTCAACTGGCTCCCCGCGGACCTGGCCGCCCGGACGTCCGCCGTGGCCCGGGTCGACGTCGACGCGTGGGTCGCGCCTTCGCACACCCAGGCGGCCCGGGTCGCCGACGGCGGCCTGGACCTCGCGGTGTGCTGGGTGCGCACCGAGGACCTGGGGCGGCTCGGGCTGAGCGCCCGGCTGCTCGGCGCCGACCGGCTCCACGCCGTGGCCACCGGCCCGGGCACGGGCGAGGTGGCCGCCCGCGACACCGTCGTCCTGGTGGACGACGACGTCACCTCCTGGGCCTCCTGGAACGCCTACGCCCAGGAGCTGGCGCGTGCCACCGGTGCCCGTGTCGAGCGCGTCCGTGACGGCGGCGTCACCGGGCCCGCCTTCTTCGACCACGTGCGCCGCTCGGGCCGGCCGGTCGTCAACTCGCCCAAGGGACAGACCACCCCGCTGCCCGCCGACCTCGTGCGCCGGCCGGTCGTCGCGCCGCGGGCGCACTGGACCTGGTCGCTGGTCCGGCGGCGTGACGAGGACCGCGAGGCGGTCCTGGCCGTCGTGGACGCCCTCTGCGACGGCGTGGACGACCTGGGCCTGCACGCCCCGGACGTGTGGCTGCCCGGGGACGACCCGTACCGGATCTAGGCGCTGACGTGCGCTGCGAGGCGCGGGCTCCCAACTGGGAGGAAGCCGGTCCCGGCGAAGGCGCCCCAGGTCTTTGACTTGGTCCCGGGAGCCGCCTAACTTCCGAATAGTCGACCGGTCGGCTAGTGAGATCGGCAGGCCGACCTCCCTCCCGGGCCGCCCGTCCGGGAGATCCGCACCGTCCCGCAGGGAGAAGTCACCCCATGAACACTCACAGCCGCAAGGTCGCCGTGATCACCGGCGCCTCGCAGGGCATCGGCGCCGGCCTCGTCGAGGCCTACCGCAAGCTGGGCCACGCCGTCGTCGCCACCTCGCGCACCATCGCCCCCTCGGACGACGCGGACCTGCTGACCGTCCAGGGCGACATCGCCGACCCCGCCACCGCCGAGCGGGTCGTCGCCGCCGCCGTGGAACGGTTCGGCCGCGTCGACACGCTGGTCAACAACGCGGGGATCTTCGTCGCCAAGCCGTTCACCGAGTACACCGCGGACGACTACGCCGCCGTGACCGGGGTGAACCTCGCCGGGTTCTTCCGCATCACCCAGCTGGCCGTCGAGCGGATGCTCGTCCAGGGCGGCGGCCACATCGTCAACATCACCACCAGCCTGGTCGACAGCGCCGACTCACGGGTCCCGTCCGTCCTGGCCTCGCTGACCAAGGGCGGCCTGCAGTCCGCCACGAAGTCGCTGGCCATCGAGTACGCCACGCGCGGCATCCGGGCCAACGCGGTGTCGCCGGGCACCATCAAGACGCCCATGCACCCGCAGGAGACGCACGCGGCCCTCGCCGCCCTGCACCCGGTCGGGCGGATGGGCGAGCAGAGCGACGTCGTGGACGCGGTGCTCTACTTGGAGAACGCTCCGTTCGTCACCGGCGAGATCCTCCACGTCGACGGCGGCATGAGCGCGGGCCACTGAAGGGACACCCTGATGAACGGCATGCCGGACACCGAGGCCGTCCTGCGCGGCGTCCTCGACCGGTGGAAGGCGGGCGTCGACGGCCACGAACCGCAGCGGGTGGCCGCGCTGTTCACCGAGGACGCCACCTTCCAGGGGCTGCACCCCTACAGCGTCGGCAGGCAGGGCGTCGCCGACTACTACGCGTCGCAGCCGCCCGGACTGACGGCCGCGTACCGCGTGCTGGAGAGCAGACGCCCCCGCGCGGACGTCGTGCTCGGATACCTGGACGTGGACTTCGGGTTCACCGACCGGCCCACGCTGCACGTCAAGCTCGGCGTGGTGCTGGTGCGGTCCGGGGACGAGTGGCTCATCGGCCACTACCAGGTGTCCCGTCCGGACTAGGGCCTGGCGGCGGGGCCCCGGTCCGCCGCGTCGCGCGGGCGGGCCGCCAGCCGCTCGACCCCGGCGGTGAGGGCGGCCGCCACCGACGGCGGCGGGAGGTCCGGGACCCCCGGGACCTTCCTGGGACGCAGAGTCCGTGCGGCCAGCGGGAGTTCGACCTGGACGCCCGCCTCGGCACCGAGGTTGACGGGGTTGCGCGGATGCAGTCCGCGCAGCCCCTCCGGGATGGCGTCCAGATCGGTGACGGCCTCGAAGTCGGGCGCGTGCACGGTGAGTTCGTGCCCCAGGACGCGGGCCGCCTCGCGGTTGGCGCCGCCCAGGAAGACGGCCCGCGGTGTCTCGCGCCGCAGGTGGCCGTGGAGGGACACCACCACCGTCACGGAGGCGAGGAACTCCCGCAGGGCGGCGCAGTGGTCCACCGCCATCCGGTGCGAGGGGAGGTGCACCGGGTCGCCGGCCGGCTGGGTGAAGACCAGCGCGCTCGCCCCGGTCCGGGCCGCCACCTCCCCGGCCAGCTCCGCCGTGCCGCCCTCCGTGCCCGCGTGCAGGGCCAGCAGCCCGATGCCCGATCCGGCCGTCAGGAAGACGGTGTACTCCGCTCCCTCGATCACCACTCGCTCGCCGCGCGCCATGCTCCCGCCTCTCCCCCGGGTCCGGGTCCGGGGCCGCTACCGCACCACCCGCACGGTCCTCGACACGGTCACCTGGTCCACCTCGGACACCCGCACCATCACCTTCATGGTCCACGTCCCCGGCAGCGGGACGTCGAAGGAGTCGGCCGCCCAGTAGCCGCCGCGGTCGGTGACCCGGGTGTCCAGGGGGCCGATCCGGCGGTCCGCGAGGGTCAGCGTGATCCGCACCTCGGGGACCGCGGACAGGCCGCCGTCGGGGCCGTAGACGACCGCCTGGACGGAGTTCGCGCCGACCCGGCCCGGGTCCAGGGTGACCTGGACCTTGCCGTGGCCGCCGGGGGTGCCGACGTCGAAGGGGATCGTGGTGACGGAGGCGGCCGGAATGCCGGCCACCGCCGTGCCGGAACGCGCCGCCTCGGCCGCGGCCCGGCCCGGCAGCGTGCTCGTCAGCAGGGTCGTCAGGACCAGCACCACGACGCCCACCGCCACCTCGGCGAGCACCGAGCGGCGCAGGCGGTCCGGCGAGGGCCGCGGCGCGGCGGGCGGCTCGGGTTCCGGCGGCGGCGGGGGACCGCCGGCCGGCTGGGGAACCAGCCCGGCGCGCGGGACGGGGGCCGGCTCCGCCAGGCGGGCCGTCCAGCGGCGGGAGCGGGAGGCGACGGCGAGCAGCAGGGTGACCGCCGCGAGTTTCGCCAGCAGGAGGCGGCCGTACGGCGTGCCGGTGAGCGCCGGCCAGGAGCCGAGGCCCCGCCAGGACTGGTACACGCCGGTCGCCACCAGGACCGTCACCGAGGCGAAGGCGAGCCGGGAGAAGCGGGTGGCCACGTGCGGGGTGGTGGCCGCCGGCGCGGGCTCGTCCGGTGCCGTGCGGCGCAGGGTCAGCAGGAGTGCCGTCAGGCCGCCGAGCCAGGCCGCCATCGCCAGCAGGTGGAGGGTGGCCGAGACGATGGCGACGGGGACCTGGAGGCCCGCCGAGGCGTGTTCCGCGGCCGCCCAGGTCAGACACAGGGCGACGGCGAGGACCGCCGCCGCCAGGACGGCCCGGCGGGGGATCGCGTTCCGCCACCGCCGCGCGGACAGCGCGCAGGCCCCCGCGACGGCCAGCAGGAGCAGCCGGGCGACGAGGAGTTCCCCGGGGCGGGTGGCGACCGTGCGGGCGACGGCGGAGAGGCCGAGCCCGGAGGCCGGGCCGGTGCCCTCCTCGTAGGGGGCCCGGAGGAGGAACAGCGCGGCCGTCGCGGCCACCAGGGTCCAGCCGGCGGCCAGGGCCGGGCGGCGCAGGTGGTCCCGCGCCCGCGGCCGGCAGTACGCCACGAACGCGGCCGTGCCCAGGAGCAGGGCCACGGCCAGGTAGGCGACGTAGCGGGCGATGTTGTAGAGGGTGGTGGTCGCCGGGTCCTCGGTGCGCTCCGGCGCCAGGGCGGCGGTGGTGGCCGTGCGCCGGCCCACCGAGAAGGTGAGCGCCCCGGACACCGGGTGGCTGTCCGCCGACACCACCCGCCAGGCCAGCGTGTAGGTGCCGGTGCCGAGCCGGGCGGGCAGGGTGACGCGGGCGATGTCGGAGCGGCCCGGGACGTGGTCCGCCTCGCCGGTGCGCACCCGGTGGTTGCGGGGGTCGTAGACGCGGAAGGAGTCGGTCAGCAGGCCGACCGACTCGGTGAAGGTCAGGGTCACCTGCCGGGGCGCCGACCTGAGGACCGTGCCGTCGGCCGGGTCGGTGCCGCGCAGGGCCGCGTGGGCCGAGGCGGGGGCCGCCGTGCCGAGCAGGGCCAGGAGCAGGCCCGCGCACAGGACGGTCAGCCGCCGTGCCCACCCGTGTCGGTCGCGCACCCGATGCCTCCGTTCGCCGGCCCGCACGTCCTCCGTATACGTACGCAGTGATCGGCCGCCGTGCTCACCGCGGCGGCCGGGCCTTTCCCGGCGCCGCCTCGGCCTGGGCGCGCCTTGATCCGGGCCCGCCTCGGGCCGGGCCTTTCCCGGGTCCGCCCCGGGCCGGGTCCGCCTCAGGCCGGGGCCAACTCAGGCCGGGTCGGACGGGAAGGCCGACTCCCGGGTGAGGAACGCCAGCCGGGCGTGCTTCTCCGGCAGGTACACGTCCGGGAGGTCGACCTCGGGCAGGACGACCTCGGGTCCGGGGGTGAATCCCTGGCGGACGAAGCGGGCGATGGCCCCGGTGTTGCGGACGTCGGGGTCGACGACGATCCGCCGGCGGCCCAGTCCCCGCAGGGCGTACGAGGTGATCGCGCCGAGCAGGGCGGCGGTCCAGCCGGGCTGCCGCCCCGCCGGTCCGGCGGGCGCGAGGAGGAGGTGGACGCCGATGTCGCCGGGGCGCACCTCGTAGCACTCCCCGACCCGGTCGGCGCCGGGCTCGTAGGTCTGGAGCAGGGCGGCCGGCTCGCCGTCCTTGGTGACCAGATGGGCGTGGTGGGTGTCGAGGCCGGCCAGGTGGGCGTAGACCTCCGCCACCTGGTCCCGGGTGAGGCCGGTCATGCCCCAGAACGCGGCGCGCTCCTCGCTCACCCAGGCGTGCACCGTGCCCGCGTCGGCCGCCGGGTCGAGGGGGCGGATCCGGACGGTGCCGTAGCCGTCGACGCGCTGCTCGTGGATGGGGGCGGGGCGGGGTGCCGCGGTCGGGGCGTGCGGGTCAGTCATCGGTCTCCTCGGTGCGTTCGAGCGTCAGCAGGGCCCAGTCGGTGACGACCGGGGCGAGCTCTCCCCCGAGCCACAGGGGGAGCTGGTCGCGGTGGTGGGGTGCGCCCGGGACGCCGTCGGCGCCGAAGGGGACGACCCAGCGGCTGTCCTCGCGGCGGGCCAGGTCCCAGACGTAGCGGGCGGCCGGGCCGCGGGCCGCGAGGTCGGTGAGGCCGGGGACGGCCGAGGTGCACAGCACGCAGTCGTGGTCGCCGGCGAGCCCCGGCTCGTCGTACGGCTCCCCCGGCAGCGCCCGCCAGGGGGCGAGCCGGTGGCCGTCGGACCAGGTGCCGGCGGGCGGTGCGGAGGCGACCTCCTCCACGGCGGCCCGGACGGCGGCGTCGCGGTCGATGCCGTACAGCTCCTCGGCCCGCAGCAGGTGTTCGAGGGCATGGCCGACCCGTGGGACCAGGGCCAGCCAGGGCAGCAGGACCTCGGGGTGGGCGGGCGGTTCGGCCAGGGCGGTGAACACCGGGTGGGCGGCGAGGCGGCGGACGACCGCCGTGCGCACCGCCGCGTAGGCCGCGGCGCCGGTGCTGTCGCCGTCCATGCGGCGGTCCCAGCCGAGCAGCCGGTCGCGCAGCCGGGTCGCTTCCGGGGTGAGTCCGTCCAGGGCGGCGAGCCGGTCGAGGAGGGGGGCGGCGGAGGCGAGGTGGGTGTCGGTGTGGACGGCGGCCATCCCGGCTGCGGTCCAGGTGCCGCGCTCGGTGAGCAGGGCACGGATCCGGTCGGCGCGGTGCGGCGGAGCGAACTCGACGCCGAGGGGGGCCGCCGGGCCGCGCTGGTTGGCCATCACCGCGATGCCGTCGGTGAGACCGGCGTACGGCGTCTCGTGCCAACCCCGCCAGTCGTGGCCGGGCTCCCAGGCGGGGACCGGCTGGACACGGTTGGCCGCCGCCCTGACCGGCACCCGGCCGGCGACCCGGTGCAGGAGGCCGCCCTCGGTGTCGGCGGCCTGGACGACGTTCACCGGCTCGGCCCAGGCGTCGAAGGCGGCGTCGACGTCCTCGACCCGACGGGCCCGCAGCAGCGGCAGGAGCGCACCGAAGCCGAGGTCACCGGTCACCCGGGGCGGGTACCGCAGGGCGAGGGCGGTGGGGAAGCGGTGGTCGGGGGCGGACGGCACCCCAGGAGCGTCCGCGGCCTCGACGGACCATGCGCCGGGCGCGTCGGCGGCCTCGACGGATGGCACCCCGCGCGCATCCGCGGCCTCGGCAGACGTCGCGCCGGGCGCGTCGGCGGTCCCGGCGATCCGGGCCGGGCGGGGCCCCTGCTCGACGGGGGTGGCCGCGACGGATGGCGCCACGGGCGCGGCGGCGACCTCGACGGATGGCGCCCCGCGAGCGACCGCGGCCTCGACGGATGGCGCCCCTGGCGCGTCGGCGACCTCGGCGGATGGCGCCCCGGGCGCGTCGGCGGTCCCGGCGGCCCGGGCCGGGCGGGACCCCTGCTCGACTGGGGCGGCCTCGGCGGACGTTGCCCCTGGCGCGGCGGCGGCCTCGACGGATGGCACCCCGAGAGCGTCCGCGGCCTCGGCGAACCGCGCGCCGGGCACCTCCGCGGCTTCGGCGGGCGCCACCCCGGGCGCGTCGGCGGTCCCGGCGATCCGGGCCGGGCGGGACCCCTGCTCGACGGGGGTGGCCGCGACGGATGGCGCCACGGGCGCGGCGGCGACCTCGACGGATGGCGCCCCGAGAGCGACCGCGGCTTCGGCGGGCGCCACCCCGGGCGCGTCGGCGGTCCCGGCGGCCCGGGCCGGGCGGGACCCCTGCTCGACGGGGGTGGCCGCGACGGATGGCGCCCCTGGCGCGTCGGCGACCTCGGCGGATGGCGCCGCGAGAGCGACCGCGGCTTCGGCGGGCGCCACCCCGGGCACCTCCGCGATCCCGGCGATCCGGGCCGGGCGGGGCGCCTGCTCGACGGGGGCGGCCTCGGCGGATGGCGCCACGGGCGCGTCGGCGGCCTCGACGGATGGCACCCCGAGAGCGTCCGCGGCCTGCTCGACTGGGGCGGCCGCGACGGACGTCGCCCCTGGCGCGTCAGCGGCCTCGACGGATGGCACCCCGAGAGCGTCCGCGGCCTCGGCGAACCGCGCCCCGGGCACCTCCGCGATCCCGGCGGCCCGGGCCGGGCGGGGCATCTGCTCCACGGGGGCGGTCTCGGCTGCCAGGCCCTCCGGGCCGCCGGCGATCACCGGGCCGCGGGCCGTCTCGAGCACCTCGACCTCCAGCGGGCGCTCCCCGGCGATCTCGACCAGTTCGGTGTGCCGGGCGGCGCGGCGCCAGGTTCCGTCCGGGTCGAGGGCCTGGACCCCCGCGCCGGTGCGGCGCAGGCGCTCACGGTAGAGGTCCTGGTAGTCGGCCATGGCGTTGGTGATGGACCAGGCGACCGTGCCGGTGTGGCCGAAGTGGGCGATGCCGGGGACGCCGGGAACGGCGAGGCCCACGACGTCGAACTCTGGGCAGGACAGCCGGATCTGCTGGTAGACGCCCGGGTCCTCGATGAAGCGGTGCGGGTCGCCGGCGAGCAGCGGCAGGCCGCTCTCGGTGCGGTCGCCGGACAGCAGCCAGCCGTTGCTGCCCGCGGTGCCGGGGCCGTCGGTGGCGAAGAGGCCGACCGCCCCGGGACCGAGGTGCCGTACCGCCTGTTCGCGCCAGAGCTTGGCGGGGAAGCCGGCGAAGAGCAGGTGGGTGGCGAGCCACACGCCGAGCGGGGTCCAGGGCTGCCAGGACCCGGGCGCGAGGCCGGTCCGCGCGAACTCCGGGGCGCGCCGGGCGCCGTCCGCCAGGCCCGCGTTGACGCCGTCGACGTACGCACGGACCCACTCCGCGGTCTCGGGGTCGCGGCGCTCCAGGGCGGCGAAGCAGCGCCTGGCGGTGTCGTCGAGGCGGGCCCGGCGGACGAGGACGTCCCAGGAGAGAGCGGGGGCGCCGAGGAAAGCTGCCGAGGTGCCCTGGGCGCGGTGCCGCTCGACCTCGATCTGCCAGGCGCGGTCCAGGGCGGTGACCCGGCCCTGGGCGCCGGCGAGGGCGAGGGCGTCGGGGGCCCGCAGATGGGGGATGCCCCAGGCATCGCGGTAAGTCTCGGTCGTCACCCGGGGACACCCCTCACTCGGCCATGAATTTAGGTTAGCCTTGCCTAAATTAATCTCGGGCATCCTACGCCGGAGACCCGAGCCACGGGAGCCACCCCCCGGCTGCGCCCCCGAGCCCGGCGGGCGATCATCGAGCCATGGACGTCACCCTGCACCTCGCCCAGGACCCCGAAGCCGACGCGCTGCTCGGGCGCAGTCCGCTCGCCGCGCTGACCGGGATGCTGCTGGACCAGCAGATCCCGATGGAGTGGGCGTTCAAGGGCCCGGCGGCCATCGCCGGGCGGCTGGGCGCCGAGGACCTGGACGCGCACGAGATCGCGGTCATGGACCCGGAGGCCTTCGCCGGGCTGCTCTCCGCGAAGCCCGCCGTGCACCGCTACCCGGGCTCGATGGCCAAGCGCATCCAGCAGCTGTGCCAGTACCTGGTCGAGCACTACGACGGGAACGCCGAGCTGGTCTGGAAGGGCGTCGAGGACGGCCCCGAGCTGCTACGGCGGCTCCAGGACCTGCCCGGCTTCGGCAAGCAGAAGGCGCAGATCTTCCTCGCCCTGCTCGGCAAGCAGCTCGGCGTGCGGCCCGAGGGCTGGCGGGAGGCCGCGGGGAGCTACGGCGAGGCGGAGTCCTTCCGGTCCGTCGCCGACATCACCGGACCCGAGTCGCTGGCCAAGGTGCGAGCCCACAAACAGGAGATGAAGGCCGCCGCCAAGGCCGACAAGGCCACCAAGGCCGCGGGTGAGTGACCTCAGCCGCCCGGCCCCGCCCCGCTGGCGGCGCGGGCCGGGCCGGGACCAGCATGGAGCATGACCGAGGCACCCGGCGGCGGCCCCTCCTGGGACCGTGAGTACGACGACCGCACCGTCCACGCGGGCCACGCGCCGCGCGGCCCCCACGAGCCCGAGCCACCCCTCGAAGGCCCCCTGCACGCCCTGTCCCGAGCCGCCTGGCAGCTCGTCCTGGGCACCGGCGTCGTCTCGCTGGTCCTAGGCGTCCTGGTCCTCGTCTGGCCCCGCCAGTCCCTGACGGTGGCGGGGGTCCTGTTCGGCGTGTACCTGCTGGTCAGTGGCGTCTTCCAGCTCGCCGCCGCCTTCGGCATCCACCAGCGGGCCTCGCTGCGCGTGCTGGCCTTCGTCAGCGGCGCGCTGTCGATCCTGCTGGGCCTGTTCTGCTTCCGCGGGCCCATGCAGTCGGTGCTGCTGATCGCCCTGTGGATCGGCATCGGCTGGCTGTTCCGCGGGATCACCCACACCCTGGCCGCCGTCTCCGACCACCGCATGCCCGCCCGGGGCTGGCACATCGCCCTCGGGATCCTCACCTTCGTCGCCGGCATCGTGCTCATCGACGCGCCGTTCCGGTCGGTCGCGGTGCTGACGCTGGTCGCCGGCTGCTGGCTGGTGGTCGTCGGCGTCGTGGAGATCGTGACCGCGCTGCGCATCCGCGCACGCGCCCGGCAGGTCCCGCGCACGGTGTGAGGTCCGGCGCCGGGCCGCGCGGCCGGTGCGAGCCGGGCGCCGGGCCGCACGCACACCACGCGCCCGGCACTGGCCCACCGCAAGCCGTGCACCCGGCGCTGGGCCGAGCGGGCGGATCCGGTGGGCCGCGCGATGCGCCGCGGGTGCCGCGCGGGCACAGACCAGCCGTGAGCGGCACCCCGGGACTCCCCCGCACCCGCACCTGGCTGCGGGTGCTCGTGCTGCTCCTCGCCCTGTGGGTGCCCGGCGCCCACGTGCAGGCCACGACGGCGCCCGTCCCGACCGTGCCGGCCGGGACCGCCGAGCACGACGTCCTCGACTCGCTGCTGCGGCCCCCCGCCCGCGCCCTGCACCAGCCCGC
>NZ_JARAUO010000066.1:0-31414 GCF_033792105.1 Streptomyces sp. WI03-4A
CCGCCGGCCCCCGCGGCGGCCGGGGCGCCCCCGCGGCGCGCGGCGGCCATGGGCCTGGGCGTCGGCGGCTCGATGCGCCAGGAGGTCTACCGGGACGACCGGCCGCTCTCGGACTGGGCCGAGACGCCCGCCGGGCGGGTGTTCGTGCACCTGGTGACGCCTCCTGAGTGGCGCCGCATCACCGGCGAGGCGCCGCCGCCGTCCCCGGTGGACCGGGCGGCGTACACCAGCGCGGGACTGCCCTGGTTCGACTACTACGACGAGGACGCCGAGGACCTGGCCCCCACGGACACCCTGGGTGGGGTCAAGCCGGTCGGTGACTGGCTCGGGGACGACCTGGACCCGTGGCAGCAGCCGTCGGCGGGCCAGGTGCTCCCGCTGAAGGACGCGCCGGGCAAGCCGGTCGAGGACGGGGACTGGTGAACTCTGGCGTTGCACCCAGCGCAACAGCCGTTGCCGGTCTTGCCTTTGACCGCGTATCCGCGCCAAGGTGGCTGTCACGCGGGGGGCGACCGACGACCTGAGGTGCTGGGTGGAGACGGACGCGCGGGCGGCGCGGGCAGGCTGGAGCAGGCGCCGGTTCGTGGGCGCCGCGGCGGGCGCGGCCGCGGTGGTGGCGGTGCCCGCGCCCGCGGCGCCCCCGGCGGAGCGGACCCCTGCCGGGCGGGAGCGCCCGGCGGCCCGGCCGCCCCGGCGCGACGACCGCCCGCGCCCGCTCCTCCTCGGCACGTACACCTCGGTCGAGGGCGGCGGCAGCGGCATCGGACTGGCCTCGTACGACCCGGCGACGGGCGCGGTCACCGGCTCGGGGACCCTGGCGCGGGTGCCCGACCCGTCGTACCTCGCGGCGCACCCCGACGGCCGCACGGTGTACGCGGTCGACGAGCGCCCGGACGGCAGGGTGAGCGCGGTGCGCCTGGCGGACCGGCGCGTCCTCGGCAGCCGGCGCACGGGCGGCGACGGGCCGTGCCACCTCTCGGTGCACCCGAGTGGCCGGTGGCTGCTGAGCGCCGACTACGGGTCGGGCAGTGTCGCCGTGCACCCGGTCGACGCCACGGGCGCCCTCGGTGAGCGCACGGACCTGGTGACGCACACCAGCCCGCCGCCCGGACCCGGTCAGCGGGGCCCGCACGCGCACCAGGTCGTCACCGCCCCCGACGGCGGCCATGTCCTCGCCGTCGACCTGGGGACCGACACCGTCTACACCTACCGACTCGACCAGGCGAAGGGCACGCTGACCGAGGTCTCCCGGGCCCGCACCCGGCCGGGCGCGGGCCCGCGCCATCTGACCTTCCACCCGGACGGCCGGCACGCCTACCTGGCCAACGAGGTCGACGACACGGTCACGGTCTGCGGCTACGACCCGGCGACCGGCCGACTGACGATCGGCGCGCCCCGGCCGACGGGCTCGGGCGGCGGCACCAACTACCCGGCGCAGATCCTGGTGACCGCGGACGGCGCGTACGCCTTCCTCGCCAACCGCGGCGACAACAGCATCGCGCGGTACGCCGTCGAGGACGGCGGGGCCGGCCTGCGCCTGCTGGGCACGGTGCCGGCCGGCGGGGACTTCCCGCGGCAGATCGCCTTCTCGCCGGACGGCCGGCTGCTGTTCGCGGCGAACCAGCGCTCCGGCACGGTCAGTGTCTTCCGGGTGGATCCGGACACCGGGGAACTGCGCGCGGCGGGCGAGCCGTTCGCGTCACCCGTCGCCGTCTGCGCGCTGCCGCTGTAGGGCGCGCGGGCAGGCGGCGGCGCTCGCCTGGGCGAGCAGCGCGTGCATGCGCTCGGTGAGCTGCGTGACGTCGTCGGCGGGCGTGTGGAACGCCAGCCGTACGTCGCCGTGGGCGCGGACGCGTTCGATGCGCAGGGTGAGGCCGTGCCGGTCGACGGCCAGGGGCGTGACCCGGGTAGCGGCGTGCAGGCTCTCGGGCCGCACCAGGCGGGTGAGCCGCTCGACGGCGTCCGGGTGGGCGTCGGCGAGGTGGGTGAGCAGCCGGGCCTCGGCGGCGGCCAGCGGGTCGGGCCGGGCGGCGGCGAACTCGGCGAGGTCGACGAGCACCGCGCCCGAGGGCCGGCGCAGCACCACGCGCGTGGGCCGGAACAGCAGCGGCCCGCCCGCGGCCGGGGCGAACCAGCCGGCCAGCCACACCCTGGCCCGGATCCGGTCGCGCACCGGGACGGGGGCCGCGTCGGCGAACTCCAGTACGGCGGACGGCTCTCCGCGCGGCGCGCACAGCGCGGCCGTGACCAGCGCGCTGTCCTCGGGCACGTCGAGGAGCACTCCGCCGTCCTCGGTCACGGTGTGCGCGCCGACGTACTCCTCGCGGGCGCCGTCCGCGGTCACCCCGCACGACCACGCGGCGGCGAGCACCGACCGTGCCCGCTCCGCCGCGCCGGGTCCGGCCGCCCAGTCCTGCGTGTCACCCATCCCGAGACCTCCTTAGGTAAGCCTTGCCTAACCTATCGGAGATCCGGGCGCGCGCCAACCACGCCCCACCCCTCGGCCGGCGTCAGACGATGACGCCCAGCAGGGCGCGTGCGCACAGGTCCCGGACCTGCTCCCGGGTCAGCTCGCCGTCCCTCAGCCACTCCAGGCAGACGGCCGTGGTGAACGCGAGCCAGCCGCGCACCGCGAGGCGCACCCGGGGCGTGCCCGCGAACGCGGACCCGAACTCCGGGTCGGCGGCCAGGGCGGCGAGGATCTGCCGCTCCTGTGCGGCGAGGGCCCGCCGGTAGACGCGGCGCACGGCCTGGTCACCGGCCGCGTCGGCCCGGTGGAAGGCCCGGAAGCCGTGGGCGTGGGCCTGGACGTAGGTCAGATAGGTGTCGAGGCCGGCGGTGAGCTGTTCGCGCACCGGCATCCCGGGCACGGCCGCCGTCATGCGCAGCATCCGCTCGCTCTCGCGCTCCACGACCGCGGCGAAGAAGTCCCGTTTGGTCGGGAAGTAGTGGTAGAGCAGCCCGCGGGAGACCCCGGCGATCTCGGCGACCTGCTCGATCCGCACGTCGTCGTACGGGCTCTCCGAGAACAGCTTCGCCCCGACCGACAGCAGTTGCTCACGCCGCTCCCCGGTGCTGAGTCTGCGCCGGATGCGCTCCCCCTGGTTCGCGGGCATGCCGTCACTGTACTTGACGCCGATTCAACAAGCGCCCCACACTGAAACGCGTTATTGAACCCACGTACAACACGCGCGTCACAGGTTCAACGGTCCGCGGGATCAAGGGAGATCGCGTCATGGCGGAGACGACGGAGGCCGGGCTGCCGAAGGGGTTCCGCAGTGCCGAGCAGGGCTGGCCCGGGCTGCGCCGCATCCCGCACCCGCCGCGCCGGGTGCCGCTGCTCGGCGACGTACTCGGCGTCGACCGGCGCCGTCCCCTGCAGGACTCGATGCGCTTCGCGCGCGAGCTGGGCCCCGTCTTCCGGCGCCGGGTCTTCGGGAACGAGTTCGTGTTCCTGTGGGGTTCGCGCCTGGTCGCCGACCTCTCCGACGAGTCCCGGTTCGCCAAGCACGTGGGCCTCGGGGTCGCCAACCTGCGCCCGGTGGCCGGGGACGGCCTCTTCACCGCGTACAACCACGAGCCCAACTGGCAGCTCGCGCACGACGTCCTGGCGCCCGGTTTCAGCCGGGAGGCCATGGAGGGCTACCACGGCATGATGCTGGCGGTGGCCGCGCGGCTGACCGGCCACTGGGACCGGGAGCTGGCCGCCGGACGGCCGGTGGACGTGCCCGGCGACATGACCAAGCTGACCCTGGAGACCATCGCGCGCACCGGCTTCGGCCACGACTTCGGGTCCTTCGAACGGGACCGGCCACACCCCTTCGTCCGCGCGATGGTGGGCACGCTGACCTACGCGCAGCGGCTGAACAGCGTCCCCGTGCCGCTCGCCCCGCTGCTGCTGCGCGGCCCCGCACGGCGCAACGCGGCCGACATCGCCCATCTGAACCGGACGGTGGACGGCCTCGTGGCGGCCCGCCGGCGCTCCGGCGGCGGCGACGGCGACCTGCTGGACCGGATGCTGGCGACGGCGCACCCGAAGACCGGCGAGCGGCTGTCGGCCGAGAACGTCCGCAAGCAGGTGATCACGTTCCTGGTGGCGGGCCACGAGACCACCTCGGGCGCGCTCTCCTTCGCCCTGTACTACCTGGCCCGGCACCCCGAGGTCGCCGCGAGGGCCCGCGCCGAGGTGGACCGCGTCTGGGGCGACGCCGCCGAGCCCGGCTACGACCAGGTCGCCAAGCTGCGCTACGTCCGCCGGGTGCTGGACGAGTCGCTCCGGCTGTGGCCGACCGCGCCCGCCTACGCCCGGGAGGCCCGACAGGACACGGTCCTCGCCGGGGAGCACCCGATGCGGCGCGGCGCGTGGGCGCTGGTGCTGCTGCCGATGCTGCACCGCGATCGCGAGGTCTGGGGCGAGGACGCGGAGCGGTTCGACCCGGACCGCTTCGAGGCGGGTGCCGTGCGGGCCCGGCCGCCGCACACCTTCAAGCCGTTCGGGACCGGCGCGCGGGCCTGCATCGGCCGCCAGTTCGCCCTCCACGAGGCGACGCTCGTGCTCGGGCTGCTGCTGCGCCGCTACGACCTGCGGCCCGAGCCCGGCTACCGGCTCCGGGTGACCGAGCGGCTGACCGTCATGCCGGAGGGGCTGCGGCTCCGGCTGGAGCGGCGTCCCGCATCCGCGCCGGTCCCGGTCACCGTCCCGGACGACGGTCCGGGCTCAGCCGCCCGCTGTCCAGTGCGCGGGGCGGGTGACTGACCCGGGCAGCCGGGTGCCGGCACTCCCCCGGGCCGCGTTCACCTGCGGCTGGGTGAGGAAGAACGCGCCGGTGAGGTCCGCGTCGGTGAGGTCGGCGTCGCGCAGATCGGCGCCGATCATGTCGGCGTCGCGCAGGTCCGCTCCGGTGAGGTCGGCGGCGATCAGATAGGCACCGCGCAGGCTGACTCCGCGCAGGTCGGCGCCGCGCAGCCGGGCGCCGATGAGGTCGGCACCCCGGCGGTCCCCGGCGCCGGTCTTCCCGGCCTTGCCGCCCTTCCCGGCCTTGCCGTTCCTGCCCCTCCCGTTCCCGCTCTTTTCGTTGCCGCCCGGCCTGCCGCTCGTGTCCGGCTGCCCGTCCGGCGCGGGGACGCCCGCACGGGCCAGCTCACTGGTGCGCAGCAGGAGCACGTTGACCTCCTGCCGGTGCGCCGCGACGTCCAGCGCGGCCAGCTCCTCCGGGGTGCCCCGGGTGAGCCGTTCGGTCTTCTCCAGGGCCCGGCGCAGGTCGGGGTGGACGGGCCGGGCGGCCTCCAGGCCCAGTGCCTCGGTGAGGTACCACAGCAGTTCGTGCAGCTGGCGGACGACCGGGAAGGTGTCGAACATCCGGCGGGCGTGCCCCTCGGGCCCCGTCCGCCAGTCCTCGCCGCCGAAGGTGACCTGCGAGACCTTCTGGCCGGCGCCGAAGCAGTCGTAGACCGTGCAGCCCGTGAAGCCCTTCGCGCGCAGGTCGGCGTGGATGCCGCAGCGGTGGTCGCCGCCGAGGTTGGCGCAGGGCCTGCCCGCGGGCTTGTCCACGGCGAAGTCCGCGGAGGCGGAGAACGGCAGGGCGACGCAGCACAGTCCGAAGCACTGGGCGCAGTCGCCGCGCAGGGCGGAGCGGTCGGTGGTCTGGTCCGGCATGGCCTACAGCCTAGTGGCCCGCGCCCTCACCCGACCGCCCCGCCCCGGCCTGCCCCGACCTGCCCCGACCTGCCCCGACCTGCACGTACGGCGTCCCCGCCCGCTCAGCTCTCGGGCACCGGGAGCGCGAGACGGGCGAGCCGGTCGGGGTCGGCCAGAATGTAGATGCCGGTGATCCGGCCGTCGGCGACCGTGAACGCGGTGACCGACACCGGCTCGCCCTCGGGCGCGGTGACCAGCCCCACGGTGCCGTTGACCAGGACCGGCCGCGCGAACACCGCGTACCGCCAGAACATCGCGGCCTGCCCGGCCACCGTCCGCGCCCCGCGTACGGCCTTGGAGGCGGCCGCGCCGCGGACCAGGGCGCCGGCGTCGGCGCGCAGTTCGACGTCCGGGTGGAGGACGGCGAGCAGGGCGTCGAAGTCGCCGGCCCGGGAGGCCGCCAGCCAGGCGTCGACGACCTCGCGCTGCTGGCCGAGGTCGGGGTCGGCCGCCGGGGTGGCGCCCCGCACCCGGCGGCGCGCCCGGCTGGCCAGCTGCCGGGTGGCGTCCGGGGTGCGCTCCACGACCGCGGCGATGTCGTCGAAGGGCACGGCGAACATGTCGTGCAGGACGAACGCCAGCCGCTCGGCGGGCTCCAGGGTCTCCAGGACGACCAGCAGGGCGAGCCCGACCGAGTCCGCCTCCAGCGCCTCCGCCTCCGGGTCGACCCGGGACAGCGGGCGCACCAGCGGGTCGGGGACGAAGGTGTCCGCCATCGGCTCCTCGCGGCGCGCGGTGCGTGAGCGCAGCATGTCCAGGCAGACCCGGCCGACGACCGTGGTGAGCCAGGCGCCGAGGTTCCTGATCCCGTCCGCCTCGGTGCGGCCGAGCCGCAGCCACGCCTCCTGGACCGCGTCCTCCGCCTCGGTGAGCGAGCCGAGCATCCGGTAGGCCACTGCGCGCAGCTGCCCGCGGTGCTCCTCGAAACGGCCGGCGAGGAGTTCCGTGCCGCCGGTGTCGCCGTTCATGTGGTCCCCCGTTCGTGTCCGGCCCACGGCCGGGCCGCCGGCTTCGAACCCTACGTAATCCGTGCGGCGTTCTCCCGCCGGTTCAGGCCTCGTCCCGGGTGAGCGCGAGGAGACGGTCGAGGACCCGCGGCGCCCCCGCGCGCAGACCGTCGTGCTCGAACTCGTCGGTGACCCAGGTGCGCAGGCTCCGTACGGCGCGCGCGGTCCGCAGGGAGTGGGCGGTGTCCACGTACATGTCGTCGTGGTAGACCGCCGCGGCGACGGGGACCTCGTTGGCGGCGAGCCGGTCCGGGTCGTACAGGGGCTCCCAGTCCGTGCGGGCGGCGAGCAGTTCGGCGGTCTCGCGCAGCGGCCGCAGGGCCGGGTCGGTCTCGAACATCCAGGGGTGCACCGTCTCGCCGGTGAACAGCACCGGGGCGTCGCCCGCGAGCGCCTTGGCCGCGTCGAACTGCGGGAACTCGGCGCGGACGCGCTCGGCGGCCCAGGCGGTGGGCCGGGCGTCCTGGCCGTAGATCGACTCGTGCACGAGGGCGTACAGCGGGTGCCCCGCGTACGACAGCAGGCCCTGGGCCTGCTCCTGGAAGGAGTCCGACAGCTCGAGGCCGCCGGGGGTGCGGACGAACGCGTCCTCCAGCAGGTAGTGCAGGCGGTGGCTGCCGTCGCTCGCGCCCAGCATCAGGCCGAGGGACTGGAACGCCTCCACGGTGAGGCGGTAGCCGCCGGGCAGGACGACGTCGTGGGTGAGCAGGTGGTCGGCGATCCGGCGGGCCCGCTCGACGTCCTGGGGGTACCGGGCGTAGTGCGCGGCGACCTTGCGCTCCACACGGGGGTAGGCGGCCCGGTAGACGTCGTCGGCGTGGGCGTCCAGGGAGGGCAGGCCGCCGGTGATGACGGCGGTGCTCAGCCCCTCGGGGGCCAGGGAGAGGTAGGACACGGTGCAGAAGCCGCCGAAGCTCTGCCCGAGCACGGTCCAGGGGGCGCCGCCGGTCACCTCGCGGCGGACGGCCTCGCAGTCGCGGACGATGGAGTCGGCGCGGAAGCGGGTGAGGTGCTCGGCCTGCTCGGCGGGGCCGCCGCGCAGCGGGAGCGTCTGGCGGGTGGCGGGTGTGGAGCGGCCCGTGCCGCGCTGGTCGAGGAGGAGGACGCGGTAATCCTTCAGGGCCCGGTCGAGCCATGCCTGCCGTCCGACGAAACGGTTCGCCCCGAAGCCGGGGCCGCCCTGGAGGTACAGCAGCCAGGGCAGGTCCTGCCCCGCCCTGTCGCTCGCGACGGCCTCCCGGGCGTACAGCTCGATCGTCTCGCCACCCGGGTCGCCGTGGTCGAGGGGCACGCTGAAGTGGCGGTCGGTGAGGACGACACCGGGCTGGCGGTAGCTGAAACTCAACGGGTCTCCCGGGACGGACGGTACGGACGCGTCCCAGTTCAGCACATGGACGGCCGTGGGCCGAGCCCCGGGATCATGGTTTGTTACTGAACCTCCGGTCAGCGGGCTGCGAGGCTGGAGCGGCGCACCACCAGCTCCGGCTGGAGCACCACCCGCCGGTGCTCGTGGCCGCCGGGTCCGGTCCGTTCCCCGGCTTCGTACTCCGTCTCCTCCAGCAGCAGTTCCGCGGCGAGGGCGCCCATGGTGACGGCGGGCTGACGGACCGAGGTGAGCGGCACGGCGGCCGCCGCGGCGAACTCGATGTCGTCGTAGCCGACGATGGCCAGGTCGTCGGGGACGGTGACACCGGCCGCGTACAGCGCCTGGAGCACGCCGAGGGCGAGCAGGTCGTTGGCGCAGAAGACGGCGGTGGGGCGGTCGGCGAGCCCGAGGAGACGGGCGCCGGCGTCCCGGCCGGCGGCGACGTCGAGGCGCTCGGTGGGCAGTTCGCGCAGCGCGTCGGGGCCGAGGCCGGCCTCGGCGAGGGCGTTCAGGGCGCCGGTGCGCCGGTCGCGGACCTGGTTCAGGCCGGGCGGGCCGCTGACGTAGGCGATGGAGCGGTGCCCGGCGTCCACGAGGTGCCGGACCGCCAGCGCACCGCCCGCCACGTCGTCCACGGAGACCGAGCACTCGGTGGCGCCCTCGGCGACCCGGTCGACCAGCACGAACGGGATGCCGTGCCGGCGGAAGGCGGCGATGTTGCGGCCGGTGGCGTCGGCCGGGGTGAGCAGAACGCCCCGCACCCGCTGCTCGGCGAAGAGCGACAGGTAGTCGGCCTCCTCGGCCGCGTTCTGCGCGCTGTTGCAGACCATCACGCCGAGCCCCGCGTCGCGGGCGGCGCGCTCGGCGCCCCGTGCCACGTCCACGAAGAAGGGGTTGCCCATGTCGAGCACCAGCAGCCCCATGATCCGGCTGCGGCCCGCGCGGAGCTGGCGCGCGGACTCGCTGCGGACGTAGCCGAGCCGGTCGATCGCGGACAGCACCCGCGCCCGGGTCTCGCTGGCGACGCTCTCGGGGCGGTTGATCACGTTCGACACGGTCCCGACCGACACTCCGGCGGCGCGGGCGACGTCCTTGATACCCACCGACTGGGCCATCGGGCGGGGACCTCCAGGGGATGAGGGGGGTGGCGGCGAAGGCCTGCACAGGCGAGAGGGCCTTCACATTACCGTCATGACCGGTTTGGCGGCCCCGGTCGGGGCGGCGGCGCCGGGCCGGCCGCGCGGACGCGGTCGGGGTCGTGCCGGTGGGCACCGCCGTCGTACGACGGCGTCCGGGACCCGGGGGCGCCGGCCGCCCCCGGCCCCGCGCTCTTGGTCAGGCCAGGTGGAACACCTCGGTGAGCGGTCTCATGGCCTCGTCGGGCCGGGCGCCCGCCAGCGACTCGAAGAACGGCGCCATCCCGGCCTGCCAGCGGGCGTTGACGTCGGTGGCCTCCATGGCGGCCTGGGCCGCGGCGAAGTCCTCGGTCTCCAGGTAGCCGACGAGCAGTCCGTCGTCCCTCAGGAAGAGCGAGTAGTTGTGCCAGCCGGTCGCCCTGAGGGCGTCGAGCATGTCCGGCCACACGGCGGCGTGCCGCTCACGGTACGCGTCGAGGCGGTCCGCCCGGACCTTCAGCAGGAAGCACACGCGCTGCATCAACGGCCCCCAGGCGGCTAGAAGTCGAACTGGTCGATGTTCTTGGTGTCGAACACGGTCGGCTTGCCGAGGTTGATCACGCCGTCCCTGCCGATGGTGTAGGTCGTGGAGCCGGCCTTGAAGGTCTCGCCCTCCTTGCCGGTGATCTGCCCGGAGGCCAGGGCGACGGCGGTGCGCGCGGCGAGGTCGCCGAGCTTGGCCGGGTCCCACAGCTCGAAGGCGTCGACGGTGCCGTTCTTGACGTACTTGCGCATGTCGTTCGGCGTGCCGAGGCCGGTCAGCTTGACCTTGCCCTTGTACTTGGAGCCGGACAGGTACTGCGCGGCCGCCTTGATGCCGACGGTGGTCGGGGAGATGATCCCCTTCAGGCTCGGGTGCTCCTGGAGCAGGCCCTGGGTCTGCTGGAAGGACTGCTGGGCGTCGTCGTTGCCGTAGGCGACCTTGACCAGCTTGACGTTCTTGTACTTGGGGTCCTTCAGCTCGTCCTTCATGTAGCCGATCCAGGTGTTCTGGTTCGTCGCGGTCTGCGCGGCGGACAGCACCGCGATCTCGCCCTTGTAGCCGATCTGTTCGGCGAGCAGCTGCACCTCGGTGCGGCCCAGGTCCTCGGCGGAGGCCTGCGAGATGAAGGCGTTGCGGCAGCCGGGGTTGGTGTCGGAGTCGTAGGTGACGACCTTGATGCCGTTGGTCATGGCCTGCTTGAGCGCCGTGCACAGGGCGCCGGGGTCCTGGGCGGAGACGGCGATCGCGTTCACCTGCTGCTGGGTGAGGGTGTTGACGTAACCGACCTGCCCGGAGGTGTCGGTGGCGCTGCTCGGGCCCACCTCCTTGTACTTCGAGCCCAGTTCGGCGAGGGCCTTCTCGCCGCCCTTGTCCGAGGTGGTGAAGTAGGGGTTGTTGACCTGCTTGGGCAGGAAGCCGACGGTCAGCCCCTTCTTGGTGGCCGCGTTGGGGTCGGCCTTGCCGGCGGAGGCGGCCGCGCCGGAGTCGTCCTTGACGTCGTTCTTGGTGGTGCCGCCGCAGGCGGTCAGGGCGAGGGCGAGCGAGGTGGCGGCGGCGAGCGCGGCGCAGGCGCGACTCAGGGTTGACGCGTGCATACCGAATCCTTCGTGTACGGGGGTGAGTGGACGCGCCCGGGCGGGCGCGGACGGATGTCGGGCGGAGGGCCGGGCACGGGCGGCCGGGCGGTCCTCCGGGGGGCCGACCTGCGGAGCCGGGGGCGCCGACCTGCGAAGGGCTAACCGGCGGAGCCGGCCGCCCTGGCCAGGGCGATCTGCCGGGCGACCCGCGGGCCGAGCACGGAGACCACGAGCAGCACGCCGGTGACGACGATCTGCGACTGGGCGGAGACGTTCAGCAGGCTCATCACGTTCTGCAGCGCGCCCAGCAGGAAGACGCCCGCGATCGCGCCGCCGAGCGTGCCCCGGCCGCCGTCGAAGTCGATGCCGCCCAGCAGCACGGCGGCGACGACGGAGAGTTCGAGTCCGGTGGCGTTGTCGTAGCGGGCGCTGGCGTAGTGCAGGGCCCAGAAGACGCCGGTCAGGGAGGCCATGAGGCCGGTCGCGGTGAACAGGACGAGCTTGTGTCGGCGGACGCGGATACCGGCGAAGCGGGCGGCCTCCTCGCCGGCGCCGATCGCGAACAGCGACCGGCCGAACGGGGTGGCGTGCAGCACCAGGACGGCGATCACCAGCAGGGCCAGGAAGGGCGGGAAGGCCTGCGGCAGGAAGGTGCCGCCGAGGCGCCCGGCGGCGAACTGCTGGTACTGGGCGGGGAAGTCGGTCACCGCGTCGGAGCCGAGCACGATCTGCGCGATGCCCCGGTAGGCGGCGAGGGTGCCGATGGTGACGGCGAGGGAGGGCAGTCCGAGGCGGGTCACCAGCAGGCCGTTGACCAGCCCGCACGCCACGCCGAGCAGCAGGCACACCGGGATGATCGTCTCGATGGCCATGCCCTCGTTCCACAGCCGCCCCATCACCGCGCCGGACAGGCCGGCGGTGGAGGCGACGGACAGGTCGATCTCCCCGGCGACCACCAGCAGGGTCATGGGCAGGGCGATCAGGGCGATCGGCAGCGTGTTGCCGATGAGGAAGGACAGGTTGAGGGCGTTGCCGAAGCCGTCCACGAAGGTGAAGGAGAACAGCAGCAGGACGATCAGGAGCGCGCCGACGACCGTGTCCCAGCGGACGGCGCGGGTGAGCGACTCAGGCACCGGTGTTCTCCTTCGCGACGGCGGTCTTCCGCGGGGCCGACTTCTTCTTCAGGGCGGCGGCCACCCGCAGGGCGACGATCCGGTCCACCGCGATCGCGAGCAGCAGCAGGACGCCGTTGATGGCGAGCACCCACACCGAGCTGACGCCGAGTGCGGGCAGCACGCTGTTCACCGAGGTGAGCAGCAGGGCGCCCAGCGCGGCGCCGTAGACGCTGCCGGAGCCTCCGGTGAAGACGACGCCGCCGACCACGACCGCGCTGACGACGGTGAGTTCGTAGCCGTTGCCGGTGCCGGAGTCGACGTTGCCGAACCGGGCCAGGTACAGGGCGCCGGCGAGTCCGGCGAGGGCGCCGCAGCCGGTGTAGGCGGTCAGGATCCGCTTGCGGACGGGGATGCCGGCCAGGCGTGCCGCCTCCGGGTTGGAGCCGAGCGCGTACAGCTCGCGGCCGCTGCCGAAGTGCTTGAGGTAGTAGGCGGTGGCGACGAGGACGGCGAGCGCGATCAGCGCCAGCCAGGGCACCGCCGACAGTCCGCCGGAGCCGAAGTCCACGAATCCACCGGGCAGGTCGGCCGCGGTGATCTGGCGGGAGCCGACCCAGATCGAGTCGACGCCCCGGATGATGTAGAGGGTGCCGAGGGTCACGACGAGGGCGGGCACCTGGCCGAGGCTGACCAGCAGGCCGTTGAGCAGACCGCAGCCGATGCCGAGCAGGACGGCCAGGACGACCGCGACGACGGGGTCGCCGCCGCCGTGCAGGTACGTGCCGGCGGCGAAGGCGCTGATGCCGAGGGTGGAGCCGACGGACAGGTCGACGTTGCGGCTGATGACCACCAGGGACTGGCCGGTGGCGACCAGCACCAGGATCGTGGCGTTCAGCAGCAGGTCCTTGATGCCCTGCTCGGACAGGAACTGGCTGTTGCCCGCCTGGGTCACGGCGATCATCACCAGGAACACGACCAGGATGGCCAGTTCGCGCATCTTGAACACCCGGTCCACCAGACGGGTGCCGCTGGACTCGGGCACCTCGGCGGCGGGGGCGGGGGTGGGGGCCGTGACCGTCATGCGGCGGCCCTCCCGGTGGCTGCGGCCATCACGGATTCCTCGGTGGCGTCGGAACGGGGGATCTCCGCGGTGAGCCGGCCCTCGTGCATGACCAGCACGCGGTCGGCCATGCCGAGGATCTCGGGCAGATCGGAGGAGATCATCAGGACGGCGACCCCGTCGGCGGCCAGCTCGCCGAGCAGCCGGTGCACCTCGGCCTTGGTGCCGACGTCGATGCCCCGGGTGGGCTCGTCCACGATGAGCACCTTGGGGCCGGTGGCCAGCCACTTGGCGAGCACGACCTTCTGCTGGTTGCCGCCGGAGAGCGTGGCGACGGCGTCCGCGATCCGGGCGTACTTCACCTGGAGCCTGACCGCCCAGTCGAGGGAGCGGCTGCGCTCGGCGCCGCGGTCCATCAGCCCGGCTCGCACGGTCGTGCGCAGTCCGGTCAGGCCGATGTTGCGTTCGATGGACATGTCCATCACCAGGCCCTGGGCGCGCCGGTCCTCGGGAACCAGGGCGAGGCCCGCGGCCATGGCGGTGGACGGGGCGCCGTTGGCCAGCGCGCGGCCGTCCACCAGGACCTCGCCCGCGTCCCAGCGGTCGACGCCGAACACGGCGCGGGCGACCTCGGTACGGCCGGCGCCGACGAGACCGGCCAGTCCGACGATCTCGCCGCGCCGGACGTCGAAGGACACGTCGGTGAAGACGCCCTCGCGGGTCAGCCGGCGCACGCTGAGCGCGATCTCGCCGGGCGTGACCTCCTGTTTGGGGTACAGCTCGTCGAGGTCGCGGCCGACCATGCGGCGGACCAGGTCGTCCTCGGTCATCCCGGCGAGCAGTTCGCCGGCGATCCAGGCGCCGTCCCGCAGGGTCGTCACCCGCCCGCAGATCTCGAAGATCTCCTCCAGCCGGTGCGAGATGAAGAGCACCGCGGCGCCCTGTTCGCGCAGGGTGCGCACCACGCCGAAGAGCCGGGCGACCTCGCTGCCGGTCAGGGCGGCGGTCGGTTCGTCCATGATCAGGACGCGGGCGTCGAAGGAGAGTGCCTTGGCGATCTCGACGATCTGCTGGTCGGCGATGGACAGGCCGCGCGCAGGCCGGTCGGGGTCGAGTTCGACGCCGAGGCGCCGCATCAGGGCGGCGGTGGCCGCACGGGTGGCCTTGTGGTCGATCCGGCCGAGGGCCCGCCTGGGCTGTCGGCCCATGTAGATGTTCTCGGCGATCGACAGGTCGGGGAAGAGGGTCGGCTCCTGGTAGATCACGGCGATGCCGGCGTCACGGGCGTCGCCGGGGCCGTGGAAGACGACCGGCTGACCGTCGAGCAGCACCTGTCCGGCGTCCGGTCGGTGCACCCCCGCGAGCGTCTTGATCAAGGTCGACTTGCCCGCGCCGTTCTCCCCGGCGAGGGCGTGCACCTCGCCGGGGAACAGCTCCAGGGACACGCCCCGCAGGGCGCGCACGGCTCCGAAGGACTTGGTGACGTCCCTCAGGGCAAGCACCGGGGCCGGACCCGTGTCGGACGGGTGGGTCATGGATGGCTCCTCGACGACACCGGCGGCACCGCCGCCCGGAGTCGTGAAAGGTTTCAACTGGATTGCCGGGACGTTAGGCATCCCAGGCAAGTCACGTCAATGGGTCCGAGTCGAAAAACTTTCGAGGGTGGAAGGTAACGGCGGGGTCACGGAAAATACTTCCGCCCGGAATCCTTGACACCCCTACGGACCCCTCATAACTTGCCGTTCTGAATCGTTTCACACGCTCAGTCGTTGCACCGGACACCACAGGAGCCCCGAAGTGACCGACCTCGCCGCGGTGAAGGCCGCCCTCAAGTCCCAGGCCGTCGAGACGCCGTCGTGGGCGTACGGGAACTCGGGGACCCGTTTCAAGGTGTTCGCGCAGGAGGGCGTGCCGCGCACCGCGCGGGAGAAGCTGGCCGACGCGGCGAAGGTGCACGAGTTCACCGGGGTGGCCCCGACCGTCGCCCTGCACATCCCGTGGGACAAGGTCGACGACTACGCCGCGCTGGCCGGGTTCGCGAAGGAGCACGGGGTCCGGCTGGGCGCCGTCAACTCCAACACCTTCCAGGACGACGCCTACCGGCTGGGCAGCATCTGCCACCCGGAGGCGGCCGTGCGGCGCAAGGCCGTGGACCACCTGCTGGAGTGCGTGGACATCATGGACGCCACCGGCTCCCGGGACCTGAAGCTGTGGTTCGCCGACGGGACGAACTACCCCGGCCAGGACGACATCCGCGCCCGGCAGGACCGGCTCGCCGAGGGCCTCGCCGCCGTGTACGAGCGGCTGGGCGAGAACCAGCGGATGCTGCTGGAGTACAAGTTCTTCGAGCCGGCCTTCTACACCACCGACGTGCCGGACTGGGGGACGGCGTACGCGCACTGCCTGAAGCTGGGCCCCAAGGCGCAGGTCGTGGTCGACACCGGCCACCACGCGCCGGGCACCAACATCGAGTTCATCGTCGCGTCCCTGCTGCGCGAGGGCAGGCTCGGCGGCTTCGACTTCAACTCGCGCTTCTACGCCGACGACGACCTCATGGTGGGCGCGGCCGACCCGTTCCAGCTCTTCCGGATCATGTACGAGGTGGTGCGCGGGGGCGGGTTCGGCTCCGACGTGGCGTTCATGCTGGACCAGTGCCACAACATCGAGGCGAAGATCCCCGCGATCATCCGCTCGGTGATGAACGTGCAGGAGGCCACGGCGAAGGCGCTGCTCGTCGACCGGGACGCGCTGTCCGCCGCCCAGGCCGCCGGTGACGTGCTGGGCGCGAACGCCGTGCTGATGGACGCGTACGCCACGGACGTACGGCCGCTGCTGCGCGAGGTGCGCGAGGAGATGGGCCTCGCCCCCGAGCCCCTCACCGCGTACGCCCGCTCCGGCTGGGCCGAGGAGATCGTCGCCGAACGGGTCGGCGGGCAGCAGGCGGGGTGGGGGGCCTAGGGCTCCGCCGAGGACACCGCCCCGGCCCCACCGGCGTCCTCACCTCACGCCCTGCCCCCCGCCATCACCTCACGACACGTCCTCACACACCTCCGATCCAAGGACTGCATCCCATGGCACCGCATCCCGAAGCCGCCGCGCTGCTCGCTCGTTCCCAGCGGCTCGGCTCCGATCCCCGTAACACCAACTACGCCGGTGGCAACGCCTCCGCCAAGGGGGCCGGCGCCGATCCGGTGACCGGGCGTGAGGTGGAGCTGATGTGGGTCAAGGGGTCCGGGGGCGACCTCGGCACGCTCACCGGGGCGGGGCTCGCCGTGCTGCGCCTCGACCGGCTGCGCGCCCTCGCCGACGTGTACCCCGGGGTGGAGCGCGAGGACGAGATGGTCGCCGCGTTCGACTACTGCCTGCACGGCAAGGGCGGCGCGGCCCCCTCCATCGACACCGCCATGCACGGGCTCGTGGACGCCCCGCACGTCGACCACCTGCACCCCGACTCGGGCATCGCGCTGGCCTGCGCGGCCGACGGGGAGAAGCTGACCGCCGAGTGCTTCGGCGACAGCGTGGTCTGGGTGCCGTGGCGGCGCCCCGGCTTCCAGCTCGGCCTGGACATCGCGGCGATCAAGGAGGCCAATCCGCGGGCGATCGGCTGCATTCTCGGCGGCCACGGCATCACCGCCTGGGGCGACACCTCCGAGGAGTGCGAGCGCAACTCGCTGCACATCATCCGCACCGCCGAGGCGTTCCTGGAGCAGAAGGGCAGGGCCGAGCCGTTCGGGCCCCTCCTGGAGGGCTACGGCGCCCTGCCCGAGGCAGACCGCAGGGCCCGGGCCGCCGCCCTCGCGCCGCACGTGCGCGCCCTCGCCTCCCAGGACCGGCCGCAGGTCGGCCACTTCGACGACTCCGCGGCCGTACTGGACTTCCTGGCCCGCGCCGAGCACCCGCGGCTCGCCGCCCTGGGCACCTCCTGCCCCGACCATTTCCTGCGCACCAAGGTCCGCCCGCTGGTGCTGGACCTGCCGCCGGCCGCGCCGCTGGAGGACGCGATCGCCCGGCTGAGGGAACTGCACACCGCGTACCGCGAGGAGTACGCCGCCTACTACCGGCGGCACGCCGAGCCCGGCTCCCCCGCGATGCGCGGCGCCGACCCGGCGGTCGTGCTAGTCCCCGGTGTCGGCATGTTCTCCTTCGGCAAGGACAAGCAGACCGCCCGGGTCGCGGGCGAGTTCTACCTCAACGCGATCAACGTGATGCGCGGCGCGGAGGCCGTCTCCACGTACGCGCCCATCGAGGAGTCGGAGAAGTTCCGCATCGAGTACTGGGCCCTGGAGGAGGCCAAGCTCCAGCGGATGCCGAAGCCGAAGCCGCTGGCGACCCGGGTGGCGCTGGTGACCGGCGCGGGCAGCGGTATCGGCAGGGCCATCGCCGAGCGGCTGGTGGCCGAAGGCGCCTGCGTCGTCGTCGCGGACCTCGACGCCGGGAACGCGGCGGCCGTCGCCGAGGAGCTGGGCGGCCCCGACAGGGCCGTCGCCGTCACCGTGGACGTCACCTCCGAGGAGCAGATCGCCGCGGCGTTCCGGGCCGCGGTGCTCGCCTTCGGCGGCGTCGACCTGGTCGTCAACAACGCGGGCGTCTCCGTCTCCAAGCCGCTGCTGGAGACGTCGGCCCGGGACTGGGACCTCCAGCACGACATCATGGCCCGCGGCTCCTTCCTCGTCTCGCGCGAGGCGGCCCGCGTGATGATCGCGCAGGAACTGGGCGGCGACATCGTCTACATCGCCTCCAAGAACGCCGTCTTCGCGGGACCGAACAACATCGCCTACTCCGCCACCAAGGCCGACCAGGCCCACCAGGTCCGCCTCCTCGCCGCCGAGCTGGGCGAGCACGGCATCCGGGTCAACGGCGTCAACCCGGACGGGGTGGTGCGCGGCTCGGGCATCTTCGCCGGCGGCTGGGGCGCGCAGCGGGCGGCGGTGTACGGGGTGCCGGAGGAGAAGCTGGGCGAGTTCTACGCGCAGCGCACGATCCTGAAGCGGGAGGTGCTGCCGGAGCACGTGGCGAACGCGGTGTTCGCGCTCACCGGCGGCGAACTGACCCACACCACGGGGCTGCACGTCCCGGTCGACGCGGGCGTGGCGGCCGCGTTCCTGCGATGAGCGCGGTCCGCGGGGCGTACGCCGCCGTCGACCTGGGTGCCTCCAGCGGACGGGTGATGGTCGGCCGGGTAGGGCCCGGCACGCTGGAGCTGAGCGAGGCGCACCGGTTCCCGAACCGGCCGGTGCGGGTGCCCGAGGGGCTGCGCTGGGACGTGCTCGGGCTGTACGCCGGTGTCCTCGACGGGCTGCGGGCGGCCGGCCAGGTGGACTCGGTGGGCATCGACAGCTGGGCCGTCGATCACGGCCTGCTGGACGCCGACGGCGCCCTGCTCGGCAACCCCGTGCACTACCGGGACCCCCGGACGGACGGCGTCGCGCAGAAGGTGTGGGCGACCGTGCCCGCCGCCGAGCTGTACGCGGCCACCGGGCTGCAGTACGCCCCGTTCAACACCCTGTACCAGCTCACGGCGGCCCGTTCGACCGCCCAGTTCGCGCACGCCAGGCGGCTGCTGCTCATCCCCGACCTGCTGACCTACTGGCTGACCGGCGAGCAGGGCACCGAGCTGACCAACGCCTCCACCACCCAGCTCATCGACCCCCGCACCCGCTCCTGGGCGCACGGCGTCGCCGACCGGCTGGGCATCGATCTCTCCCTGTTCGCGCCGCTGCGGCAGCCCGGCGACCGGGCGGGCCTGCTGCGGCCGGGAGTGCTGGCGGACACCGGGCTCACCGGGCCCGTCCCGGTGACGGCGGTCGGCTCGCACGACACCGCCTCGGCGGTCGCCGCCGTCCCGGCCGACACCCCGCGCTTCGCGTACATCTGCACCGGCACCTGGTCGCTCGCCGGCCTCGAGCTGGACGCGCCGGTGCTCACCGAGGAGAGCCGCGCCGCCAACTTCACCAACGAACTCGGCCTGGACGGCACGGTCCGCTACCTGCGCAACATCATGGGGCTCTGGCTGCTCCAGGAGTGCGTGCGCGCCTGGGGCGACCCCGACCTGAGTGGCCTGCTGCGCGAGGCGGCCGAGGTGCCGGCGCTGCGCTCGGTGGTGGACGCCGGGGACGAGGCGTTCCTCCCGCCCGGCCGGATGCCGGAGCGGATCGCCGAGGCGTGCCGCGCCTCGGGGCAGCCGGTGCCGGTGACGCCCGCCGAGACCACCCGGTGCATCCTCGACTCGCTCGCCCTGGCCCACCGCCGGGCCGTGGCGGACGCCCGGCGGCTGGCCGACCGTCCGGTGGACGTGGTGTACGTGGTCGGCGGCGGCACCCGCAACGCGCTGCTGTGCCAGCTCACCGCCGACGCCTGCGGGCTGCCGGTGGTGGCGGGCGCGACGGAGGCGGCCGCTCTGGGCAACGTCCTGGTGCAGGCGCGCGCCGACGGGCTGGCCGGCGACCTCGCCGCCATGCGCGCCCTGCTCGCCCGCACCCAGCCGCTGACCCGGTACCGGCCCCGGGGCAACGCCGCCCGCTGGCGGGAGGCGGAGGCGAGGCTCGCCGCGCGGTGAGCCGTCCTCCTCGTCCGGCGCCGGCCGCCGACTACCCTGCAACTCGTCCGACGACCCACCCCGAGGAGCCGCGATGCGTGTCGCACTGTTCCTGACCTGTGTCAACGACACGCTCTATCCGGACACCGGCCGCGCGGTCGTGAGACTGCTGGACCGGCTGGGCGTGGAGGTGGACTTCCCCGTGGCGCAGACGTGCTGCGGGCAGGCCCACTACAACACCGGCTACCGGCACGGGGCCGAGCCGCTGGCCCGGCACTTCGCCGAGGTCTTCGACGGGTACGAGGCGATCGTGACCCCGTCCGGATCGTGCGGGGCGATGGTCCGCGAGCTGTATCCCCGGATGGGCGAACGGGCGCGGGCCGAGGGGCGCGGGGACACGCTGGCGCGGACCCTGGCGCCGGTGGTGCCCCGGACGTACGAGCTGACGGAGTTCCTGGTCGACGTGCTCGGGGTGACCGACGTGGGCGCGAGCTACCCGCACCAGGTGACCTACCACCCCACCTGCCACGGCCTGCGCGGTCTCGGGCTCGGCGACCGCCCGCGGCGGCTGCTGGAGGCCGTCCGGGGCCTCGAACTGGTCGAGTTGCCGGGCGCCGAGGAGTGCTGCGGCTTCGGCGGGACCTTCGCGGTGAAGAACGCGGACGTCTCGGCGGCGATGGGCGCGGACAAGGTGCGCAACGCGGAGGCGACCGGCGCGGAGGTGCTGTGCGCGGCCGACAACTCCTGCCTCATGCACATCGGCGGCACCATGAGCCGGCTCAAGGTGGGCATGCGGCCGGTGCACATCGCGGAGATCCTGGCGAGCACGGAGGAGGTACCGGCCGTATGAGCGGCACGTTCGTCGGCATGCCGGCGTTCCCCGAGGCGGCGCACGCCGCCCTGGCGGACCCGACGCTGCGCGGCAACCTGCGCCACGCCACCCACACCATCCGCGCCAAACGGGCGCGGGCGGTGGCCGAGCTGCCCGACTGGGCGCGGCTGCGGGAGGCGGGCCGGCGGATCAAGGACCACACGCTGCGCCATCTGGACCGCTACCTGGAGCAGGTGGAGGAGGCGGTCACCGCCGCCGGGGGCACGGTCCACTGGGCGGCCGACGCCGACGAGGCCAACCGGATCGTCACCGAACTGGTCCGGGCCACCGGCGAGTCGGAGGTCGTCAAGGTCAAGTCCATGGCCACACAGGAGATCGGGCTCAACGAGGCCCTGGAGGCCGCGGGCATCCGCGCCTACGAGACCGATCTCGCCGAGCTGATCGTCCAGTTGGGCAAGGACCGCCCCTCGCACATCCTGGTCCCCGCCATCCACCGCAACCGGGGCGAGATCCGGGAGATCTTCGCACGGGAGATGGGCGACTGGGGCCGCCCGGCCCCCGAGGGCCTGACGGACACACCCGCCGATCTCGCCGAGGCCGCGCGGCTGCACCTGCGGGAGAAGTTCCTGCGCGCCAGGGTCGGCATCTCCGGCGCCAACTTCATGGTCGCCGAGACCGGCACCCTCGTCGTCGTGGAGTCCGAGGGCAACGGCCGGATGTGCCTGACCCTCCCCGAGACGCTGATCTCGGTCGTCGGCATCGAGAAGATCGTGCCCACCTGGCGGGACCTGGAGGTCTTCCTGCAGACCCTCCCCCGCTCCTCCACCGCCGAGCGGATGAACCCTTACACCAGCACGTGGACGGGCACGACGGACGAGGACGGGCCGGCCACCTTCCACCTGGTACTGCTGGACAACGGCCGCACCGACACCCTCGCCGACGAGGTCGGCCGCCAGGCGCTGCGCTGCATCCGCTGCTCGGCCTGCCTCAACGTCTGCCCGGTGTACGAGCGGGCCGGCGGGCACGCCTACGGCTCCGTCTACCCGGGCCCCATCGGCGCCATCCTCAGCCCCCAACTGCGGGGCACGGCAAGCGAGATCGACGCCTCGCTGCCGTACGCGTCCACTCTGTGCGGCGCCTGCTACGAGGTCTGCCCGGTCGCCATCGACATCCCCGAGGTGCTGGTGCACCTGCGGGAACGGGTGGTGCAGGGCGGCCCGGCGGTCCGGGAGGGCAACCGGGTGGTGCTGAAACCGGCCAAGGGGCACGCGGCCGAGCGGGCGGCGATGCGCGCGGCACGCTGGGCCTTCGCGCACCCGGCGGTGTTGCGCGGCGGCCAGCGGCTCGCCTCCCGCACCCGCCGGCTGCATCCCCGCACCCTGCCGGGTCCCGGCCGGGCCTGGACCGCGACCCGGGATCTGCCGCCGGTGCCCGCGGAACCGTTCCGCGACTGGTGGCAGCGGACGAACGGCGGAAGGGACGACGTCAAGTGAGCAGCAGGGACCGGGTGCTGGGCCGGGTGCGGCGCGCGCTCGCGGACGTGGCACCGGACGGACGGCCGTACGCGGAGGCGGTCCCGCGGGACTACCTGCGCGAGCACGGCGAGCGGACGGTGGAGCAGACCGTCGACCTGCTCGCCGAGAACCTCGCGGACTACCGGGCGCTGGTGCACCGCTGCGCGGCGGCGGAGCTGCCGGACCTCCTGGCGGGGCTGCTGGCCGAACGCGGCTCGGCGGAGGTGCTGGCGCCGCCCGGGCTGCCGCCTGTGTGGCTGGCCACGGCGGACGCGGTGCGGGTCCCCGACCGGGCGGCGGACACCGCGCACCGGCTGGACCGGGTGGGCAGTGTGGTGACGGGGTGTGCCGTGGCGATCGCCGAGACCGGCACGATCGTCCTGGACGGCTCCGCCGACCAGGGCCGACGCCGGATCTCGCTCGTCCCGGACCATCACGTCTGCGTGGTCCGGGTGCCGGAGCAGGTCGTCTCCTCCGTCCCGCAGGCCCTCGAACGCCTCGACCCGGCCCGGCCGTTGACGTGGATCTCCGGTCCCTCGGCGACCAGCGACATCGAGCTGGACCGGGTGGAGGGGGTGCACGGCCCACGCACCCTGGAGGTGGTGCTGGTGACCGGCGAACCGGCCGGAGGCCGCTGAAGGGCGGGACGGTACCGCCCCGGTTAGCGTGGGTCCATGATCCGGTTCGAGCAGGTCACCAAGCGGTTCCCGGACGGTACGACGGCCGTGGACGACCTCTCCTTCGAGGTGTCCGAGGGTGAGCTGGTCACGCTGGTGGGCCCCTCCGGCTGCGGCAAGACGACGACCATGATGATGGTGAACCGGCTGGTCGAGCCGACCTCGGGCCGGGTCCTGGTGAACGGCGAGGACGTCGCGCGCGTCGACCCGGTGCGGCTGCGCCGCCGGATCGGGTACGTCATCCAGCAAGGCGGCCTCTTCCCGCACCGCACGGTGCTGGACAACACGGCGACCGTGCCGGCGCTGCTCGGCTGGAAGCGGGCGAGGGCGCGGGCCCGGGCGGCGGAGCTGCTGGACCTGGTGGGCCTGGACCCGAAGACGTACGGGCCGCGCTACCCGGACCAGCTGTCGGGCGGACAGCGGCAGCGGGTGGGCGTGGCCCGGGCGCTCGCCGCCGATCCGCCGGTGCTGCTGATGGACGAGCCCTTCGGGGCGGTCGACCCGGTGGTGCGCGAGCAGCTCCAGGACGAGTTCCTGCGCATGCAGTCGGCGGCGCCCAGGACGGTGCTGCTGGTCACGCACGACATCGAGGAGGCGGTCCGGCTCGGCGACCGCATCGCCGTGTACGGGCAGGGCCGCGTGGAACAGTTCGACACGCCGGGGGCGGTGCTGGGGGCGCCCGCCACGCCGTACGTCGCCGGGTTCGTGGGCGCGGACCGCGGGTTGAAGCGGCTGTCGGTCACCGAGATCCAGCCGGACGACCTGGAGCAGCCGCCGGTGGCCCGCCCGGACGAGCCCGCCGGGCGGGCCGCGGAGCGGCTGCGGGCGGAGGGCGCCCGGTGGGCGGTCGTCCTCGACGCGCGCGGCGACCTGCACGGCTGGGTCGGCGCCGACGATCTGGCCGCGGGCGGCACGGTCGGTGACCGGGCGCACCGGATGACGGCGTGGGTGCCGGTGGGCGCGCCGCTGAAGCAGGCGTTCGGGGTGATGCTCCAGTACGACGCCGGATGGGTGGCGGTGCTGGACGGGGCACGGTTCCTGGGGGTGCTGACCCCGGCGAAGCTGCACGAGACGCTGCGCCGGTCGGTGGACGCGGACGCGCGGGGCGTGGCGCGGGGGCAGGTGCCGTTCGAGTCGGTGGCGGGCGCGTGAGGTCGTGACGGGCGCGTGAGGTCGTGACGGGCGCGTGAGGTCGTGACGGGCGCGTGAGGTCGTGACGGGCGCGTGAGGTCGTGGCGGGAGCGTGAGGCTCACCGGCCCAGCAGGCCCCGCTTCTCCAGGTAGGCGCGGGCCACGTCGGCCGGGAGTCTGCGCCAGCTGTCCACCTGCCGGTTGAGGTCCGTCAGGTCGGCGGTGGTCAGGACGGAGTCGAGCCGGCCGAGCGCCCTGGCCACGCCG
Source organism: Streptomyces sp. WI03-4A (assembly GCF_033792105.1). NCBI lineage: Bacteria > Bacillati > Actinomycetota > Actinomycetes > Kitasatosporales > Streptomycetaceae > Streptomyces > Streptomyces sp. WI03-4A. The sequence continues at coordinate 23,938 of NZ_JARAUO010000066.1, forward strand.
GGGCCCCCGGCGCGGGCGCGGTTGACCACCGCGACCACATGGTCGGCGTTCTGCAGGTGCCGGTCGTCGGCGAGCAGGACCAGGCCGAAGCCGTCGAGCGTGGCGTCCGTGGTGGTGGCCAGCAGCATGTCGTCCCGGCCGTCCTGCACGGCGCGCTTGGCCTGGGTGGTGCCGACGCCCTTGGGGTCGACGTGGGCGACGTCGATGCCGTACACCTTCTTGAGTCCTGGTGCGCAGTACGGCCGTTGCACACACTCGTCGCCCGCGGCGAGCCGTACCGGCAGGCGCGCGGCGCCGAGGTCGCTGAGGGTCCGCAGCCGGTGCCGCCGGGCGTAGGCGGCGCTCACCGCGAAGGCGTTCTGGTCCACGGCCCGGCCCGGGGGCAGGACGGTGAGGCCGCGGGGCGCCGCCAGTTCGCGCAGCGCCTTCATGGTGGTGCCGAGGTCGGGTGAGCCGACCGGACGGGCGCGGGGGCCGTGCTCCTTGGCGTTCAGCCAGTCGGCGAAGGTGGCCGCGTACTCGGGCACGACGTCGATCCGGCCCGACTCCAGGGCCGGTTCGTACAGCTCCCGGTTGGCGACGGTCAGGATCGACGTCCGGTAGCCGGCCCGGTTCAGGAGCTGGGCGTACATCTGGGCGAGCAGGTCGCTCTCGGTGAAGCCGGCCGAGCCGATGGTCAGGTGGCGGCTGTCGCCGGGCGGTGCGGTGACGGCGTCCCGGTGTTCCAGGGACGGGCCGGTGGCGCAGCCGGCGAGGGTGAGGAGCGCGCACAGCGTCAGGGCGGTGCGGCGGCTCACCGGCCCCTCCCGGGCCGGGTCGCCGCCAGGCGTTCGGCGGCCGCGAAGACGCCCTCGACGAGCAGCGCGAACACCGCGACGAGGAGCGCGCCGGCGACCACCTGGGGCGTGCTGGCCAGGTTGAATCCCGCGGTGATGATCCGGCCGAGTCCGCCGCCGCCCGCGAGCGCGGCGATGGTGGCGGTGGCGACGAGCTGGACGGCGGCGGTGCGCACCCCGGTGAGGATCATGGGGCGGGCCAGGGGCAGTTCGACGCGGAACAGCGTCTGCCGTCCGGTCATCCCCATGCCCCGGGCCGCCCGCACGACGCTGCGGTCGACCTCGCGCATGCCGACGTAGGCGTTGGTGAGCAGGGGCGGCACGGCGAACAGCACCAGGGCGACCACGGCGGGCCCCTCACCCCACCGGCCGACCGGGGTCAGCAGGAGCAGGACCAGGACGGCGAAGGTGGGGACGGCCCGGCCGGCGTTGGAGACGTTGACGGCGAGCGCGCCGCCCCTGCCGAGGTGGCCGAGGACCAGCGCGACGGGCAGCGCGATCAGGCAGCTCACGGCGAGGCACACGGCGACGAGCAGCAGGTGCTGGAGCAGCCGGTGCCGGATGCCGTCGTCGCCGGACCAGTGGGCGGGGTCGGTGAGCCAGTCCCGGGCGGCGCCGAGGGTGGTCACGCGCGGGCCGCCCGGGTCCAGGGGGTGATCAGCCGCTGCACGCCCAGCAGGAGCAGGTCGGCGGCGACGGCGATCACCACGCACAGCACGGACGCGGTGAGCACCTGTGCCTTGAAGTAGCTGTTCATGCCGGCGTAGATCAGGTTCCCCAGGCCGCCGAAGCCGACGATCGCGCCGACGGTGACGAGGGAGACCGCGGAGACGGTGGCGATGCGCAGGCCGGCCATGGCGGCGGGCAGCGCGAGGGGCAGTTCGACGGTGAGCAGCAGCCGGACCGCGCCGTAGCCGAGGCCGCGCGCGGCCTGCCGGGTCTCCTCCGGGACGGCGCGCAGCCCGGCGAGGATGTTGCGCACCAGCAGGGTGAGCGAGTACAGCACCAGTCCGGCGACGACGAGGCCGGCCGAGAGCCCGTAGAGCGGCAGCAGCAGGGAGAACATCGCCAGCGAGGGGATGGTGTAGAGGACCGTCGTCACGGCGAGGACGGGGCCCGACGCCGGCGGCAGGCGGCGGGCCAGCACCGCGAGCGGCACGGCGAGCGCGAGGCCGATGAGCACCGAGACCGCCGTGAGCTGCACGTGCTGGACGACCGCGTCGAGCAGGATGCGGCGGCGGGTGCTCAGGTAGGCGCCGCAGATCCACTCGTTGCGCGCGAGGCAGTCGTGCGGGGTCGCGATCACCCGTCCATTCCACCGGGCGGCCGGGCGGCTCCGCACGGTGGACTGGGTCTTCCGGGGGGCCGGTGCCGGGCCGTGCCCGCGGTCCCGGCCGCCCCGCGACGGGGCCTAGCGCATCCCGGCGGCGTCCAGCAGGGCGGTCACCGTCGTCGTGGTGAGGCCGTCGTCGAGGTGCTCCACCCGGGCGCCGGCGCGGGCGCTGGCGCCGTCGAAGACCAGCATGAGCTGGCGGGCGAGCAGCCCGGGGTCGCGGGCGCCGCCGAGTTCGGCCTGGGTGCGCAGGCCGTGTTCCAGGCGTGCCTTGACCGTCCGGGCGACCTCGCTCGCGGGGTGCTCGGGGTCCTTCAGCTCCACCAGCACGGCGAGGTAGGGGCAGCCGAGGTAGCCGGGGTCGGCGGACGCCTGCTCCACCTGCTCGAAGACGTGCAGGATCCGCTCCCGGGGTGTGCCGGCGTCGGGGTTCGGGGGCGCCAGCCGGGCCTCGTACCAGGGGATCTGCCGTTCCAGGCTCGCGGCCAGCATCTCGTCCTTGCCGCCGAAGAGCTGGTACATCGACCGCTTGGAGACACCGGCGGCCCGGCACAGCGCCTCGACGCCGACGGACACGCCCTCGCGGTAGACGAGCTGGGCGGCGGCGTCGAGCAGCCGGTCCCGGGGGGACGCCTTGTCCGTGGTGGTCATACGCCGAGGCTACCGCGCCGCGGACGGAAGGAAACCGACCGGTCCGCACCCCCTGCGGGGCGGCCTCGAAAGCCCCCGGAATCCCGTGACAAGACCGCTGAACAAGCGCTTAGATAGTGACCGGACCCATCACCCGATCCCGCCGGAGGCCCCGTTGTTCTCATCCGTCGACGACGTCTCCGCCCGGCTCGCCGGAACCGGCTACCTGGCCTCGCCCGCCGTCGCCACCACCGCCTTCCTCGCCGCCCGGCTCGGCAAGCCGCTCCTGGTGGAGGGCCCGGCCGGGGTCGGCAAGACCGAGCTGGCCAAGGCCGTCGCCGAGGTCGCCGGGGCCCGCCTGGTACGGCTCCAGTGCTACGAGGGCGTCGACGAGTCGCGCGCGCTGTACGAGTGGAACCACGCCAAGCAGCTGCTGCGCATCAGCGCGGGCCGCGACGAGAGCTGGGACGAGACCCGCACCGACATCTTCGGCGAGGAGTTCCTGCTCCCCCGCCCGCTGCTCACCGCGATCCGCGGCGACGAGCCGACCGTGCTCCTGATCGACGAGATCGACAAGGCCGACGTCGAGATGGAGGGGCTGCTGCTGGAGGTGCTCAGCGACTTCCAGGTGACCGTCCCCGAACTGGGCACGATCACCGCGACCCGCCGCCCCTTCGTCGTCCTCACCTCCAACGCGGGCCGCGAGCTGTCCGAGGCGCTGCGCCGCCGCTGCCTGTTCCTGCACATCGGCTTCCCCGAGGAGGAGCTGGAGCGGCGCATCGTAGGGCTGAAGGTGCCGGACCTCGACGAGGCGCTGGCCGCCTCGGTGGTCCGGGTGGTCGGCGCGCTGCGCGCGATGGACCTGCGCAAGGCGCCGTCCGTCGCGGAGACCGTCGACTGGGCGCGCACCCTGCTCGCCCTCGGGGCCGGCGCGCTGGACGAGTCGGTCGTCCGGGACACCCTCGGCGTACTCCTCAAGCACCAGGAGGACGTGCAGAGGGCCGCCGCGAAACTCGACCTGGACGCGCTGTGACCGGTGTCGACGGGCGGATCACGGGCCTGGTGGGCGCCCTGCGCGCGCACGGTGTGCGCATCGGCACCGGCGAGACCGTGGACGCGGCGCTCGCCGCGCGCGAACTGGGCTTCGCCGACCGCGAGCTGCTGCGCGAGGGCCTGGCCGCCACATTGCTGCACGGCGCCGCGCAGCGCGCGGTGTTCGACCCGGTCTTCGACCTGTACTTCCCGCGCGGGGTCGGCGCTCCGGTCGGCGCCGCCGACGTCCGGGGCGACGTCCGGGGCGCCGACCGGGAGGATCTGCGCGACCGGCTGGCCGCGGCCCTGGCCGCCGACGACCCGTCGCTGCTGGCCGCACTGGCGGCGGAGGCCGTCGACGGCTTCGGCGGCTACGGCGGCTCGTCCGGTGCGGACGGCTGGTCGGCGTACCAGACCCTGGACCGGATCCGGCCGCAGACCCTGCTGGCCCGGGTGCGGGCGGACGTACGGGCCCGGGACGGGGGCGCGGGGTTCGCGGACCGGCTGCTGGACGACGAGATCCGGCGCCGGATCGAGGAGTTCCGGCGGCTGGTCGGGGCGGACGCGCGGCGCCGGGTCGCCGAGCGGCGCGGTCGGGACGAGATCGCCCGGCGGGCCGTCGCCCCGACCGCCGACCGGGTGGACTTCCTCTACGCGGGCCGGGACCAGCTCGCCGAACTGCGCCGGACCGTCCAGCCGCTGGCGCGCAAGCTGGCGACCCGCCTCGCCGCGCGCCGCCGCCGGGCCGCCCGCGGCACCGTCGACCTGCGGCGCACCGTGCGCTCTTCGCTGTCGACGGGCGGGGTGCCGATGCGGCCGGTGCTGCGCAGACGCCGTCCCGCCCGGCCCGAACTGGTCCTGCTGTGCGACGTGTCGGGGTCGGTGTCCGGGTTCTCGGACTTCACGATGCTGCTGGTGCAGGCGCTGCACGACCAGTTCAGCAAGGTCCGGGTGTTCGCCTTCGTCAACCGCCTGGACGAGGTGACCGGGCTGCTCGGGCGCGGTCGGGCGGACCCGGACGGTCTTGGCGCCCGGATCCGCGCCGAGGCGACGCTCACCGGCTGGCACGGCAGCAGCGACTACGGCGTCGCCCTGGGCGAGTTCACCGAGCGGTGGGGCGCCGTGGTCGGCCCCCGGACGACGGTGTTCGTGCTCGGGGACGCCCGCACCAACATGAGCGACCCGAACCTGCCCGCCGTCCGCGAACTCGCCAGTCGCGCCCGGCGGGTGTACTGGCTCAATCCCGAGCCGCGCGCCCAGTGGGGCACCGGCGACTCGGCGGCGCCCGACTACGCCGGGCTGGTGGAGATGCACGAGTGCCGCACGGCCCGGCAGCTCGGCGCCCTGGTGGCCCGGCTGCTGCCGGTGTGACGCCGTGCGGGCCGGCGTGAGACACCGCGCGGTACGGCGTGACGCCCTGCGGGCCGGTGTGACGCCGTGCGGGCCGGCGTGACGCCCGGGCGGGACGGCGTGACGCCCTGCGGGACCGCGTGACACCGTGCGGGCCGGCGTGCCCCCCGGGTGGGACGGCGTGCCCCCCGGGCGGGACGGCGTGACGCCCTGCGGGACCGCGTGACACCGTGCGGGCCGGCGTGCCCCCCGGGTGGGACGGCGTGCCCCCCGGGCGGGACGGCGTGACGCCCTGCGGGACCGCGTGATCGACTGGGCACCGGCCGGCCGCCCTTCGCGCCCGGCATCCGCCCGCACCCGAGGACGTACCCCATGAGCCACCCGCCCGTGCAGCTCGCCACCTTCCCCACCCCCGCCGAACCGGCGCCCCGGCTCGCCGCCGCGATCGGGCTCGGCCCGGAGGACCTGTGGGTCAAGCGGGACGACCTGACGGGGGTGGGCGGCGGCGGGAACAAGATCCGCAAGCTGGAATGGACCGTGGGCGCGGCGCTGGCCGAGGGCGCGGACACGCTCGTGACCACGGGCGCCCCGCAGAGCAACCACGCCCGGCTGACGGCCGCGGCCGCCGCCCGGCTGGGGCTGGCCGCCGTCCTCGTGCTGCGCGGCTCACCGGGCGAATCACGGTCCGGGAACCTCGCCCTCGACGGCCTGCTGGGGGCACGGCTGGTGTGGGCGGGCGACGTGGACCGGGCGGGCCTGGACGCGGCGGCGGCCGAGGTGTGCGAGCGGCTGCGCGCGTCCGGGGCCCGGCCCGCGCTGATCCCGTTCGGCGGGTCCAGCGCGCTGGGCGCGCGGGGCTACGTGCGCTGCGGCGAGGAGCTGCGCGCACAGGTGCCCGGCCTGCGGACGGTGGTGGTGGCCCTGGGCTCGGGCGGCACCATGGCCGGTCTCGTCGCCGCCCTCGGCGCGGAGACGGTCCTCGGCGTCGACGTCGGCGCACTGGCCGATCCGGCGGCCGCGGTACGGGAGTTCGCGGCCCCGCACGTCGACGGCGGAGTCACCGCCGACGGGCTGCGGGTGCGCCGGGACCAGGTGGGCGCCGGGTACGCGACGCTGACCGGGCCGGCGGCGCAGGCGCTCCGGCTGGCCGCGCGGACCGAGGGGATCGTCCTCGACCCCGTCTACACCGGCCGGGCCCTGGCCGGCCTGATCGCGGCGGTCCGGGACGGTGACGTACGCCCCGGCGAGCGGACCGTGTTCGTGCACACCGGCGGCCTGCCCGGGCTGTTCGGCCACGCGGAGGCCGTCGCGTACGCGGAGGCGGGGACCCGCACGGAGGAGCGCTGACGGACGCGGCACCGGGCCGCGCCCTCGGTGCGGCCCGGTGGTGATCGTGAACGGGGTTCGCCGGCTCCCGACGGCTAGCTTTTGGCGTACTCGTTGGCCATGGTGCCGGCGAAGTCGTACAGCACCACCTGCTCGTCCCCCACCACCCAGGCGTCGTGGCCGGGCGGACACACGAAGACGTCGCCTGGGCCGACCTCGCCCTCGCCGCCGTCGTCCATGCGCAGGTGCATCCGCCCCTGCACCACGTAGCCGTTGTGGTGGACCATGCAGCTGGCGGTGCCCGCGATCGGTCCCACGGACTCCGACCATCGCCAGCCCGGTTCGAACGTGCCCACCGCGAAGTCGAGCCCGGTCAGGTGGAGGGCTTCGAGATGGCCGCGGGGGAAGTCACGCCGTTCGTCCGGCTTGTCGACCGTCTTCACTTCCAGCATGACGGTGTCCTCCCTTCCGGCCGCTCACCGCGGCCGGGGTAGGCCTCCGTCCCCCGGCGGCCTCGGACGGCACCGGCGCTCGCGGCGGCGGCCGTACCCCACGGCTCCATCGTCGGTCCGGCCTGCCGGTGCCGCCATTCGGGGGAATCCCGGGTGAACTGCGCCTGACGGCGGGCGCGCCGCCGGCACGGGGCACCGCCGCGGCCGGTATCGGCATGCCCATGTTCGTCCAGCCGCCGCCGTCCCGGCCGCCCACGTCCGACCACCGACGCCCTCTCCGACGACGCCCGTCCAGGCCCACGTCCGACCACCGACGCCCTCTCCGACGACGCCCGTCCAGGCTCGCGTCCGACCACCGATGCTCGTTCCGACGACACCCGTCCCGGCTCGCGTCCGACGGCCGACGCTCGTTCCGACGACGCCCGTCCCGGCTCGCGGGCGACCACCGACGCTCGTTCCGACGACACCCGTCCCGGCTCGCGCCCGACGGCCGACGCTCGTTCCGACGACGCCCGTCC
>NZ_JARAUO010000067.1:0-28373 GCF_033792105.1 Streptomyces sp. WI03-4A
CCCCTGCCCGCCGCCCGGCGCCGCGAGGGGGCCACCGTGGCCGCGGGCGGCGAGGGTGCCGTCGCCCGGACGGGGGCGGGGGAGGGGGCCGCCGGGCGCCGCTAGGTCGTGTCCGCGAAATCCCGTCGTCCGGCCGGAGGGCGGGCCCCTGCGGCGTCCGGTGCGGCGAGAGCGCGTGCCGGGCGCCGTGGGGCAGGCGGGACTTTGCGGACACGACCCGGGCGCCAGGCCCGGCCGGGCGGCCGGGGCGCCGCCAAGGCTCAGGGGCGCCCCCGCTGCCCCCTCAGGTGCTCGGCGATCGGCTTGAGCGCCTTGTCCAGCTCTATCAGCGCCTCCGGCGGCAGGAGGTCGATGAAGTGCCGCCGCACCGAGGACACGTGGTGCGGCGCGACTTTGCGCATCGTCTCCATGCCGTGCTCCGTCAGCACGGCGAACAGGCCCCGGCGGTCGGACTCGCAGTTCTCCCGCCGTACCAGGTTCGCGTTCTCCATCCGCGTGATCTGGTGCGAGAGCCGGCTCTTGGACTGCAGGGTGGCGGAGGCCAGGTCGCTCATCCGCATCCGCACGTCCTCCGACTCCGAGAGGTTCACGAGGATCTCGTAGTCGTTCATTGTCAGGCCGAACGGCTGCAGGTCTTTTTCGAGCTGGTACGTCAACAGCCTGTTGACCTCCAGGTGGGTGCGCCAGGCGCACTGCTCCGCATCGGTCAGCCAGCGCGTGGCCGTCTCGGTCTCCATGAATGCAGTCTACCTAAGAAGTTGAATGACGAACTACTTCGGGTGGTGTGACTGTGCGCACGCGTTCGATGTCACACTCCGCAGACTACCGCTCACAGCCCGAAGCGACGCTGGAGGTCCCCCAGCTGTCCGGGAAGGCGCGGTACGCCCGCCGATTGCGGACCGTGTCCACCCGGTGCCGCTCCGCCACCACCGGGAACCCCCGGTTCGGGCGGAACGACCCCTGTCGCCTGCTCGGCCATCAGGGCCTCGCTGGACTGCAGCAGGACCGTCCCGGCTCCCACGAACTCGAACTGGTGCTCCTCGCCGGAGGCCCCGCCCAGGCCCGTCATCGCACGTAGACCGCCCATGACGCCCGTGAGGTACCCGTGGTCGTAGTGGTGACACGGTGACGGACAGTCGGCCCACCCGACCAGCGCCTGGGGGTCCACCCGGATCGGAGGTTCCATGAACACCACCGGACCGTTAGATGCGGCCACGAACTTTCCGGTTCCGATCAGGGTCAGAAAACCGGGCACGATCGATTGCTTGAGCGCGAGACTTGGCTGAAAAGCGAGCAGATTGCCCGCGCGAATGGTCAAGTTCCCGTCGTCGAGGTCGAAGGAGTTGACGTCGAAGGCCCGGTCGGCCAGCAGCATCTTGCCGGAGCCGGCCGCGACGACCCAGTCGCTCGCGTGCAGTGGCGAATGGAACGAGGTACGGACAAGTCGGTCGAGTCGCCCGTGCCCGACGCCGTTGAACTCGATCGCCCCGTAGTAGGCGATCATCTTCCCCTTCTGCAGGAACCACTGCCCGCTCTTGAGCTCCACGCAGAAGGTGTACTTGTTCACGTTGTCGTCGGAGGGCAGGGTCACGGGGTCGAACACCACGGGGCCGCCGGGGGTTCCGTACGCGCTCACAGCTTCTCCTCCGAGGCCTGGACGTAGACCGTGCCGCTGCCGCTCAGCTCCAGCTGGAAGGCCTCGCCGGAGCCGCGGCCCACCATGTCGCGCCAGCCGAGCGCGCTGGACAGCTTGTTGCGGACGTCGCCGTGGTGGGCGACGTACGCCTGCGGGTCCACGTGGACCGGGCGCTGCGGTGTGATCGGGATCTCGAAGACGCCGCCGTGCGCCATCACGGCCACCGCTCCCTGGCCCTGCAGCGTGGTGGTGAACAGACCCTGCCCCGTGACCTGGCCGCGGACCATGCCCATGACCCCGCCCTGCGAGCCCATGAACATCGTGCCCTGGCGCAGGGTGCCCTCGAAGGCGAGCAGCCGGTCGGCCTCGACGTACAGGGTGTCGCCGGAGAGGTGGATGACATGCACGTGATGGCCGCCGTGCCCGAAGAAGACGGTGCCGCTGCCCTCGACGGTCATCAGCGGGGTGGCCTCGCCGGCCACCCGCCGCCCGATCATGGACATCAGGCCGCCCTGGCCGCCCTGGAGGCTGGGGGTGAAGGACACGTCCCCCTTGTAGGCGAGCATCGCGCCGCGCTGGCTGAACAGCCGCCGGCCGGGCAGCACAGTCGCCTCGACCATCTTGGAGTTGATCTCCCGGAAGCTCATCTCACAGGTCCCCCGCGATCGTGTTCCGCTCGCTCGGCTGCACATACACCAGCCCGTCGCCCTCGAAGCGGATCTGGAAGGCCTCGCCGCCGCCCTCCCCGAAGAAGGTGCGGAACGTCACACCGGACTGGAAGGACTGCCGTACGTCGCCCTGGTGAGCGATGTAGGCGCCCGGGTCGACGGTCAGCGGGTACTGCGGACTGACCCGGAGCACCACGGCGGGCCCGTCGGACATGATCGCGGCCTGCCCGTGCCCCTCGACGGTCGTCGTGAACAGCCCGTTGCCCTGGGAGGCGCCGCGCAGCCCGGTGAACGTCGTGCCCGTCCTGAGGCCCGCGTCGGTCGCGAGCAGGTTGCTGGACTCGACGTAGAGCTTGTCCCCCCGCAGGGCGACCAGGTTGATCTCCGACGCCCGGTCCGCGAACCAGCACGTCCCCCGGCCACTCACCTCCATCACCGTCATCTGCTCACCGGTGAGCCGCCGGGTCACCATCCCGCGCAGCCCCTCGCCGCCACCGCTCATCTTCTTGAAGGTCATCTGCCCGTCGTACGCGACCATCGAGCCGTTCTTCGCCTTCACGGCATCCCCGGTCATGTCGACGGCGAGCACCTTGCTCCCTTGGAGCCGGAACATCGCCACGCTGGGAAAGTAGCGGCCGACCGGGTGAGCCGAACAGGGCCCACGGGTGGACGACGACCCTGAGCGAACCCCTACGGGCCGTGTTTGCCACAATGGGGTGACGCTTGTGCGTGCGTTCACAAACCGGCAGTCCGTAACCGGCAGGCCGTCGTCGCAACTCCCACCGAAGGTGATCCGTGGACATCAAGACCGCCACCGCCCTCCGCCGCCTCCGCCTGGTCTCCGCCCCGGAGGCCGTGTCCTTCCTGGTCCTGCTGGTCTGCTCGGTGCTCAAGCGCACCACGGACTTCAACGCGGTACCGGTGATGGGCGCGGTGCACGGTGTCCTCTTCCTGCTGTACCTGGTCTTCTGGGCGGACGCCTGGAACCGCGCCCGGTGGAGCCTCGGGACGGCCGCCCTCTACTTCGTCCTCTCCGTGCTGCCCACGGGCGGCTTCTTCGCCGAGCGCAGGCTGCGCCGCGAGGCCGAGGACGCCGTCATCGCCGCCCGCGCCCGCAAGGAAAGCGTGGTGGAGGCATGATCGTCGCCTTCTCCGTGACGCCCCTCGGCGTCGGCGAGGACGTGGGGGAGTACGTCGCCGACGCCGTCCGCGTGGTCCGCGAGTCCGGCCTGCCGCACCGCACCGACGCGATGTTCACCTCCGTCGAGGGCGAGTGGGACGAGGTCATGGACGTCGTCCGGCGTGCCGTCGCCGCGGTCGAGGCGCGGGCGCCCCGGGTGTCGCTGGTGCTCAAGGCCGACATCCGGCCCGGCGTGACCGACGGGCTCACCTCCAAGGTCGAGACCGTCGAGCGGTACCTGGCGCGGTAGCGCCGGCCGCGACGCGCGAACCCCGGTCCGTACGGGCCGGGGTTTTCTCTTCCTCAGCTCTTTGAGCGATCGCTCAAAGCCGTGTAGTTTGCCTCCAGGACAGTTTTGAGCGGACGCTCAAACCATGCTCTGGGGTGGGGGAACACCATGGGTCTCTACATAGAGACACGGATCGACGCCGACCTGGACGAACTCTGGGCACGCACCCAGAACCCCGCCCAGCACCAGCGCTGGGACCTGCGGTTCACCGAGATCGCGCCCCTCCCGTGCGCGGAGGGCGAACCGCGGCGCTTCCGGTACGCCACCCGGGTGCTGCCCTTCCTCACGGTGTCCGGCACCGGCGTCTCGGCGGGCGAGAAGGAGCGCCCCGACGGCACCCGTACCTCCGCCCTGCGCTTCGCCTCACCGCACCCCCTCTCCCTGCTCGCCGAGGGCAGCGGCTACTGGCGCTACGTGCCCGAGGCGCACGGCGTCCGCTTCCTCACCGGCTACGACTACCGCCCCCGCTGGGGCGCCCTCGGCGCGCTCGCCGACCGGCTGCTGTTCCGCAGGCTGATGGGCTGGGCGACCGCCTGGTCCTTCGACCGGCTGCGGCTGTGGCTGGAACGGGGCATCACCCCCGAGCGGGCCCTGGTCAACTGGCTGGCCGAGCTGGCGGTGCGCGCACTGGTGCTCACCGCGTGCCTGAGCGGTCTGCGGCTGGAGCCCGCCGTCCGCGTCTTCGGCCCGTTCGGGGCGGCCGTGGCCTACCTGTGCCCGCTGCTGCTGCTCGTCGCGGTGTCGCTCGCGCTCCTCAAGGCGCCCCTCGCCTGCACCCCCGCGGCCCGCCGCTGTCTGCGCGCCCCGGTCACCGCCGCACGCGCGCCCCGTGTCCTGCGCACCCTGGAGGAGCACGGATGACCACCACGGCACCGGCCCGCTCGATGTTCCACCAGGTGCTGGGCGACGACTTCGACCGGCTCCACCCGCAGCTCAGGCGCCGCTTCTCGGTGGGCCTGGCGAGCGGCGAGGCCTGCACCGGCCGGGGCGTCATGCACCGGATCTGGCACGGACCGGCGTTCGTGCGGCCGTTCCTGGCGCTCGGGGGCACCCGCAACATCCTCGTCCCGCGTGCCGGCCGCGACGTCCCGTTCGTGATCGAGAACGTGCCGTACACCGACTCCTTCGGGCGTGAGACGGTGAGTTTCGTGCGCACCTTCGACCTGCCCGGCCGGGCCCGCCGCTTCGACGCCCAGATGGTGCTCAGCCCCAAGGGCGACCGCGTCCTCGACTACCTCGGCACCCACCAGCACCTGGCCAGCGAACTGCACTTCGCCGCCGAGCCCGACGGCTCGCTGCTGATCCGCTCCGGCGAACACCGCTTCCGGGAGGGTCCGGTGGACGTCCGGGTCCCCGAGCTCGTCGGCGCCACCGCCGAGGTGCGCGAGTCCTACGACGACGCGGCGGGCCGTTTCCGCATCCGGGTGAGCGTGGTCAACCGCTACGTCGGGCCGCTCTTCGGCTACGAGGGCTCGTTCACCGCGTCGTACACGAGCGTCCGGTCCCGCGGTGTGCGGCCCGGGCTGCGCCCGGTGCGGGAGGAGGCACGCGCATGAGCCCCGAGACGGCGAAGTCCCAGGAGACGAAGACCAAGCTGCTGGAGGGCGCGCTGCGCACGCTCACCGAGCAGGGCATCGCCAAGACCTCGGCCCGTACGGTCGCCTCGGCGGCCGGGGTCAACCAGGCGCTGGTCTTCTACCACTTCGGCTCGGTCGACGAACTGCTCGCCGCCGCCTGCCGGTACGGCGCGGAGAAGTCCGTGGCGAACTACCGCGACCGGCTCGTCGCCGTCTCCTCCCTCTCCGAGCTGCTGGCCGTCGGACGCGAGATCCACGAGCGGGAACGGGCCGACGGCCACGTCGCCCTGCTCGGCCAGCTGCTGGCCGGCGCGCCCACCCACGCGGCCCTCGGCCCGGCCGCGGCCGGCGGTCTGGATCTGTGGATCGCCGAGATCGAGCAGGTGCTGCGCCGGGTGCTCGCCACGACCCCGTTCGGCGAGTTCACCGACCCGGCGGGCCTGGCCCGCGCGATCGCCGCGTCCTTCGTCGGCATCGAGCTGTACGAGGGCGCGGACGAGGCGGGCGCGCACGCGGCCCTGGACGCCCTCGAACAGCTCGGCTCCTTGGTCGCGGCCCTGGAGGAACTGGGCCCGGTCGCCCAGCGCGCGGTCCGCCACCACCTCCGCCGCAAGGGCCGCTGAGCCCTCCGCGGGTCCACGGCGGAGGGGGGCGCGCAAGGGGCGGTGGTCCTGCGGGCGACCGAAAGGCGAGACGGGGCTGACCGGCATATGACCGGCCGGTAGGGTCTGATGACGTGCCGAAGCCTCTCAGCCTCCCCTTCGACCCCATCGCCCGCGCCGACGAGCTCTGGAAGCAGCGCTGGGGAAACGTGCCGTCCATGGCCGCGATCACCTCCATCATGCGGGCGCAGCAGATCCTGCTGGCCGAGGTCGACGCGGTGGTCAAGCCGTACGGACTGACCTTCGCGCGGTACGAGGCGCTGGTGCTGCTCACCTTCTCCAAGGCCGGCGAGCTGCCCATGTCCAAGATCGGCGAGCGGCTGATGGTGCACCCCACGTCCGTGACGAACACCGTGGACCGGCTGGTCCGCTCCGGACTGGTGGCCAAGCGCCCCAACCCCAACGACGGCCGCGGCACCCTCGCCGTCATCACCGACAAGGGCCGCGAGGTGGTCGACGCGGCCACCCGGGACCTGATGTCGATGGACTTCGGCCTCGGGGTGTACGACGCCGAGGAGTGCGGGGAGATCTTCGCCATGCTGCGCCCGCTGCGGATCGCGGCACACGACTTCGCGGAGGAGTGACCCGGGACAAGATCTCCCGGAACGGGCGGTTACGCTCGATGCCATGAAGAAGAGCGTGCTGACCCGCTACCGCGTCATGGCCTACGTCACCGGCGTGCTGCTGGTCCTGCTGACCCTCGGCGTGATCGCCAAGTACGGGCTGCACATCGACGGTGCGGAGAAGTTCACCACGGTCGTCGGTATCGCGCACGGCTGGCTGTACGTCGTCTACCTGGTCTTCGCCTTCGACCTGGGCGCCAAGGCGAAGTGGCCCGTCGGCAAGCAGCTCTGGGTGCTGCTCGCGGGGACGATCCCCACCGCCGCCTTCTTCGTCGAGCGCAAGGTCAGCCGCGAGCTGGAGACCCGGGTCGACGGCCGGGCCCCGGCCGTCGCCAAGGCGTAGCCGACCGGCGACACACCGCCACACGGCACCCGTGTGGCGGACCCCCATCGACATTTACTAGGACGTCCAAGTAAATTCGATGGTATGGACGCTCACGCCATCGAGGAAGGCCGCCGGCGCTGGCAGGCCCGCTACGACGCCGCGCGCAAGCGCGACGCAGACTTCAGCACGCTCTCCGGTGATCCCGTGGAGCCGGTGTACGGGCCCCGGCCGGGGGACACGTACGAGGGATTCGAGCGGATCGGCTGGCCCGGGGAGTACCCCTACACGCGCGGGCTCCACCCGACCGGCTACCGCGGCCGCACCTGGACGATCCGCCAGTTCGCCGGGTTCGGCAACGCCGAGCAGACCAACGAGCGGTACAAGATGATCCTCGCCGCCGGCGGCGGGGGTCTGTCCGTCGCCTTCGACATGCCGACCCTCATGGGCCGCGACTCCGACGACGCCCGTTCGCTGGGCGAGGTCGGGCACTGCGGGGTGGCGATCGACTCGGCCGCCGACATGGAGGTCCTGTTCAAGGACATCCCGCTCGGTGACGTCACCACGTCGATGACGATCAGCGGCCCGGCCATCCCCGTCTTCTGCATGTACCTGGTCGCCGCCGAACGGCAGGGGGTGGACCCCGCGGTCCTGAACGGCACCCTGCAGACCGACATCTTCAAGGAGTACATCGCCCAGAAGGAGTGGCTCTTCCAGCCGGAGCCGCACCTCCGCCTCATCGGCGACCTCATGGAGTACTGCGCGGCCGGCATCCCCGCCTACAAGCCGCTCTCCGTCTCCGGCTACCACATCCGTGAGGCCGGCTCGACGGCCGCGCAGGAGCTGGCGTACACCCTCGCCGACGGCTTCGGCTACGTGGAGCTGGGCCTCTCGCGCGGCCTCGACGTGGACGTCTTCGCCCCGGGACTCTCCTTCTTCTTCGACGCGCACGTCGACTTCTTCGAGGAGATCGCGAAGTTCCGGGCGGCCCGGCGCATCTGGGCCCGCTGGATGCGCGACGTCTACGGAGCGCAGAGCGACAAGGCGCAGTGGCTGCGCTTCCACACCCAGACCGCCGGTGTCTCGCTGACCGCGCAGCAGCCGTACAACAACGTGGTGCGGACCGCGGTCGAGGCGCTCGCCGCCGTCCTCGGCGGGACCAACTCGCTGCACACCAACGCCCTGGACGAGACGCTGGCGCTGCCCAGCGAGCAGGCGGCGGAGATCGCGCTGCGCACCCAGCAGGTGCTGATGGAGGAGACCGGGGTCGCCAACGTGGCCGACCCGCTGGGCGGTTCCTGGTACATCGAGCAGCTGACCGACCGGATCGAGGCGGACGCCGAGAAGATCTTCGAGCAGATCAAGGAGCGGGGCCTGAGGGCCCATCCGGACGGGAAGCACCCGATCGGCCCGATCACCTCCGGCATCCTGCGCGGGATCGAGGACGGCTGGTTCACCGGCGAGATCGCGGAGTCCGCGTTCCGCTACCAGCAGGCCCTGGAGAAGGGCGAGAAGCGGGTCGTGGGCGTCAACGTCGCCACCGGCTCCGTCACCGGCGACCTGGAGATCCTGCGGGTCAGCCACGAGGTGGAGCGGGAGCAGGTGCGGGTCCTCGCCGAGCGCAAGGACGCGCGGGACGAGACGGCCGTGCGCAGCGCGCTGGACGCGATGCTGGCCGCCGCCCGCTCCGGCGCCAACATGATCGAGCCGATGCTGGACGCCGTGCGCGCCGAGGCGACGCTCGGCGAGATCTGCGGGGTGCTGCGCGACGAGTGGGGGGTCTACACCGAGCCGCCGGGCTTCTAGGCGGCGAGCGCGTGCCACGGGCGCACCAGGGGCTCCGGCCCTCGGTGCGCCCCTGCTATGCCCGCTCGTCCGGTCCGTCCGGTCCGACGGGCCCCTCGGGCTGGGCGGTCAGGCCCAGCAGCAGCACCCGGGTGAAGCCGTGCACCCATTCCTCGTCGGCCGGCTTGCCGCTCACCAGGGTGCGGTGCACCACCGCGCCCGCGACCATGTCGAAGATCAGGTCCACCGTGCGGGCGGACTCCGCCGGGTCCGGCTCCGCGGGGAGTTCGCCGCGGCGCTGGGCCCGGGCCCGCCCCTCCAGCACCAGCCGCAGCTGGCGGTCGACGATCGAGGCGCGGATGCGCTCACGCAGGGCGTCGTCCCGGGTGGCCTCCGCGACCACCGCCATCAGGCCACTTCTGGCCTCCGGGCGCGCCAGGATCGCCGCCAATTGCAGCACCACGCCCTCGATGTCGGCGGCCAGGCTGCCGCGGTCGGGCAGTTCCAGCTCGTCGAAGAGCTCGGCGACCGCGTCCACCACCAGTTCGTGCTTGCCCGCCCAGCGCCGGTACAGGGTCGTCTTCGCGACCCCGGCCCGGGTGGCCACGTCCCCCAACGTCAGCCGTGACCAGCCCAGTTCGACCAGCGCCTCCCGGGTGGCGGCCAGGATCGCGGTGTCCGCGGCGGCGTTGCGCGGGCGTCCGGTCCGGCCGGCGGGGGTGCGGTTCTGCATGCCCTGACCATAAACCGACGGTTCCTGTGCGGTCGTGAGGGAGATCACCGGGGTGTGGTGTCGCGACGGCCCCTCCTGCCATTACGCTACGACTCGTAGCGAAAGCTCGTGACGGACGTACACGGGCGACGACCACCGGCGTGGGGTGGGGACCCGGCGCCAACCACATCGCTTTTTTTCGTTCACGCGCGAGTACGGGGGAGGATAGACGCATGCAGCCACGGAACATGTCCATGAGCGGCGTCGTCGACCTCGCCGCGGTGAAGGCGGCCCAGGAGGCGAAGGCCAAGGCCGAGCAGACGCGCGCCGAGACCGCCCGGCAGGGCGGGGCGGGGGCCGTCTCGCCGGCCGACCTCGTCATCGACGTCGACGAAGCCGGCTTCGAGCGCGATGTCCTGCAGCGCTCCGCCGAAGTACCCGTCGTCATCGACTTCTGGGCCGAGTGGTGTCAGCCCTGCAAGCAGCTGAGCCCGGTCCTGGAGCGGCTGGCCGTCGAGTACGGCGGCCGCTTCCTCCTCGCCAAGATCGACGTCGACGCCAACCAGATGCTGATGCAGCAGTTCGGCATCCAGGGGATCCCGGCGGTCTTCGCCGTCGTGGCGGGGCAGGCCCTGCCGCTCTTCCAGGGTGCCGCCGGCGAGGAGCAGATCCGGCAGACCCTGGACCAGCTCGTACAGGTCGCCGAGCAGCGCTTCGGGCTGACCGGCCTGACCGTCGACCCGGACGCGGAGCCGGGCGGCGCGCCCGCGCACGAGGTGCCGGCCGGGCCGTACGACGCCCTGCTGGAGGCCGCCGTGCAGGCCCTGGACGCGGGCGACCTCGGTGGCGCCGTCCAGGCCTACAAGAACGTACTGAGCGACGACCCGGGCAACACGGAGGCCAAACTCGGCCTCGCGCAGGCCGAATTGCTCCAGCGGGTACAGGACATGGACCCGCAACGGGTGCGCAAGGACGCCGCCGAGAAGCCGGGCGACGCGGACGCCCAGATCGCCGCCGCCGACCTGGATCTGGTGGGCGGTCACGTCGAGGACGCCTTCGCGCGGCTCATCGACACCGTGCGCCGCACGGCGGGTGACGACCGGGACGCGGTCCGGCGCCGACTGCTGGAGCTGTTCGAGGTCGTGGGCCCCGAGGACCCCCGGGTCGTGGGGGCGCGCCGGGCGCTGGCGCGGGCGCTGTTCTGACCAGTCACTAAACGCCACGGCATGTGATGCCGGGGTGAAACATTTGCCGACGAGGCGTCAGGGCGGCCGCGCTTTACCAAAACTTGGTAATCGCGGCCGCTGTTACTTGCAGTAAATCCAAGCCGTTGATCTGTCTGGTTTCATCCAAGGATCAACGGTTTTGGTCTGCCCTCCAGGGCCACCGAGGGTGGCTTTCCGAGACCGGCGGGTCGTTGTTCGGTTATCCGGCCGTTACTAGCGAGTAACGAACCCCCTTGTGCCGGGGCCGAGAATGCACCACGATCGGCGACGCTCGGTCCATTCCCGCACCCCGGCATCCGGCCGGGTCGCGGGAGACTCTGGGTCCCCACCGGGCAGAGCCGGCGGCAGTGGCGCCGGTTCTGGGGCAGGGGGGTCTTCGCCACCGGCGAAGCCTGTCCAGAAGGTTGTGCGTGATGTGTGTCAGGCGCGACCAGTGGTTGTCGCTCGGGGGTGATCGCCGGTGCGGCGGGCGCGTGTTCGCGCCTCAGCCGTGGGCGCTCTCCTTCCCGAGGACGTAGCACTTCTCCCATCCCTGCCTGGCTGAGCCGCCGACTGGCGCGATCCGGGCCAGGAGATGTACGTCCGAGAAGGAGGAAATATGGAGTCCCAGGTGCGTGGCGGGACCAGATGGAAGCGGTTCGCTGTGGTCATGGTGCCCAGCGTCGCCGCTACGGCCGCGATAGGTGTCGCCCTGGCGCAGGGTGCTCTCGCCGCTTCGTTCAGCGTGTCCGGCCAGGAGTTCAAGGTCACGGCCGACACCCTTCACGGTGAGGGTTTCGCGCAGTACGGCGCGGTCGACGCCGGTTACACGCTCGACGGGAAGAAGACGGCCCACGCCGTCGCCGTCTCGTCGTTCAACGACGCCACCATCACGAACATGTGCCAGTCCGTGGTCACCCCGGACGTGCCGTTCCTCGGCAACATCACCCTCCGTCTGGAGGCCGGTGGCGCCGGGCACGACAAGGTCCAGGCCCACAACCTGTACATCGACGTCGACGACCTGAACGCCGACGCGGTGTTCAACAACATCGACATCGGCGTGGCGGCCAAGGACGCCAGCAAGGGTCCGGGCATGAAGGGCAACGGCGAGCAGGCCAACCCCTTCGGCTTCGCCCAGCAGGCCGACTCGGCCGACCTGAGCAACGTGAGGCAGACGGCGTGGGCGACCACCGCCGGCACCTTCAAGCTCAGCGGTCTCCACATGTCGCTGCACAAGGGCGACGGCAAGGGGATCGAGTGCTACTGAGCACTCGGTGACGGGCGGGGGACCGACGGTTCCCCCGCCCGTTCCACCTTTCGGCCGCGTCTTCACGCGCGGCACACATCACCACCACAGCAACGCCGCACCAGGGAGCTGTTTCATGAGCGCCGAGACCCCTGCCGTCGAATCCGGCCGGTTCGCCCACCGGAGGACGCAGTTCCGCGCCTGGCGGGGCACCCGTCCGTTCTGGGCCGGGCTCTACGTCCTGCTCAGCGGTCTTCCCATCATGTACTTCCCGTACTTCCACCTCCAGCTCGGTCATCTGACGCTGGCGATGGCCACCACGGCGGGGGCCGGCTCCCTGATCATCGGTGTGCTGCTCGTCGTACTGGGCGTCAGCCTCTGGTTCCAGAAGCACGTGCGGACGTTCGCGGGCGTCGCCGCGATCCTGCTGGCGCTGGTGTCCCTCCCCGTGTCCAACTTCGGCGGCTTCATCATGGGCTTCCTGCTGGCCCTCGTCGGCGGAGCGATGGCCATCTCCTGGGCGCCGGGCGGCGCGTCGCAGCCCGAGCCGCCCGCCGGGGCCGCCCCGGCCGAGGGTGCCGCCCCCGAGACGGTGCCGCTCACCAAGGCCGCCGAGGGTACGGGCGAGTCGTACGACCTGTCAGGAACGAGCCCGGCCAACGAGGCGAACGGGAGGCACAGTGCCGGCTGACGAGGTGACCCACGGGACCGATGTGGACGGGTCCCGTGCGAGAACCGGGCCCCGCCACGCGGCACCCAAGAAGCCGCTGTTCACCAGGTTCCACATGCCGGCCGGCAAGGCGATAGCCACCGTGGCGATGCCGACGGCCGTGCTCATGGGCATGGGTTTCACGTCCAGCATGGCGCTCGCCGACAACGGCGGCACGTCCACGTCCAACAGCCAGAAGGCCTCGGACTACAAGGACTGCGTCAAGGCGCTGGACGACTCCAAGGACGCCTCGGCCTCGCCGACGCCCTCGCCCTCCGCGAGCGAGAGCACCGACAAGGCGACGCCGACCCCCACGGCGACCGACGGAGCGAAGGACACGCAGGACTCGGGCAAGCAGACGTCGCCGGATTCAGGTTCCGACGACAAGGCCACGCCCGAGCCGACGGCCACGTCCGGTTCCTCCGACTCGGGCTCCGGCTCGGGTTCCGGCTCCGGCGGCGGGGACACGGCCACGCCGGCCCCGTCCGCGTCCCAGAGCAGCGGTGGCGGCCTGCTGGACACCGTCGGCGACACCATCGGTGACATCCTCACCGGCGGCAAGGGCTCCGGCTCGTCCGCGAGCCCCACCCCGTCGGCGTCCGCGACCCCCTCGCCCTCGGCGTCCGCGTCCTCCGGGTCCACGGACACGACCGGGTCCGCCGGCAAGGGCGGCGCCACCGACACCGTCAAGGACACCGCGTCCAAGGCCGCCGAGACGGTCAAGGACACGGTGAAGGACACCACCGGCAAGGTCTCCAAGACGGCCGAGGACACCACCAAGGCGGTCAAGGACGCGGCCGAGTCGGCCACGCCGAGCCCCTCCGCGAGCGCGACGACGTCCCCGGACGACTGCCCGGCGGCCACCGACGACGAGAGCGGCGTCGACAACAAGGTGCCGGTGGCGGACGACCCCTGGTACCTCAACGCCAGCTCGCTGCTCCTGAAGGGCGCCGACTACCAGGGCATCGTCGAGGTGAAGACGGCCAACGGCACCAAGAAGAAGGTGCTCAAGTACGTCATCTCCGGCGGGACCGACATCGGGGACCTGCACCAGACGGTGAAAGACAAGCAGGCGAACAAGACTTACCACGTGCAGGCGTCCAAGGGCTCGACGTCCACCATCACCGGTGGCGACACCGTGATGTACACCGAGAGCATCTCCGGCAACCTGTTCGGCCTGATCCCGGTGACGTTCAGCCCGGACAGCCCGCCTCCGCTGAACATCCCGCTGATCTACTTCACCAACGTGAAGGTGGTCCAGGCGGCCCAGTTCGGCGGCAACCTGCACGTGCCCGGCATGCACGTCTACACCACCGACTGACCGGCCTTCCGGGCCCGTTCGGGAGCCGCACAGCACTGAGGGCGCCCCCCTTCGCGGGGGGCGCCCTCAGTGGCGTCCAAGGCCCGTGCGGCGGGCGTCAGTCGCCCTGGCCGCCCAGGTGGTGGACCCGGACCATGTTGGTCGTGCCGGGGACACCGGGGGGCGAGCCGGCGGTGATGATCACCGTGTCGCCGGGGTTGAAGCGGCCCAGGTTGGCCAGCTCCTGGTCCACCATGTCGACCATCTCGTCGGTGCTGTTGACGAACGGCACGACGTGCGGCTCCACGCCCCAGCTCAGGGTCAGCTGGTTGCGGGTGCCCTCGTCGGTGGTGAAGGCGAGGATCGGCTGGGCCGCCCGGTAGCGGGACAGCCGGCGGGCGGTGTCACCGGACTGGGTGAAGGCGATCAGGCCCCGGCCGCCGAGGAAGTCGGCGATCTCGCAGGCCGCGCGGGCCACCGAACCGCCCTGCGTGCGCGGCTTCTTGCCGGGCACCAGGGGCTGCAGGCCCTTGGAGAGCAGCTCCTGCTCGGCCGCGGTGACGATCTTCGACATCGTCTTGACCGTCTCGACCGGGTAGGCGCCGACCGAGGACTCGGCGGACAGCATGACCGCGTCCGCGCCGTCCAGGATCGCGTTGGCCACGTCGGAGGCCTCGGCGCGGGTCGGACGGGAGTTGGTGATCATCGACTCCATCATCTGGGTCGCCACGATCACCGGCTTGGCGTTGCGCCGGCACAGCTCGATCAGGCGCTTCTGCACCATGGGGACCTTCTCGAGCGGATACTCGACGGCGAGGTCACCGCGGGCGACCATCACGGCGTCGAACGCCGCGACGACGTCCTCCATGTTCTCCACCGCCTGCGGCTTCTCCACCTTGGCGATGACCGGGACCCGGCGGCCCTCCTCGTCCATCACGCGGTGGACGTCGGCGACGTCCTTGGCGTCCCGGACGAAGGACAGCGCGACCATGTCGCAGCCCATGCGGAGGGCGAAGCGCAGATCCTCGACGTCCTTGTCGGACAGCGCGGGCACGTTCACGGCCGCGCCGGGCAGGTTGATGCCCTTGTGGTCGGAGACGACACCGCCCTCGATGACGATCGTCTTCACCCGCGGGCCCTCGACGTCCAGCACCTTGAGCTCGACGTTGCCGTCGTTGATCAGGACCTGGTCGCCGCGCGAGACGTCGCCCGGCAGCCCCTTGTACGTCGTACCGCAGAGGTGCTTGTCGCCCGGTACGTCCTCGGTCGTGATGACGAACTCGTCACCGCGCTCCAGCTCGACGGGACCCTCGGCGAAGGTCTCCAGGCGGATCTTCGGGCCCTGGAGGTCGGCGAGGACACCGATGGCCCGGCCGGTCTCCTTGGCGGCGGCCCGGACGCGGTCGTACCGCGCCTGGTGCTCGGCGTGGGAGCCGTGGCTGAAGTTGAAACGGGCCACGTTCATGCCCGCCTCGATCATGGCGACGAGCTTTTCGTGGGAGTCGACCGCGGGGCCGAGAGTACAGACGATTTTCGAACGGCGCATGGGGCGATCCTATCGGTTTGTTTCGCTGCGGAATATTCCGTCTGGCGGAAGATACAAATGGGCGGACATGCGCTCAGCCGTGTTACCGCTGTGTATTGCCGGCCGTCTTTCCGACCAGCGCGTAGGTCTGTGTGGCGATCTCCAGTTCCTCGTCGGTCGGCACCACGGCGACCGCGACCCGCGCGCCCTCCGGCGAGATCAGCCGCGGCTCGTCCCCGCGTACCGCGTTCCGCTCGCCGTCGACCGCGAGGCCCAGGCCGTCCAGGCCGCTCAGGGCCGCCTCGCGCACCGCCGCCGCGTTCTCCCCGACCCCGGCCGTGAACGCCACGGCGTCCACCCGCCCGAGTACCGCGTAATAGGCGCCGATGTACTTCTTGAGACGGTGAATGTAAATGTCGAAGGCCAGCCCGGCCTCTTCGTCGCCCTCGTCGATCCGGCGGCGGATCTCCCGCATGTCATTGTCCCCGCACAGACCGAACAGGCCGCTCCTCTTGTTCAGAAGAGTGTCGATATCGTCCATGGACATTCCGCCGACACGCGCCAGATGGAAGATGACCGCCGGGTCCAGATCACCGGAGCGCGTCCCCATCACCAGCCCCTCCAGCGGCGTCAGCCCCATGGAGGTGTCCACGCAGCGGCCCTTCTCGACCGCGGACGCGGAGGCGCCGTTGCCCAGGTGCAGCACGATCACGTTGACCTCGGACGGGTCCTTGCCCAGCAGCCGTGCCGTCTCCCGCGACACGTACGCGTGCGAGGTGCCGTGGAAGCCGTAGCGGCGGATGCGGTGCCGGTCGGCGATCCTCGGGTCGATCGCGTAACGCGCCGCGGCCTCCGGCATGGTCGTGTGGAACGCCGTGTCGAACACGGCCACCTGCGGCAGGTCGGGGCGGAGCGTCCGCGCGGTGCGGATGCCGGTGAGGTTGGCCGGGTTGTGCAGCGGCGCGACCGGGATCAGCCGCTCGATCTCGGTGAGCACCGCCTCGTCGATCACGGTCGGCTCGGTGAAGAACAGGCCGCCGTGCACCACCCGGTGCCCGATCGCCGCCAGTTCCGGCGAGTCCAGGCCGACACCGTCCCGGGCCAGCTCCTCGGCGACGGCCTTGAGAGCGGCCTCGTGGTCGGCGATCGGGCCGTCCTGCTCGCGGGTCCCGCCGCCGTCGGCGCCGGTGTGCCGGAGCCGGGAGGTCTGCTCGCCGATGCGCTCGACCAGGCCCGTCGCCAGGCGGCTGCCGTCCCGCATGTCCAGCAGCTGGTACTTCACCGACGAGGAACCGGAGTTGAGGACGAGGACACGGGTGGGGTCGGTCACTGCTCGGACACCTTCTCGCTGAGGTTCTGGGCCTGGATCGCCGTGATGGCGACGGTGGTGACGATGTCCTGGACGAGCGCGCCCCGGGACAGGTCGTTGACGGGCTTGCGCAGACCCTGCAGCACCGGGCCGACGGCGATCGCGCCGGCCGAGCGCTGCACGGCCTTGTAGGTGTTGTTGCCGGTGTTCAGGTCGGGGAAGATCAGCACGCTGGCCTGCCCGGCGACCTCGGAGCCGGGCAGCTTGGTGGCGGCCACGGACGGCTCCACGGCCGCGTCGTACTGGATCGGCCCCTCGGTCTTCAGGTCGGGCCGCCGCGCGCGCACCAGCTCGGTCGCCGCGCGCACCTTCTCGACGTCGGCGCCGGACCCGGACGTGCCGGTGGAGTACGACAGCATCGCGATCCGCGGCTCCACACCGAACTGGGCCGCCGTGGCCGCCGACTGGACCGCGATGTCCGCGAGCTGCTCGGCGTCCGGATCAGGGTTGACCGCGCAGTCGCCGTAGACCAGCACCTTGTCGGCCAGGCACATGAAGAACACCGACGAGACGATGGACGACTCCGGCCGGGTCCTGATGATCTCGAAGGCGGGCCGGATGGTGGCCGCCGTGGAGTGCACCGAGCCGGACACCATGCCGTCCGCCAGGCCCTCCTGGACCATCAGCGTGCCGAAGTAGTTGACGTCGGAGACGACGTCGTAGGCCAGCTCGACCGTGACGCCCTTGTGGGCGCGCAGCTGGGCGTACTTCTCCGCGAAGGCGTCGCGCAGTTCGGAGGTGGCCGGGTCTATCAGCTGGGTGTCGCCGAGGTCGATGCCCAGGTCGGCGGCCTGCTTGCGGATGCGGTCCTGCGGGCCGAGCAACGTCAGGTCGCACACCCCGCGGCGCAGCAGCACCTCGGCCGCGTGCAGCACCCGTTCCTCGGTGCCCTCCGGCAGCACCACCCGCCGCCGGTCGGAGCGCGCCTGTTCCAGCAGCTTGTGCTCGAACATCATCGGCGTGATCCGGTCGCCGGTCGGCGCGGACACCCGGCGGGCCAGGTCCGCGGTGTCGGTGTACCCCTCGAACAGGCCGAGCGCGGTCTCCGCCTTGCGCGGGGTGGCCGCGGTCATCTTGCCCTCCATGGAGAACAGGTGCTCGGCCGTGGGGAAGCTGTTGCCGGCCACCGAGAGCACCGGGGTGCCCGGGGCCAGCCGGGCGGCCAGCGTGAGGATCTCCTCGCTCGGCACCTCGTTCAGGGTCAGCAGCACACCGGCGATCGGCGGGGTGCCCGCGCTGTGCGCCGCGAGTGCGCCGACGACCAGGTCCGCGCGGTCGCCCGGGGTCACCACCAGGCAGCCCGGGGTCAGCGCGGGCAGGAAGCTGGGCAGCATCGCCCCGCCGAACACGAAGCCCAGCGCGTCCCGGGCGAGCCCGGAGTCGTCGCCCAGCAGCACCCGGGCGCCGAGGGCCTGGGAGATCTGCGCGACCGTCGGCGCGGACAGCGCGGGCTCGTCGGGCAGCACATAGGTCGGCACCGGCAGCCGGTCGGCGAGCCGCCGCGCGAGCTCGTCGCGGTCCTCGCGGTCCACCCGGTTGGCGACCATGGCGAGCACGTCGCAGCCGAGCCCGTCGTAGGCCCGGAAGGCGTTGCGCACCTCGGCGAGCACCGATCCGGCGGTCTGGGCGCGGCCGCCCACCACCGGGATCACGGAGGCGCCGAACTCGTTGGCGAGCCGGGCGTTCAGGGACAGCTCGTCCGGGAGCTGGGTGCCGGCGAAGTCGGTGCCGAGGACGAGGACGACGTCGTAGTCCCGGGCCACCAGGTGGAAGCGGTCGACCAGCGTGGAGACCAGCTCGTCGGTGCCCTGTTCGGCCTGGAGCGCGGACGCCTCGTGGTAGTCCATGCCGTAGACGGTGGCGGGGTCCTGGGAGAGGCGGTAACGGGACCGCAGCAGCTCGAACATCCGGTCGGGCCGGTCGTGCACCAGCGGACGGAACACCCCCACCCGGTCGACCTGCCGGGTCAGGAGTTCCATGACCCCCAGCTCGACGACCTGGCGGCCGTCGCCGCGATCGATCCCGGTCACGTACACGCTGCGCGTCACGTGTGCACTCCGATCCTCTGTCTCGTCCGGCGCGTCTGGTTCGTTCGGGGGCACAAAAATCGCCCACCAAGGTGAGCAGACCCCTCTTGACATTACCCCCGCTGCCGGTTAAGGCGCCCGTCAGGAATCCGTCGCCCCCACGGACGTGAAACAATCGACAGTGGCTCACCAGCACCGACAGCGAGCAGGAGACACAGCACGATGCGCATCGGAGTTCTCACCGCAGGCGGCGACTGCCCCGGCCTGAACGCCGTGATCCGGTCGGTCGTGCACCGGGCGGTGGCGCAGTACGGCGACGAGGTCATCGGCTTCGAGGACGGCTACCGGGGTCTGCTCGACCGGCACTACCGCTCCCTCGACCTGGACGCGGTCAGCGGCATCCTGGCCCGCGGCGGCACCATCCTCGGCTCCTCCCGCCTGGAGCGCGACCGGCTGCGCGAGGCCTGCGAGCGGGCCACCGACATGGTCGAGGAGTTCGGCATCGACGCGCTGATCCCGATCGGCGGCGAGGGCACCCTGACGGCGGCCCGCATGCTCTCCGACGCGGGTCTGCCGGTCGTCGGCGTCCCCAAGACCATCGACAACGACATCTCCTCCACCGACCGCACCTTCGGCTTCGACACCGCCGTCGGCGTCGCCACCGAGGCCATGGACCGCCTGAAGACCACGGCCGAGTCCCACCAGCGGGTGATGGTCGTCGAGGTCATGGGCCGGCACGCCGGCTGGATCGCCCTGGAGTCCGGCATGGCCGCCGGCGCCCACGGCATCTGTCTGCCCGAGCGCCCCTTCGACCCCGCCGACCTGGTCAAGATGGTCGAGGAACGCTTCTCGCGCGGCAAGAAGTTCGCCGTCATCTGCGTCGCCGA
The DNA here is from genome assembly GCF_033792105.1 of Streptomyces sp. WI03-4A. NCBI lineage: Bacteria > Bacillati > Actinomycetota > Actinomycetes > Kitasatosporales > Streptomycetaceae > Streptomyces > Streptomyces sp. WI03-4A. Next base: position 19,723 of record NZ_JARAUO010000067.1, read on the forward strand.
GGGCGCCCACCCCATCGACGGCACCATGGACTACGGCAAGGGCGAGATCGACCAGTACGGCCACGAGCGCTTCCAGGGCATCGGCACGGCGCTGGCGTACGAGCTGGAGCGGCGCCTGGGCAAGGAGGCCAAGCCGGTCATCCTCGGCCACGTCCAGCGCGGCGGCGTCCCGACCACGTACGACCGCGTCCTCGCCACCCGCTTCGGCTGGCACGCCGTCGAGGCCGCGCACCGGGGCGACTTCGGCCGGATGACCGCGCTGCGCGGCACCGACGTCGTGATGGTCCCGCTCGCGGAGGCGGTCACCGAGCTGAAGACGGTGCCCAGGAACCGCATGGACGAGGCCGAGTCGGTCTTCTAGCCTGCCGCCGCCCACCGAGCCTCGTCGGCGCTAGACGCCCCTGTCCTCGACCGCGGTCCAGAAGTTCTCCACGATCCGGTCGAGGAAGTCACGGCCGGACGCGCTGGCGCCGCTGCTGCCGCCACCCCAGCTGAGGGTGGCGGCCATGTGCCCCTGGTAGTCCTGGTGCATCGCCTGGAGCACCGCCTCCAGCATCTCCCGGTCCACGGGCGCCACCTTCAGCACCGGCCGCACGTACGCCTGCCAGCGGGTGGTCACCGCGCTGCGCAGCAGTTCAGCGAGTTTCGCCTCGCGGCCCGTGACCGCGACGAAGTCGGGCAGGGCCAGCTCCAGCACCCGCGCGAGCGCGGCCGACTGGCGCTCGTTGCCCCGCCACTCCTCGGTCTCCTCCGTGCGCAGGTACCCGCGCAGGTCCATGCCCACGGCGTGGGCCACGTCCTCGGGCGCGACGCCCCGGGCGATCCGGTGCTCGCGCAGCGTCCGGGGCCGGCCGAGCAGTTCGCCCGGGGAGCACCACAACACGCCGGCGAGGGCGGTGAGTTCGGGGTTGCCGGGGGCGGCGACGCCGCGTTCCCAGGCGACGACGAGATCCGGCGTGACGTACGGCAGTCCGTACGAGGTCCGCAGGCCGTGGGCGACGTGCTCGGGGCCCATGCCGAGCGCGGCGCGCAGCCTGCGGGCGGCGGGGGCGTTGAACGGGGGAGGAGGGGAGGGTTGGCGCACCCGGCACAAGCTAGGGGCGCCACCCCGCCCTGGCTACGGTCCGTTCGGACAGGATCACCGATTGTAGGAACGTACGGTTCCGGCCGTTCGGTACGTACCGGCCGTTCGGCATGCAAGGGGGCGCATCGCCCCGCCCCTCACCCCTTGACCGCCCCGCCGAGCGCGAACCCGCCGCCCAGTTTCCGCGCGACCAGCACGTACAGCAGGATCACCGGCGTCGAGTAGATGACGGAGAAGGCGGCGAGCTGGCCGTACGCCACCATGCCCCGGTTGCCGAAGAAGTCGTTGATGCTGACCGAGGCCGGCATCAGGTCCGGGCTGAGCAGCAGCATGAAGGGGACGAAGAAGTTCCCCCACATCATCACGAACGAGAAGACGGTGACGACGGCGAGCCCGGGGCCCATCAGCGGCAGCACGATCCGGGTCAGGGACTGCCATGCCGAGGCCCCGTCCGTCCAGGCCGCCTCCTCCAGCTCCTTCGGCACCCCGTCCATGAAGTTCTTCATGAGCCAGATGGCGAAGGGGAGCTGGGAGGCGGCGAAGAAGAGGATCGTGCCCTGGAGGGTGTCGATCAGGTTCACCCGCACGAACAGGGCGTACACCGGGACCATGATCGCGGTGATCGGCAGGCTGGTCGCGAACAGGATCGTCAGCAGGAACGGCCGGTTGAGCCGGGAGGGGAACCGGGACAGCGGGTAGGCGGCGAGTGCCGCGCAGCCGACCGTCAGCGCGGTGGCCCCGCCGCACAGGACGAGGCTGTTGAGCAGCGGGGTGTAGGTGATGTCCGGGGTGAGGACCGCGTCGAAGTTGGCCGACGTCAGTCCGTCGGGCGCCTTGACCCGCAGGTCCGCGTGCGGGTCGACCGAGGCCAGCAGCACCCAGGCGAGGGGCAGCGCGAAGGCGAGGGCGACGACGAGCAGCCCGGCGTCGGCGGCCAGGCGGCGGGAGGGACGGTCGCGGGGCATGGGCGGCCTCACCCCTCCGTGCGCAGCAGGCGCAGATAGACGACCGAGAACAGCGAGCCCACCAGCAGCAGGAGCAGGGCGACGGCGGTGCCGTAGCCGATCATGCTGTTCTGGAACGCCTGCTCGTACATGAACAGGGGCAGGGTCTGGCTCCGGTCGCCGGGCCCGCCCCTGGTCATCACCCAGATCAGCCCGAACACGGAGAGCGTCTGGAGGGTGTTGAGCATCAGGTTGGTGCCGATGGACCTGCGGATCATCGGCAGCGTGATGTGCCACATGCGCCGCCAGCCGCCGGCCCCGTCCACCTCCGCCGCCTCCGTGATCTCGCCCGGTATCTCGTCGAGCGCGGCGGAGTACACGAGCATCGAGAAGGCCGTGCCGCGCCAGACGTTGGCGAACGACACCGCCAGGATGGGCAGCGTGAACAGCCAGTTCTGCGCGGGCAGATGGAGGTGCGCCAGGATCGAGTTCAGGGTGCCCTCGCGCCGGAAGAAGGCGTAGAGCAGGAATCCGGCGACGACCTCCGGCAGCACCCAGGCGGTGATCACGACCGCGCCGGTGAGCGTCCGCACCGGCCTGGACGCGCGTTTCATCAGCGCGGCGAGGGCCAGGCCCAGGGTGTTCTGCCCGACGAGCGAGGAGAGCACCGTGAACACCAGCGTCAGCCGGACCGCGTTCAGGAACGCGTCGTCGTGGAAGGCCCTGCGGAAGTTGGCGAGGCCGACGAAGGAGGAGTGGGCCTGGCCGGTGAGCTGGAGGTCGGTGAAGGCGATGTACGCGCAGTAGACGATGGGGCCGGCGAGGAAGAGGACGAGCAGGACCAGGGCGGGCGCGAGGGGGAGGGCCCTCGCGACCCGGGGCCGCCCGCTCACCTGCGGATCACTCGGTCGCCGGTGACGTCCTCGAGCGTGGCGTCGTACCCGCTCGCCGCGGAGTCGACGGACCGGTCGCCGGTCGTCACGCCTTCCATGGCCTCCTGGACGGCGGTCGACACCTTCGGGTACGCGGGGTAGGCGGGCCGGTAGTGGGTGCTGGCGACGAGACCGGTGAAGAACTTGATGCCGGGCTGGGCGCCGACGTACGCCGGGTCGCTCGCCACGTCCTGGCGCACCGCGATACCGGAGTTGGCGACGTACCACTTCCTGGCGTTCGCCTCGGTCTGCATCGTCCTGATGAAGTCGAAGGCGAGGTCCGGGTTGCCGGCCTTGGCCGGGACGGCCCAGGTCCAGCCGCCGGACATGCTGACCTTGCCGGGGGCCTGGCCGTGCTGCGTGGGCATGTACGCCAGCCCGAGCCGCTTCGACCAGTCGCGCCACTCGTGCCCGCTGCCGGGCAGCCAGTCCTGCGGCAGCCAGGAGCCGTCCAGGGCGATGCCCAGCTTGCCCTGCGGGAGCAGCTCACCGCGGACGGCGGTGCTGAAGTTCGGGTCCAGGGCGTCGGATACGTCGGGGCCCAGTTTCTCCTTGAAGACGCGCTCCACGAAGGCGAGGGAGTCCTTGAAGCCCTGACTGCCGGCCACCCACTTCCTGGCGGCGGCGTCGTACAGCGGGTCCGTGCGGCCGTCGCCGGTGCCGTACAGCAGCATCTCGAAGGTCTGCATCGTGGCGGCCTCGCCGGCCGGTTTGCCGGTGTAGACGTTGAGGGGCGTGACGCCGGGCACCCTCCGCTTGATGGTGCGGGCGGCGGAGAGGATGTCGTCCCAGGTCCGCGGCTGCCAGTCGGCCGGCAGCCCGGCCTTCCTGAACACCCGCCGGTCGAACCAGAGTCCGCGGGTGTCCGTCCCGTCCGGGACGCCGTACGTCTTCCCGTCCTGCCCCTTGGCCGCGTTCTTCGCGGTGGGGATGAACTGCTTCCAGTCCGGCCACTTGGCGAGGTAGGGGTCCAGGGGCCGCAAGTACCCGCTGGTGATGTCCGAGTTGATGAGGAAGGTGTCCTCGTACACCAGGTCCGGGGCGGTCCGCGGGGAGCGCAGCATCTGCTGGAGCTTGGTGTAGTACTCCGAGTCCGGCGCCTTGATGGGCACGAACTCGACCTTCTTGCCGGGGTACTTCCTCTCGAACTGCTGCTTGATGCCGGCCAGGTAGGTGTCCATCACCTTGACGGAGTTGTCGGTGGACTGCTTGAAGGACACCTTCAGCGTGTCGGGACTGCTGCCGGACCCGGCACCACAGGCGCTGAGGGTCGTCGCGGCGAGGGCGAGGGCGATGAGAGTGGCGGCGGTGGGGCGCACGGGCACTACCTCCTACGGGCTCACTTCGGCGTGGCGTTTCGTGGAGATCGCTGCCGTGTGAACGTATGAGGAGTGGTCTAGTCAGGTCAATGCGTCGGCGGCGTATTCCGGGGCCTGTTCTCCCGGCGCCTGTCGCGCCGACGGGCTCAGCGCCCCTGCGGCACCCATCGGTACACCAGCTCCGGGCGTCCCACCTGGCCGTACAACGGGCTCCGGGCCGCTCGGGCAGCGTCCACCAGGTGCTCCAGATAGCGCCGGGCGGTGATGCGGGAGATGCCCACCGCCTCGGCCACGCCCGCCGCGGTGAGGCCGTCGGGGGCCTCGCGAAGGGTGGTGGTGACCCGTTCCAGCGTGGGGCCGCTCAGGCCCTTGGGGAGGGCGGCGGGGGAGGGGGCCCGGAGCACCGCGAGGGCCCGGTCCACCTCGTCCTGTCCGCTCGCCTCGCCCACCGCGGCCTGGAACTCGGCGTACCGCACCAGACGGTCCCGCAGGGTCGCGAAGGTGAACGGCTTCAGCACGTACTGGACGACGCCCAGCGAGACGCCCTCGCGCACCACCGCCAGGTCGCGCGCCGACGTCACCGCTATCACGTCCGCGTGGTGCCCCGCCGCCCGCAGCGACCGCGCCAGTTGCAGTCCGTGCACGTCCGGCAGGTGGAGGTCGAGCAGCAGCAGGTCCACCGGTGTGCGGTCGAGGATCCGGCGTGCCTCCGCCCCGCTGTGCGCCGTGCCGACCGCGACGAACCCCGGCACCCGGCCGACGTACATCACGTGCGCGTCGGCGGCCACCGGATCGTCCTCGACCACCAGGACCCTGATCGCCTGCCGTTCGCCGGTCATCCGCCGTCCCCCACCGCCGCGGGCAACGGCAACCGCACCTCGAACACCGCTCCGCCCTCTCCGTCCGCCGCGGACTCCGCCACCGTCAGGGTCCCGTCGAGCCGGGTGACCGCCTGCCGGACCAGGGCCAGGCCCAGGCCCCGCCCGCCCGGTCCGGCCGGCTTCGTCGAGAACCCCCGCTGGAATACCAGGTCGGCGTGGGCGGGGTCGACACCGGGTCCGGTGTCCGAGACGCGCAGCACCAGTTCGCAGGCCGAGGCGTACGCCGTCACCGTCACCCGCGCGCCCACGCTGCCCTGCGCCGCGTCCACCGCGTTGTCGATCAGGTTGCCGAGGACCGTCACCAGGTCGCGGGCGGAGAGCTCGGCCGGCAGCAGGCCGTCGTCGAGGCGGCTGTCCGGGGACACCACCAGCTCCACGCCCCGCTCGTTGGCCTGCGCCGTCTTGCCCAGCAGCAGGGCGGCCAGCACCGGCTCGCTCACCGCCGCCACCACCTGGTCGGTGAGCGCCTGCGCCAGCTCCAGCTCCGCCGTGGCGAAGTCCACCGCCTCGTCGGCGCGGCCCAGCTCGATCAGCGAGACCACCGTGTGCAGCCGGTTGGCGGCCTCGTGCGCCTGCGAGCGCAGGGCCTGGGTGAAGCCGCGCTCCGAGTCCAGCTCGCCCATCAGCGACTGGAGTTCGGTCACGTCGCGCAAGGTGACGACGGTGCCCCTGCGTTCGCCGCCGGACACCGGTGAGGTGTTCACCGCCAGCACGCGCGACGCCGTCAGGTGGACCTCGTCGACCCGGGGCTCGGACGACAGCAGCGCGCCGGTCAGCGGGGCCGGCAAGCCGAGTTCGGCCACCGACCTGCCGATCACGTCCACCTCGTCGCCCACCCCGAGCAGCACCCGGCCGCCGTCGTTGATCAACGCCACCCGGAACTGCCCGTCCAGCATCAGCAGCCCCTCGCGCACCGCGTGCAGGGCCGCCTGGTGGTAGTCGTGCATCCGGCTCAGCTCGGCGGCGTTCATCCCGTGGGTGTGGCGGCGCAGCCGGGCGTTGATCACGTAGGTGCCGACCGCGCCCAGCAGCAGCGCCCCGCCGGCCACTCCCAGCAGCGCGGTGACCTGGCCCCGGACCCGGGCGCTGATCGCCTCGACCTTGATGCCGGCGCTGACCATGCCGATGACCCGCCCGTTCTCCTCCACCGGGGTCACCGCGCGGACGGACGAGCCGAGGGTGCCGGTGTACGTCTCGGTGAAGGTGCGGCCGTGCCGTGCCGGGTCGATCCGGCCGATGAAGTGCCTGCCGATCTGCTTCTCGTCGGGGTGGGTCCAGCGGATGCCGGAGGGGTTCATGATCGTCACGAAGTCGACGTCGGTGTCCCGCATGACCCGCATCGCGTACGGCTGGAGCTCCCGGGTCGGGTCGGGGGTGTGGATCGCCGCGCCGACCGTCGGGGAGTCCGCGATCGAGCGGGCCACGGCCGTCGCGTGCAGGGCCGCCGCGTCGACGGCCTGCCGTTCGTCGCTGACGTAGGTGAACAGCGCGTACCCGGCCACGACCACCGCTATGAGCACCGCCTGCATGGCGAAGAGCTGGCCCGCCAGGCTGCGGGGGAGGGGCGGAAAGCGCATGTCACGAGTGTGCCTCGCCGTTCGTGCGTGAACTAAATGAACGGAAGGGTGACCGCCCTCACACGCCGGGAGATAGTCAGGCATCCCCATCCGCCCGGACGTGAGCCGCACGCCGGTGATGCCGACGAAGACGTCAAGGAGGGCAGCCGTGGCCGCCAGCACCCCCGATACGGCACCTGCCGCACCCCGCGTGAAGCGGGACCGGACCCATTACCTGTACATAGCCGTCATCGTGGCGGTCGCGCTCGGCATCGCCGTGGGGCTCATCTGGCCCGATGCGGCGGTCGAGCTGAAGCCGCTGGGCACCGGCTTCGTCAACCTGATCAAGATGATGATCTCGCCGATCATCTTCTGCACGATCGTGCTCGGCATCGGGTCCGTGCGGAAGGCCGCGAAGGTCGGTGCCGTCGGCGGCATCGCGCTCGGCTACTTCCTCGTGATGTCGCTCGTGGCGCTCGCCATCGGGCTCGTCGTCGGCAACGTGCTGCACCCGGGCGACGGGCTGCACCTGACGAACGCGCTCAAGCAGACCGGGCACGCCCAGGTCTCCAGCGACGCGCTGCCGCCCGTGGACTTCGTGCTGTCGATCATCCCCCTCACGTTCGTCTCCGCGTTCACCGAGGGCCAGGTCCTCCAGACGCTGCTGGTGGCGCTGCTCGCCGGCTTCGCGCTCCAGGCCATGGGCTCGGCCGGGCAGCCGGTGCTGCGCGGCATCGAGCACATCCAGCGGCTCGTCTTCCGCATCCTGGCCATGGTCATGTGGGCCGCGCCGATCGGTGCCTTCGGCGCCATCGCCGCGGTGGTCGGCTCGGCCGGTCTGGACGCGCTGAAGAGCCTCGCCGTGCTGATGCTCGGCTTCTACGTCACCTGCTTCCTGTTCGTCTTCATCGTGCTCGGCGCGCTGCTGCGGGTCGTCGCGGGACTGAACGTCTTCTCGCTGTTCAAGTACCTCGCCCGTGAGTTCCTGCTGATCCTTTCGACCTCCTCCTCCGAGTCCGCGCTGCCGCGGCTGATCGCGAAGATGGAGCACCTCGGGGTCAGCAAGCCGGTCGTCGGCATCACCGTGCCGACCGGCTACTCGTTCAACCTCGACGGCACGATGATCTACATGACCATGGCCTCGCTGTACATCGCGGACGCCCTGGGCACGCCGATGTCCGTCGGCGAGCAGATCCCGCTGCTGCTCTTCCTGCTGCTGGCCTCCAAGGGCGCGGCGGGCGTCAGCGGCGCGGGGCTCGCCACGCTGGCGGGCGGCCTGCAGTCGCACAAGCCCGCGCTGGTGGACGGCGTCGGCCTCATCGTCGGCATCGACCGCTTCATGAGCGAGGCCCGCGCGCTGACCAACTTCGCCGGCAACGCGGTCGCCACCGTGCTCATCGGTACCTGGACCAAGGAGATCGACAAGGCCCGGGTCCGGCAGGTGCTCGCCGGGGAGCTGCCGTTCGACGAGACGACGCTGCTGGACGAGAACCGGGGCACCGTCACCGAGCTGCCCGAGCCCCGCGAGGACGGCGAGAAGGAGCTGGCCAAGGCGTAGCGCTCCGCTCGGGGCCCGGCGCTCCTGACAGCGCGCCCGCAGAGACTCCGGACGTCCGGCTCCGCCTGAACCCGGGCCGGGCGTCCGGTGACCGCCGCCGGCAGGCCGGGTCTTTCCCCCCCCGTCGACCCGCCCGCCCGGCAGCCCGGACCTCCCCGGAGGCCCGGGCTGCCGTGCCCCCGGCCTCCGGCCCCCGGCCTCCGGCCCCCGGCCTCCGGCCCCCGGCCTCCCGGCCTCCGGCCTCCCGGCCTCCGGCCTCCCGGCCTCCGGCCTCCGGCCCCCGGCCTCCCGGCCTCCGGCCTCCGGCCCCCCACCCCCCGGCCCCCGACCCCCGGCCCAACGGCCCCCCGCCCACCGCCCCCCCACCCCCGACCCCC
>NZ_JARAUO010000068.1:0-28141 GCF_033792105.1 Streptomyces sp. WI03-4A
CCGTGGGCCTCTCCGCGGGCTCCAGCGCCGGCGCGGGTGTGCCCGCGTGGTCGTGGCCGGGCGCGGGCTGCCGGGGCGGGGACGGCTGTACGTCGGTCTCCGGGCTTGTCGCCCGGGGCTGCGGTGCGGGCTCGTGCCCGGTGGGGTCCCGCGGGTCCGCGGACGGGGCCGCGGGGTCGGGGCGGGTGGTGCCCGGTCCTCGGCCCAGGGCGCGCCTGCGGCCGGCGCCTGGGCCGGGGGCGGGAGCGTCGTTCGAGGTCATGGCCGTCGCAGGCTACCGCCTGACGGCCGCCGGGAGGACTACCGACCCCGCAGCCGCCGGACCAGGATGCTCGCGTCCCCTCGGGACTCCAGATCGGCGAGGACCACCGCGACCGCCTCGCGGACGATCCGGCCGCGGTCGACGGCGAGCCCGTGCTCGCCCCTCAGCACCAGTCGCGCGTGCTCGAGGTCCATGAGCTCCTCGGCCGAGACGTATACCGTGATCTTCTCGTCGTGCCGCTCGCGCCCGCTGGGCCGCCGGGCCGCCGCCCGGCCCCGCTTGCGGGGCTGCTGGGCAGCGGCGGCAGAAGAACCTTCCTGCGCCGCCTGGCGCCGGGCCGGCCGGGTCCGGGACTCGCCCGTCTCCGCCGGTTCCGCCTCCGCCGCCACATGCTCCGCGCCCTCGCCGTCACCGCCCTGCACGGGCACCGACGGCGGCGCGTCCTCGGCGGCCGCCACGTCGTCGCTCTCCCCCGCGGGAGCCGGCACCCGGGCCTCACCGCCCGCCCCGCGCCGGGGCGTGGACGGCTGGAGCGCAGTCCCCCCTGTCGTACGGAAGAGTTCGTCGGCCCCCGGCAGACTCACTCGGCGTGACACCGGGCGAGCACCTCCCTGGCGAGCTGGCGGTAGGCGGCGGCACCCACGGAGTTGGAGGCGTACGTGGTGATCGGCTCACCGGCGACCGTGGTCTCCGGGAAGCGGACGGTGCGCCCGATGACCGTGTGGTAGACGTGGTCGTCGAACGCCTCGACGACACGCGCGAGCACCTCACGGCTGTGCACGGTGCGCGAGTCGTACATCGTGGCGAGGATGCCGTCCAGTTCCAGCTCGGGGTTGAGCCGCTCCTGGACCTTCTCGATCGTCTCGGTCAGCAGGGCCACACCGCGCAGCGCGAAGAACTCGCACTCCAGCGGCACGATCACCTTGTGCGCGGCCGTCAGCGCGTTGACGGTGAGCAGGCCGAGCGAGGGCTGGCAGTCGATGACGATGTAGTCGTAGTCGTCCATCAGGGGCTTCAGGGCCCGCTGGAGGGTCGACTCGCGGGCGACCTCGGAGACCAGCTGGACCTCCGCCGCCGACAGGTCGATGTTGGACGGCAGCAGGTCCATGTTGGGGACCGCGGTCTTCAGCAGGACCTCGTCCGCCGACATGCCCCGCTCCATGAGCAGGTTGTAGACCGTGAGGTCGAGCTCCATCGGGTTGACACCCAGACCCACCGACAGCGCGCCCTGCGGGTCGAAGTCCACGAGCAGCACGCGCCGGCCGTACTCCGCGAGCGCGGCACCCAGGTTGATGGTCGACGTCGTCTTGCCGACGCCGCCCTTCTGGTTGCACATCGCGATGATCTTCGCGGGGCCGTGGTCGGTCAGCGGGCCCGGGATCGGGAAGTACGGCAGCGGGCGTCCGGTCGGACCGATGCGCTCACGGCGCTGGCGGGCCGCGTCGGGCGCGAGCGTGGCCGCGTACTCCGGATCGGGCTCGTACTCGGCGTCGGGGTCGTAGAAGTGCCCCTCGGGCAGTTCGTCGTAGTCGGCGAAGTGGTTGTGGGGCGCGCCACTTCCGTCGCCGGCCATGGCGTTCACGTGATGGCCATCCATGCTCTGGTGTGCTGTCCGGACCGTCTTCGGCCCGGGACTCTGGTGGGCTGCGAAGGTGCGCACTGCGACGGAGCCGACAGCCTCGAATCCCCCGGAGCCCTGGCCCCGTACAGGCATTCCTGGTTGACCACCCCCGGGAGAAAATGTCGACTCATTCACAAGTCGTCTTACCTCCTTGGTGACCAGGAAACTTCTAGACAAGGTCAGCGTGGCACCATGCCGACGGTTGGCGACTCTATGGCGTGTCGGCGGTCCGCAGCAACACAATCCGCCGGACCCGGCAGGATGTGTCGGCAATGAAACATCCCGCTGTCAAGGGCGTAAGGCCGTCGCACAGCAGGTTTCACCGGTGTGCGAATCGGTCGAAGGGTTACGTTCGAGGCGAGTTGGCCGAGAGCCGCAAAGTGACCATACACACATCCGGCCGGACCTTGTCGGGCAAGGTCCGGCCGGGTGTGTGTCGTTGACGAACCGTGTTGACGAATCGCCTTTTGGCTGCCGGTGACTTAGCGACTCACCAGGCAGGACGGCTCAGCCGAGCAGCGTCTCGAGCTCCACGTGCTCCAGGCCGTGGGCCTCGGCGACCTCCTTGTAAACGACCTTGCCGTCATGGGTGTTGAGACCCTTGGCGAGCGCGGCGTCCCGGCGCAGCGCCTCGACCCAGCCGTTGTTGGCGACGGAGACGATGTACGGCAGCGTCGCGTTGGTGAGGGCGTTGGTGGAGGTGTTGGGCACACCGCCCGGCATGTTGGCGACGCAGTAGAAGACCGAGTTGTGGACCTCGAAGGTCGGCTCGGCGTGCGTGGTGGGACGGGAGTCCTCGAAGCAGCCGCCCTGGTCGATCGCGATGTCGACAAGGACACTTCCGGGCTTCATGCGGGCCACCAGCTCGTTGGTGACCAGCTTCGGGGCCTTGGCACCCGGGATGAGGACCGCGCCGATGACGAGGTCGGCGTCGAGGACGGCCTTCTCCAGCTCGAAGGAGTTGGACATGATCGCCTTGACCTTCGTACCGAAGATCTTGTCGGCCTCGCGCAGCTTGTTGATGTCGCGGTCGAGCAGGGTCACGTCGAAGCCCATGCCGACGGCGACCTGGGTGGCGTTCCAGCCGGAGACACCGCCGCCGATGACGACGGCCTTGGCCGGGGTCACGCCCGGGACGCCGCCCGGCAGCACGCCACGGCCGCCGGCCGCGCGCATCAGGTGGTAGGCGCCGACCTGCGGGGCCAGCCGGCCCGCGACCTCGGACATCGGGGCGAGCAGCGGCAGCGCGCGGTTCGGCAGCTCGACGGTCTCGTAGGCGATGGCCGTGGTGCCGGACTCGATGAGCGCGTCCGTGCACTCCTTGGAGGCGGCCAGGTGCAGGTAGGTGAAGAGGATCTGGTCCTTGCGGAGGCGGTGGTACTCCTCCGCGATGGGCTCCTTGACCTTCAGCAGCAGGTCGGCGGCGGCCCACACCTCGTCGGCGGTGTCGAGGATCCCGGCACCCGCGGAGACGTACTCCTCGTCCGTGATCGAGGAGCCGAGGCCGGCGCCCCGCTCGATGACGACCTGGTGGCCGTTGCGCACCAGCTCGTGCACACCGGCGGGGGTGATGGCCACCCGGAACTCGTTGTTCTTGACCTCGCGGGGGATGCCGACCTTCACGTCGATCACGGTCCTTGGCTCAGAGGGTAGGGGGGTGCATTACAGACGTACCCAGACATGCGGCGGCATACCGGGAGACACCGCCGGAGAACGAGCGGCAGAGCCAGTTTAATGAAGGTGTTCCGGCTGTCTAGCCTTTCATTGCATCAATCTTCTTCGGATGCGGTACGGATTTCGCAGGCCGTAGCGTCCTGCTGGGGGCTGGAGTCGTCCTCCGGACGTTCCTCACCCAGCATGCGCTCGGCCGCCGCCCGGTGCAGATGGGCGGAGGTGGGGTCGCCGAGCCGGTCCAGGGTGTCGGCCAGCCGGAGCTGCAGCGCGGCCTGCAGCCGGACGTCCTCGGCACGCCGCGCCCACTCCACCGCCTCCTGGCAGGTGCGCAGCGACTCGGTGGGCCGGCCCGCGTACTCCTGTACCCGGGCCACCTCGCTCAACGCCCTTGCGTGCCCGGCCACATCGCCGTTCTTGCGGTACCCGGCGGCGGCCGCCCGCCAGTTCCTGAGCGCCTCGCCGTAGCGGCCCGCGTAGGTGTGCGCGGTGGCGATGCGGCCGTACAGCCGGGCGGCCTCCGGGCGCTCGCCCCGGGCCAGCCGTTCGGCGAGGGCCCGGCCGAACCAGTCGGCGGCCCGGTCGTAGTCCCCCAGCTCCTGGTGCGCGCCTCCTACGGATTCCATCGCGCGGCCGGTGGCGTACGGGTCGTTCGCCTCGCGTCCGGCGTCCAGAGCGGCCCGGTAGCGGGCCAGCGCGGCCCGCGTGCGGCCGGTCTGGGCGTCCAGATCGCCCAGGTTCAGCAGGGCGGCGGCCTTCTCCCGGTGCAGTCCGCGCCGCTCGGCGACGTCCAGGACCAGGCCGTGCACCCCGTACAGGTCGGCCGCGGCCGCCTGGGTGCCGACGTGCGCGGCCATGGCCCTGACCAGCTGGGACATCAGCCTGCGGGCGAGGGTGTCCAGCTCCCCGTCGGCCACGGCCAGGCGGACGGCGGCCAGCAGGGCGGGCCTGCGGACCCGGAGCCAGTCGGCGGCCGCCCGGGGCGTGGGGAAGCGCAGCGCCCGGGGCATCTCCTGGAGCTTGTCCCGGGCCTGCGGGCTGTCCGTCTCGGTGATCAGCCGGCACGACTGCAGCAGCCGTACGGTCCGCTCCAGCATGCGGGCGGTGGCGAGCTGCAGCTCCGCCGGGCGCTCCAGGCTCTCGGCGAGGGACCGCATCAGGGGGTGCAGGCAGCCGGGGACCTCGTACTCGGGCAGCGGGGAGTCGACCGCGCGCAGCAGGCCGAGGGCGACGAAGTCGTCCAGGGCGGCGCGCGCGGCGCCCACCGAGCAGCCGGCCAGGGCCGAGGCGGTGTGCGGGTCGACGAGGCCGGCCGGGGCGAGGTGGAGCAGCCGCAGCGTCCGGGCGGCCTGACCGGGGAGCTGGTCGTGCACGAGTCGGAAGATCCGGGTCAGCGGGCTGCCGTCGGCGCCGTCCTCCAGGTCGGCGTGCATCCGTTTGGCGAGGTCGGAGACGGCCGCCTGGGGCCGGGAGGCGAGCCAGCCGCCGGCCAGGTTGAGCGCGGCGGGCCGGCCCTGGCAGGCCTCCGCCAGGCTCTCGGCGGAGCGCGGGTCGACGGTGATGCGGACGGAGCCGGTGTGGCGGGTGAGGAGTTCCACCGCGGACTTGGTGTCGAGGCCGCCCAGGGTGCACGGGCGGACGTCCGCGATGCCGGTGAGCGGCCCGCCGGAGACGGCCACCGCGAGGCAGTCGGGGGCGTCCGGCAGCAGCGCGTCGACCTGCTCGGCGCCGGCCGCGTCGTCCAGCAGGAGCAGGGCCCGCCGGCCGGCGAGTGCGGCGCGCAGCGCCTCGGTCAGCTCGTCCTCGGCGGCCCCGGCGGGGGCCCGCACGCCCAGGGCGGCGAGCAGTTCGCGTGCGGTGTGCTCGACGGGTACGGGGGTGCCGTCGGGCTCGCTGAGCCGGGCCCGCAGCACTCCGTCGGGGTAACGCTCGGCTACCTGCCGGGCGAGTTCCGCGGCGAGCGCGGTCCGGCCGGAGCCGGGCGCGCCCGCGATCAGGAGCACGCGCGCGCGGGGGGCCTTGCGGCCGGACAGGGTGTCCAGGCCCGCGCGCTCGATGTCGGCCCGCAGCTCCTTCAACTCCCGCGTGCGGCCCAGGAAATGGTCCTCCGCGGTCCCGGGCGCGGACAGCCGCGCTCCGTCCGTGTCCACCGCCTGATCCGCCACGGGCCACACTCCCGTCCCACCGCACGCGCAACCCCGCCGGGTCTTCCCGGTACGGGCGTTTCCAGAGCCTAGTTCACGCTCTGCGACGTTCCGTGAGGAGCGCGGCGGGCAGGTCGCCCGATCGGATCAGGCGATGGTCACACCAACGGGTGGGTGGGTGGCGTCAGGACGCGAAGGGGCGGGCGGGCCAGGGCGCGTCGGCCGGGCGCAGGGCGTCCTCGCCGTCCCCGCCGCGGGCGGCCACCAGGGAGAGGACCCCGACCACCAGGCAGTTGTTGTGCACGTCCCCGGCCAGCACCCGGCGCACCAGCTCGTCGACCGGCACGCGCGCGTGCTCCATGTCGGTCTCCTCGTGCTCCGCCTCGAAGCGAGCGCCCTCGGCCTCCGACAGATCGCGGGCGAGGAAGATCCGCACGGCCTCGTCGCAGCCGCCGGGGGTGGTGTAGACGTCGGTCAGCACCCGCCAGTCCTCGGCCTTGACGTGCGCCTCCTCGTACAGCTCGCGCTGGGCGGCGTGCAGCGGGTTCTCGCCGGGCACGTCCAGCAGGCCGGCCGGGATCTCCCACAGCTTGTGCCGCACGGGGTGGCGGTACTGGTTGATGAGCAGGACCCGGTCCGCCTCGTCCAGGGCGAGGACGGCGACCGAGCCGGGGTGGACCTGGTAGTCACGGCGGGCCACGGAGCCGTCGGGCATGACGACGTCGTCCGTGCGCACGGAGGTCTTGTTGCCCGTGAAGGGGGTCTCCGTCGCGCGGATCTCCCACTCCTCGGGGGTGTCCTTGATCGTCATGCCCTGTCCTTCCACACACGCAGGCGAGAATCCGGCCCGGTACGCAAGCCGGGGTACGAAGGCCGGGGTGCCCACCGTCGAAGGTGCGCACCCCGGCCACCGTACAACCGGTGCGTTACTCGGCGATCTTCCGCTCGACCGACGCCTTCACCAGGCCGGCGAACAGCGGGTGCGGGCGCGTCGGCCGCGAGCGCAGCTCCGGGTGCGCCTGCGTGGCGACCAGGTAGGGGTGCACGTCGCGCGGGTACTCCACGTACTCGACGAGCTTGCCGTCCGGGGAGGTGCCGGAGAACAGGATGCCCGCCTTCTTCTCCAGCTCCGCGCGGTAGGCGTTGTTCACCTCGTAGCGGTGGCGGTGCCGCTCCTCGACGTACTCCTTGTCGTCGTACACCTCACGGACGATGGAGCCCTCGGCCAGCTTGGCCGGGTACATCCCGAGCCGCATGGTGCCGCCCATGTCGCCCTCGCCGGCGACGATGTCCATCTGCTCGGCCATGGTGGAGATGACCGGGTGGGCGGTGGCCGGGTCGAACTCGGTGGAGTTGGCGTCCTGGATGTCGGCCAGGTTGCGGGCGGCCTCGACCACGATGCACTGCAGGCCCAGGCAGAGGCCGAGCAGCGGAATCTTGTTCTCGCGGGCGTAGCGGATGGCGCCGACCTTGCCGGTCACACCGCGCTCGCCGAACCCGCCGGGGATGCAGATGCCGTCCACGTCGCCGAGCTGCGCCTTGGCGCCGGCCGGGGTCTTGCAGTCGTCGGAGGTGACCCACTTGATCTTGACGCGGGCCCTGTTGGCGAAGCCGCCGGCGCGCAGCGCCTCGGTCACCGACAGGTAGGCGTCGGGCAGGTCGATGTACTTGCCGACCAGGGCGAGGGTGATCTCGTGGTCGGGGTTGTGGACGCGGTCGAGCAGGTCGTCCCAGGTCGTCCAGTCCACGTCGCGGAACGGCAGGTCCAGCTTGCGGACGACGTACGCGTCCAGGCCCTCGCCGTGCACGGTCTTCGGGATGTCGTAGATCGAGCGGGCGTCGGGGCACGCCACCACGGCGGCCTCGTCGACGTCGCACATCAGCGAGATCTTCCGCTTGATCGCGGTCGGCACCTCGCGGTCGCAGCGCAGCACGATCGCGTCCGGCTGGATACCGATGTTGCGCAGCGCGGCGACGGAGTGCTGGGTCGGCTTGGTCTTCAGCTCGCCGGACGGGCCGATGTACGGCAGCAGCGAGATGTGCACGACGAAGACGTTGTCCCGGCCGACCTCGTGGCGGACCTGGCGGACGGTCTCCAGGAACGGCAGCGACTCGATGTCGCCGACCGTGCCGCCGACCTCGGTGATGACGACGTCCACCTCGTCGGTCGCCATCCGGCGGATGCGGTGCTTGATCTCGTTGGTGATGTGCGGGATGACCTGCACGGTGTCACCCAGGTACTCGCCGCGCCGCTCCTTGGCGATCACGGTCGAGTAGACCTGACCGGTGGTGACGTTGGCGGAGCCGTCCAGGTCACGGTCGAGGAAGCGCTCGTAGTGGCCGATGTCCAGGTCGGTCTCGGCGCCGTCGTTGGTGACGAACACCTCACCGTGCTGGAAGGGGTTCATCGTGCCCGGGTCGACGTTCAGGTACGGGTCGAGCTTCTGCATGACGACGCGCAGTCCGCGGGCCTTGAGCAGCATGCCCAGGCTGGAGGCGGTGAGGCCCTTGCCGAGCGAGGAGGCGACACCCCCGGTGACGAAGATGTGCTTGGTCGTCGTAGATTTCGGCGGCATGGCCAAGAGGGGGCTCCCGTGGTCGCTGGCTGTCGTGCGGGGCGGCTGCCGGTCCGGATGCTTCCGGGGGCGCCGTCGCTGCGGTTCGGGGGTTTGTCTCTCCCACCGGTCCACGGGCTACCAGCGTAACAGCGCCTGGCCGGGATGGCTTCCGGCCACGCTCCGCGTCCGGACCGACACGCGACGCCGGGCACACGCGCCGTCACGGCACGCGTCGGTCACATGGTCATCATCGCCCGCTCACTCGTTCGGCCCACACAGGTTGTCCGGAGCGGCACGCGGATCATCTACGTGCGTCGTATCCTGCTCGGACATTCGCTGCCGAGCCCGGCCGGAAAGACGGCACACCCCCGCCACCATCAGCCGGAACAACGAGAGCGCGGCAGTTCGTTGAGCTAGGACTGTCGTTTTGCCTCAGGGCTCGGCGGGCTGCTTTGCTTCACCGCTCAACGACGCACAACAACGACCCCCTTGACCGCACTAGCGACAGCCCCCCTGCGCGGGGGTGACGTGGCCGTTCGACTGGAGTTGCACGTGGCCGGGCGCATCGAAGACTACGCACTCATCGGAGACATGCAGACCGCTGCCCTGGTCTGCCGGGACGGCACAGTCGACTGGCTGTGCCTGCCCCGCTTCGACTCGCATGCCATCTTCGCCGGCCTGCTGGGCACCGAGGAGCACGGCTTCTGGCGGCTCGGCCCGGCGCACGCGGCCGACTCCCCGCCGCCCACCGCGGCGCGGCGCACCTACCGCGGCGACTCGCTGATCCTGGAGTCGGAGTGGGACACCCCGCGCGGCACCGTGCGCGTGACGGATTTCATGCCTCCGCGTGACGGCGCCCCGCAGCTGATCCGGATCGTGGAGGGCGTCACCGGTCGGGTGCCGATGCGCTCCGCCCTGCGCATGCGGTTCTCCTACGGCCGGGTGGTGCCCTGGGTGCACAAGCACGAGGGCCGCACGGTGGCGGTCGCCGGACCCGACTCCGTGTGGTTCGACACGGAGGCCGAGACCTACGGCAAGGCACTGACGACCTACGCCGACTTCACCGTCGCCCCGGGTGACCGGATCGCGTTCACCATCTCCTGGGAGCCCTCGCACAAGGAGCCGCCGGCTCTCCCGGAGCCGGAGCAGTCGCTGGAGGCGACGGAGACCTTCTGGCGCGACTGGGTCGAGCACTGCACGTACCACGGTCCGTACCGCGAGGCGGTGGTCCGCTCGCTGATCACCCTGAAGGCGCTGACCTACGCCCCCACCGGCGGCATCGTCGCGGCCCCCACCACCTCGCTGCCCGAGGACATCGGCGGCGTCCGCAACTGGGACTACCGCTACACCTGGCTGCGCGACGCGGCGATCACCCTGTCCTCGCTGCTGCGCACCGGCTACCGCGAGGAGGCCCGCGCCTGGCGCGAGTGGCTGCTGCGCGCGGTGGCCGGCGATCCCGAGAACCTGCAGATCATGTACGGCATCGCGGGCGAGCGCGAGCTCGGCGAGGCCGAGCTGGACTGGCTGCCGGGCTACGAGCGGTCGGCCCCGGTGCGGGTCGGCAACGGCGCGGCGCACCAGCTCCAGCTCGACGTGTACGGCGAGGTCACCGAGGCCCTGCACCTGGCCCACATGACCGGCCTGGCGCGCAACGACTACGCCTCGCTGCTCCAGCTGAAGCTGATCCGCTACCTGGAGGACCACTGGCAGGAGCCGGACGAGGGCATCTGGGAGGTGCGCGGGCCGCGCCGGCACTTCGTGCACTCCAAGGTGATGGCCTGGGTGGCGGTGGACCGCACCATCAAGCTGATCCAGTCCGGTGACGCGGACGGCCCGCTGGAGCGCTGGACGGAACTGCGCGACGACATCCACCGGGACGTGTGCGAGAAGGGCTACGACAAGGAGCGCAACACCTTCACCCAGTCCTACGGCTCCCAGGAGCTGGACGCCTCGCTGCTGCTGATCCCGCAGATGGGCTTCCTGCCGCCGGACGACAAGCGGGTGATCGGCACGATCGAGGCGATCCAGCGCGAGCTGTCCACCCCGGACGGTTTCATCCTGCGCTACCCGACCGAGGGTGAGAGCGAGGGCGTCGACGGCCTGCCGGGCGACGAGGGCGCCTTCCTGGCCTGCTCCTTCTGGATGGCGGACGACCTGGCGATGATCGGCCGGGTGGACGAGGCCCGCAAGCTGTTCGAGAAGCTGCTGGCGCTGCGCAACGACCTCGGTCTGCTCGCCGAGGAGTGGGACCCCAGGCTGCAGCGCCAGGTCGGCAACTTCCCGCAGGCCTTCAGCCACGTGCCGCTGATCGACACCGCGCTGCGGCTGACGGCGTCGGGGGCGTACGGCGGCTAGACACGGCCCAGGCACCCGGGAGCGCGGGGAACCGGTTCCCCGCGCTCCCGGGAGTGCCCGCGCCTAGGCTGGGACCGGACACATCCCCCCTTTCCGGAAAGGGGGCGGCCATGGCTTCCCCTTCGAAGGCGGGCGCGGCCCTCGAGGCGCTCCGCGAGGATCTGGTCGGCGACGTGTTCGCTCCCGGGGACATGGGTTACGACGAGGCCCGCGAGGTCTTCAACGCCATGATCGACCGGCGCCCTGCCGTGATCGCCCAGTGCGCGGACGCGACCGACGTGGTCCGCGCGGTGCGGTTCGGCCGGGAGCTCGACCTGCCGATCGCGGTGCGCGGCGGCGGGCACAGCGTCGCCGGCACGGCCCTGGGCGACGGCGCGCTGGTGGTCGACCTGCGCCGGATGCACCAGGTGACCGTCGACCCGGCGGCCGAGGCGGTGCGGGTCGGGGGCGGCGCCACGATGAGCCATCTGGACCGGGCCACCCAGCCGCACGGTCTCGCGACCACCGGCGGCCGGGCCTCCACGACCGGCGTGGGCGGCTTCGTCCTCGGCGGCGGCACCGGCTGGCTCGACCGCACCTTCGGCCTCGCCGTCGACAACCTCCTCGGCGTGGAGCTGGTGACCGCCGACGCGGAGCGGGTGCACGCCAGCGCCGACGAGAACCCCGAGCTGTTCTGGGCCCTGCACGGCGGCGGCGGCAACTTCGGCGTCGCCACGGCGATCACCCTGAAGCTCCACGAACTCCCCGAGTTCGCCATCGCCCTGCTGCTGTTCGAGCCGCGGTACGGCCAGGACGTGGTCCGCATCTTCCGCGAGATCATCGGCAGCGGCCCCGACGAGGTGAGCGGCGCGGTGCTGTACCTGACCGGCCCGCCCGAGGAGTTCGTACCGCCGGAGCAGGTGGGCAAGCTGGTGTGCGCAGGGCTGCTGACCTGCGCGGGCGGCGAGGACGACCTGCGCAAGCTCGCCCAGCCGCTGCTGGCGCTGCCGCACGAGGCGGCGCTGGTCGGCGACATGCCCTACGTGGACCTGCAGTGCATGCTGGACGATCCGCCCGGTCAGCGGAACTACTGGTCGGCGGAGTACCTCACCGGCCTGCCCGACGAGGCGGTGGACGCCTTCTGCGGCCGCGCCGAGACCATGCCGGTGCCGACCTCCACCCAGCACCTGCTGTTCCCGCAGGGGGGCGCGATCGCCGCCGGTCCGCACGAGTACCCGGTCCCCTACCGGGACGCGGCCTGGGCGGTCCACCCCTTCGCCGTCTGGGAGGACCCCGCCGACGACGAGCGGGCCGTCGCCTGGGTGCGGGAGGTGCGCGCGGCCGTCCGGGCGTGGAGCACGGGCGCGGTGTACCTGAACTTCATCGGCGAGGAGGGCGGCGAGCGGGTGCGCGCGGGGCTCGGCGCCGGGAACCTGCTGCGGCTGGAGAAGGTCAAGCGCCGGTACGACCCCGACAACGTCTTCCGCTTCAACCACAACATCCGTCCGGTCTAGGCCGCGCACCCGGCCCGGCCGGCGTCCCGATCTGTCGTCCGGGCGTTTGCGCAGGTAGCGTCCGCTGCATGGACAGCGGCACGGAGAGCAGATTCGCCACTCAGGGCGCCGGGATCACCGTTCAGCGGGCGCTCGAACTGCCCGGACTGCGCAGCGGGCTACCGGAGATCCTGGCCGGGGCCGACCGGCTGGGGCGCACCGTGCGCTGGGTGCACGCCGGCGAGGTGCCCAACATCGCCTCGCTGCTCAAGGGCGGCGAACTGCTGCTCACCACGGGGTACGGACTGGGCACCCGCCCCGCCGACCAGCGGGCGTTCGTGCGCACGCTCGCCGAGCGCGGGATCGCCGCGCTGGTGGTGGAGCTGGGCCCGCGCTTCACCCGGCTGCCCGCCGCCCTGGTGGACACCGCACGCGGCGCGGGGCTGCCGCTGGTCCAGCTGCACCGCGAGGTGCCGTTCGTGACCGTCACCGAGGAGATCCACACCGAGATCGTCAACGGCCACTACGCGCTGCTCCAGCGGGCCGAGGAGGTCCACCGGCGGTGCACCGAGGCCCTGCTGGGCGGCGGCGGGGTGCCGCAGGTGCTGGGCATCCTGGCCGACTTCAGCGGCAACCCGGTGTTCCTGGAGGCGTCGGACGGCCGGCTGCTGTACGCGGCCGGGGCCGGTCCCGAGGGCGCCGATCCGCTGCAGGTGTGGGAGGGGCTGCGCCATCCGCACAAGGACGCGCCGCCGCCCGCCGGTTCGGTGCTCGTGGACGTGCCCGGCGGCGGGCCCGGCGGCGGTCCGGGTGCGGTGCGCGCCCGGCTGGTGCTGCTGCCGGTCCGCTCCCCGCTGGCCCCGGTGCACCGGATCGCGGCCGAGCGGGCCGCGGGCATCCTGGCCGTGGTGCTGATGCAGGCCCGACAGGAGGAGGAACTGGCGGCGCGGGGGCGCGGCGACTTCCTCACCGACCTGGCCGAGGGCCGCATCACCGCGGAGGACGCCCCGGCACAGGCCCGGGTGCTCGGCTTCAAGCCCGGCGACGGCCCGCTGCTGCCGGTCGTCATGCGGGTCGGGGACTCCCTCTCGCCGGGCGGGGGGTGGGCGGTGCTCGCGCGCGCGGTCGCGGAGGAGCTGGCGGCCGTGGGGGTACCCGTGCTGCTCGGCGTGCGGCCGGTCGAGGGCCGGGTGCCGGTGCTGCTCGGGCTGCGCTCGGAGACGGAGCGGTCGGCGGTCGCCGACCGGGTGGCGGCCGCGCTGCGGGCGGGCGTCGAACGAGCCGGGATGCGGCGGCCCGGCGCGCCTCCGCCGGTGGTGGTGGTCGGGGTGGCCGGCGGCTGGGCGGCCGCCTCGGCGGGGCTGAGGCACGCGGCGGAGACGGCGACGGCCGCCCAGGGCCTGACCGACCGGCCCTGGTACGACGCCCGGCGCCTCGACATCGACCTGCTGCTGTGGCGGCTGCGCGACCACCCGGACCTGGCCGCGTTCGTGGAGCGCGCCATCGGCCCGCTGCGCGACCACGACCACCGCTCCAAGCCGCCGCTGCTGCCCACCCTCGAGACCTATCTGGCGCACGCGGGGCGCAAGGCGGAGACCGCGCGCGAGCTGCACCTCAACCGCCAGACCCTCTACAACCGCCTCGCCCGCATCGGGGAGTTGCTGGGCACCGACCTCGACGACCCGCAGACCGTACTGGCGTTGAGCCTCGCCCTGCGGGCCCGCCGGCACGTGCCCGGCACGGGGGCCTGAGGACCCGGCGCGGCGGCGGGCTCAGGCCATCGGTGTCGGCCGGGTCAACTCGTCGTAGACGCTGAGCACCTGGGCGACGGTCTCGTCCTCCGTCGGCCAGGTCGCCGCCTGCCGCACGCCCCGCTCCCGCAGCAGCTCCCGCCGCCCGGGGTCGGCCAGCAGCCGGACGACCGCCTCGGACAGCGCCTCCGGGTCGTCGTGCGGGACGAGTTCGGCGGCATCGCCCACCAGGTCCGGGATCCCGCCGACGCGCGTGGCGACGAGCGGGACACGGGCGTGCAGCGCCTCCTGGGCGAGCACGGACCGCGACTCCCACCTGCTGGTCAGCAGCGCCAGGTCGGCGGCCGTGAGCAGTTCGGGCACGTCCTCGCGCAGCCCGACGAGCCGCACCGGCAGCTCCTCGTCCTCGATCCGCCGCTGCAGCACCGGCCGCAGCGGCCCCTCCCCCGCGACGACGACCAGCGGCACCGGGTCGAGGTCCCGCCAGGACCGGGCCGCGTCCAGCAGCACGTCGTAGCCGCGCTGCTGGTCCAGGGAGCCGACGGCCATGAGCAACGGGCGTCCGGTGGCGCCGAGTTCGGCGCGGATCTTGGGTCGCAGCCGGTCGGGGTCGTCCGGGTCGACGGGCCGGCGCCCGCCGGGCAGGGCCACGGCCGCGAGCCGGGCGTCGCGCGCGCCCGTCCGGCGGGCCCGGTCCACCAGGTCCGAGGTGGTGCCGAGCACCACGGCGGCCGTCCGCACCACGCGCCGCTCCAGCAGCCGCAGCAGGTGCGCCCGCGCGCCCTCCGCGCGGGCCCGGTTGTGCCAGGTGACCACGAGCGGGGTGCGGCGCCCGCCGAGCGCGAGCACGGCGCGGAAGGAGGCGTGCAGGCCGTGCGCGTGCACCAGGTCGGCGTCCGCGCAGGCCGCGCGGAGCGCGGCCACCGAGGCCGGATCGCTGCTGCGCGGCACGTGCACGTGGTCGGCGCCGGTGCCGGTGAAGTCGTAGGTGTGATCGGCCTCGTCGGGGGCACACACCGTGACCCGCACGCCCCGGGCGACGAGCCCCTCGGCCAGGGAGCGTACGTGCGCGCTGCTGCCGGCGTTGCCCCCGCCCAGCACCTGCACGGTGCGCAGCGGCGACTGACCGTGCGGTGCGTTGCTGCTCACGGGGCTCCCGGGGCTCCTGACTCGGCGTTGGCGGGTCACAAGGGACGTACAGAAGGTAGCGGGTGGTGCCGGGCGGAGAGGGGCGTACGGACGTGCCACGCGCAGCCCGCACGGGGCACGCCCGCCGCACACACCGCGTGGAATCCGCCACCCGTACCGCGTTCGACCCGCCACCCACGCGGCGTTGAAGCCGCCACCCGCGCGGCGTTCGACCCGCCACCCGCGCAGCGTTCGACCCGCCACCCGCCCTGCTGTCCCTGCCAAGCATGCCAGCAACTACGCCCCCTCCGGGAAATCCGGGGAGGCGCACAGCGCGGCGGCCCGGGTCAGCGCGCCGGAGCATGTCACCCGTACGAGTGAGGGACAGTCGGGCACCTCCCGTACCGCCCCGGCCCTTACCGCGAGGTCAGAGGGGCACAGCCCGCGCCCACGCGCTCACCCGGTCGCCGTACACCGCGGCCGTGACCGCCGCGGCGGCGTGCGCCAGCAGTCCCGCGCGCCGGTTGCACGCCACCGCGGCGACCCCGAGCGCCGCGCCCACCGCGTGCGCGCCCGCGTCACCGATCATCACGCGCTCGCCGAGGTCCCCGGGCAGCACGGCCGCGGCCCCGCCGAGGGCCACCGCCGCCAGTTCCGCGCCCGGCCCGCCACGCGCCAGCCCGGGCGCCCCGAGCGCGAGCACCGCGCCGGCCGCCCGCCCCGGCCGTACGTCGACCAGGTTGACGAAGTGCGCGGCCCCGGCGATCACGACACCGGCCAGCACCCTGTCGACGGGCCGCTCCTTCAGCACGCACCCCGCCGCCAGCCCGGCCGCGGAGATCCCGAACAGCTTGACCGCCCCGCTGGTGACCTCGCCGTGCCGCAGCGCGCCGAGATGCGCCCGGAAGCCGCGCCGGTCGTCCCCGGCCACGTCGTCGTAGCCGCCGCAGACCCCGGCGGCCAGCACGGCGAGCCCGGCGGCCGGACGGACCCGGGCGGCCGCCACCGCCGTGCCCAGCGCCGAGGCGGGCCCGGCGTACAGCCCGACCGTCCGCCCCGCGTGGTTCGTCCGCTCCCAGCGACCGCGGCCACCGGGCGCGGTCGCGCGCAGCAGCGCCTGGCCCGCCCCGGTGAGTGCGGCGGCCAGCAGGAACGAGCGGGACCTGCGGCCCGGGCGCCCGGGGGCCGGCCTCACAGGTCCGCGCGTGCGGTGGCGAGCAGTTCCTCGGCGTGCGCCCGGGCGGTCTCGGAGTCCTCCTGGCCGGCCAGCATCCGGGACAGCTCCCGGACCCGCTCCTCGCCCTCCAGGACCTTCACGCCGGAGCGGGTGACCGAGCCGTCGTTGGTCTTCTCCACCAGTAGCTGACGGTCGGCGAACGCCGCCACCTGGGGCAGGTGGGTGACCACGACCACCTGCGCGGTCCTGGCGAGCTTCGCCAGACGCCGGCCGATCTCCACCGCGGCCTTGCCGCCGACACCGGCGTCCACCTCGTCGAACAGGTACGTCGGCACCGGGTCCGTCCCGGCGAAGACGACCTCCACGGCCAGCATCACCCGGGACAGCTCACCGCCGGAGGCACCCTTGGCGATCGGCCGCGGCGGCGCGCCCGGATGCGGCGCGAGCAGCAGCTCGACCTCGTCCACGCCCGAGGGCCCGTAGGCCACCGCACGCCCGCCGACCTCCACGCCCTCCGGGTCGTCCTGCTGCCGGAGGTCGAAGGACACGCGCGCGTGGGGCATGGCCAGGGAGGCCAGCTCGGCCGTGACGGCCGCGGCGAAGCGTTCGGCCGCCTCGGTCCGCGCGTCCGTCAGCGCCTGCGCGAGTCCGCCCAGTTCGGTGCGCAGCGCGTCGCGCTCGGCGGTCAGCTCGCCGATCCGCTCGTCGTCGCCGTCCAGCTCGGTCAGGCGCGCGGCACTCTGCTCGGCCCAGGCCAGAACGGCGTCGACGTCGTCGCCGTACTTGCGGGTGAGGGCGGTGAGGGCGGCCCTGCGCTCCTCCACGGCGGCCAGCCGCAGCGGGTCGGCGTCCAGGTCGTCGGCGTACCCCGCCAGCTCACCGGCCACGTCACCGAGGAGGATGCCGATCTCACCGATCCGGTCGGCGAGGGCGGCGAGCGCCGGGTCGTGGCCGCGGACGGCCTCCAGGGCCCGGTGCGCGCCCGCGACGAGCATCGAGGCGTCGATGCTCTCGGGGTCCTCGGGATCGCCCGCGAGAGCGCCGTGAGCGGCGGTGGCGGCCGACGACAGCGCCTCGGCGTGCCCGAGCCGCTCCGCCTCCTCGGCCAGCTCCGCGTCCTCCCCCGCCCGCGGCTCCACGCCGGCGATCTCCTCCAGGCCGTACCGGAGCATGTCGGCCTCCTGGGCGCGCTCGCGCGCCCGGGTGACGATCTCCTCCAGCTCGGCGGAGACGGCCCGCAGCCGCCGGTAGGCCTCGGTGTACTTGGCGAGCGGCACGGCGACCGCGTCACCGGCGTACCGGTCCAGTGCCTGCCGCTGCCGGGACAGCTTCAGCAGCCCCTGCTGGTCGGTCTGCCCGTGCACGGCCACCAGGTCGTCCGCCAGCTCGGCCAGCAGCCCGACCGGCACGCTGCGCCCGCCGAGGTGCGCCCGGGAGCGGCCCTCGGCGGAAACGGTACGGCTGATCAGCAGGGCGCCGTCGTCCAGCTCGGCCCCGGCCTCCTCGGCGCGCACGACCGCGGCGGCGTCCGCGGGGACGGAGATCCGCCCCTCCACGACCGCCCGGTCCGCGCCGAGCCGCACGAGCGCCGGGTCGGCGCGCCCACCGAGCAGCAGCCCGAGGCTGGTGACCACCATGGTCTTGCCCGCACCCGTCTCACCGGTGACGGCGGTGAACCCCGGTGACAACTCGACGACGGCATCGTCGATGACCCCGAGCGACCGTATCCGCATCTCCTCCAACACGGAACAGACCATACGAGGTCCGGGGCGGCGAGCGCACATGGCCCGCCCATGTCACCCGGGAGAGCGGGTCCGGCGCACCAGGCCGTGTCCGCAAAGTCCCGTCTGCCGCACGACGGCCTAGTGCGGCGCCCCCCGCCACCCGGAGACGGGCAGCGCGAACTTCGCGACCAGCCGGTCCGTGAACGAGGCGTGGTGCAGCCGGGCCAGGCGCACCGGCACGGCCCCGCGCCGCACCTCCACCCGTGCCCCGGGCGGCAGCTCGACGGTCCGCCGGCCGTCGCACCACAGCACCCCGGGCGGGATGTGCGGCAGCACCTCCACGGCGAGCACCGAGTCCGGCGACGTGACCAGGGGCTTCGCGAACAGCGCGTGCGCGGAGATCGGCACCATCAGCAGCGCCTCCACCTCGGGCCACACCACGGGGCCCCCGGCCGAGAACGCGTACGCGGTGGACCCGGTGGGCGTGGACAACACGATCCCGTCGCACCCGAACCCCGTCACCGGCCGGCCGTCGATCTCCAGCACGACTTCCAGCAGCTTCTCGGCGCCGGCCTTCTGCACGGCCGCCTCGTTCAGCGCCCAGTCGGTGTGCACGATGTCCCCGTTGCGGTGCACGACGACGTCGACGGTCATCCGCTCCTCGACCTCGTACGACCGCGCCACCACCCGGTCGACCACCCGATCGAGGTCGTCCCGCTCGGCCTCGGCGAGGAACCCCACCCGTCCGAGGTTGACGCCGAGCATGGGCACGCCGGAGGCCCGGGCGAACTCGGCGCCGCGCAGCAGCGTGCCGTCGCCGCCGAGCACGATCAGCAGCTCACAGCCGTCGAGGCACTGCGGTGTCGCCTCCTTGACCAGCTCCACCTCGTCGGGGAGCGGCAGGTCGCGCGCCTCCTCCTCCAGCACCCGCACCCCGATGCCGTGCCGCTGCAGCCCCTTGACCACCAGCTCCGCACTGCGGATGGCCGCGGGCCGCCCGGTGTGGGCGAGCAGGAAAACAGTACGCGCTCGGTTCTGTGTCAACGCGGCCCCTCCGCCACTGCACGGTCGACGTCGGCCGGGTCCACCTGGGGTGCCCCCGCCCGCAGCCAGAGAAAGTACTCGACGTTCCCCGAGGGCCCGGGCAGCGGACTCGCGGTGACCCCCCGCACCCCGAGCCCCAGCTCCCAGGCCTTCTCGGCCACTCCCCGCACGGCCTCCGCCCGCAGCTGCGGACTCCGTACGACACCCCCGCTGCCGAGCCGCTCCTTCCCCACCTCGAACTGCGGCTTGACCATCATCACCAGGTCGGCGTCCGGCTTCACGCACCGCTTCAGGGCGGGCAGCACCAGCCCGAGCGGGATGAAGGACAGATCGCCCACGACAAGATCCACAGGTTCCCCATCGATCGCCTCAAGCGTCAACTCGCGTACGTTCGTACGGTCCTTGACGATGACGCGTTCATCGTTCTGCAGAGACCACGCGAGTTGGCCGTATCCGACGTCCACCGCGACCACCTGCGCCGCGCCCGCGCGCAGCAGCACGTCGGTGAAACCGCCGGTGGAGGCGCCGGCGTCCAGCGCGCGCCGGCCCTCGACCACCAGGCCCTCGGGCCCGAAGGCGGCCAGGGCGCCGGCCAGCTTGTGGCCGCCCCGGGAGACGTAGTCCGGATCGCTGTCGTCGGCCTGGACCACGATCGCCGCCGCGGTTTCCACCTGGGTGGCCGGTTTCGTCGCCACGGTCCTGCCGACGGTGACCCGCCCGGCGGCGATCAGCTGGCTCGCGTGCTCGCGCGAGCGCGCGAGCTTCCGGCGGACCAGCTCCGCGTCCAGACGGCGGCGTGCGACTCCTGCCACGGTGGGTTCAGCTCCTGCTCTGGTGGTACGAAGATCGAACATGGGACCCGGAGGGTCTCATCGGGGGGCGGCTGCCGGGCGGCCGGCGGGCGCCGGAGGCCCCGGCCGGGCGTCGAGCGCGGTGAGCGCGTCGCGCAGCCCCCGGTGGACATCCTCGTACACCTCGAGGTGCCCGTCGGTGGCGAGGTGGTCGGTGTCGGCCAGCCGCTCGAGCCCGGCGTCGACCTCGGCGTTCCCGGTGGGCGTGCGCGGGACGTTCAGGGGGGCCGGGGCGGCGGGGTCGTACTCGGTCACGGGGGCGTGCTCGGCCCCCGCCTCGGGTACGGCCTCTTCCTCGGACGCGGACTCGCTCATGCCCAGACGCTACCCCGAACGCCTGGGGTACCGTCGACGGCCATGGCCACGATCGAGGAGTGCAGGACCGCGCTGGGAAAACTCTCGGACAACATGCGGGGCGCCGAGGGCGACGTCCGCGCGGCCGCCGCGCTGGACCGCTCGGTCAGCTGCCACATCACCGACCTCGACGTCACCTTCGCCGGCCGCATGACCGGCGGCCGGATCGAGGTCGACGAGACCCTTCCGGGACCCCCGCGCGAGAAGGCGCAGATCAGGCTCGCCATGGCGGGCGACGACCTGGTGGCCCTGGTCGACGGCGAGCTGAACTTCGCCACCGCCTGGGGCAAGGGCCGGGTACGCCTGGACGCGAGCCTGCTCGACCTGTTCCGGCTCAGGAAGCTGCTGTGAGCCGTGCCTTGCGGGCGGCCGGGACCACGAGCGGGGTCCCCGTCTCGGGGTCGTCGATGATCTGACAGCGCAGCCCGAAGACCTCCTCCACCAGGCCGGCGGTGACGATGTCGTTCGGGGCGCCCTCGGCGATCACCTCGCCGCCGCGCAGGGCGATGAGGTGCGTGGCGTACCGGGCGGCGTGGTTGAGGTCGTGGAGCACCGCGACCAGCGTGCGCCCCTGGGTCTCGTGCAGTTCGGCGCACAGGTCGAGGACGTCGATCTGGTGCTGGATGTCGAGGTAGGTGGTCGGCTCGTCCAGGAGCAGCAGCGGGGTCTGCTGGGCGAGCGCCATGGCGATCCACACCCGCTGGCGCTGGCCGCCGGACAGCTCGTCCACGTACCGGTCGGCGAGTTCGGCGACGCCGGTCTGCGCCATGGACTCCTGGACGACCCGCTCGTCCTCGGCCGACCACTGCCGCAGGATGCCCTGGTGCGGGTAGCGGCCGCGCCCGACGAGGTCGGCGACCGTGATGCCGTCCGGCGCGACGGACGACTGCGGCAGCAGGCCGAGGGTCCGCGCGACCTTCTTCGCCGGCACGGACTGGATGACCTGCCCGTCCAGCAGCACCCGGCCCCGGTTCGGCTTCAGCATCCGGGCCAGCGCCCGCAGCAGCGTCGACTTGCCGCACGCGTTGGGGCCGACGATCACCGTGAAGGAGTGGTCGGGGATCTCCACCGACAACTGCTCGGCGATGACGCGCTGGTCGTAGGCG
The DNA here is from genome assembly GCF_033792105.1 of Streptomyces sp. WI03-4A. Classification (NCBI taxonomy): domain Bacteria; kingdom Bacillati; phylum Actinomycetota; class Actinomycetes; order Kitasatosporales; family Streptomycetaceae; genus Streptomyces; species Streptomyces sp. WI03-4A. The sequence goes on from NZ_JARAUO010000068.1 coordinate 21,219, forward strand.
AGGGTGACGTTCTCGGCGGACAGGCGGTTCACGGTGCTCCTTCGGTTGTGCGGCGCGCTGCCGGCGGTCATATCCGGCCCGCCCTGCGCTCGGTGACGAGCAGCCACAGCAGGTAGGCGCCGCCCAGGACGCCGGTGACCACGCCCACGGGCAGCTGGTCGGCGCCGAAGACGCGCTGTGCGGCCCAGTCGGCGGTGACCAGCAGGGCGGCGCCCATGCAGAGGGAGGGCAGCAGGTTGGGCCCGGGCGAGCGGGTCAGGCGCCGGGCGAGCTGCGGCGCGGTGAGCGCCACGAAGCTGACGGGGCCCGCGGCGGCGGTGGCCGCCGCGGTGAGCAGGACGGCGCAGACCATCAGCACCAGCCGTACACGCTGGACGCGCACGCCGAGGGCGCCGGCGACGTCGTCGCCCATCTCCATCATCCGCAGGCCCCGCCCGCCGGCCAGCACGAGCGGCACGAGGACGGCGCACAGCCCCGCCAGCGGCCACACCTGGTCCCAGTCCCGGCCGTCCAGGGACCCCGTCATCCACACCACCGCGCGGGCGGCGTCGACGAGGTCCGCCTTGGTGAGCAGGTAGCCGTTGACCGCGGTGGCGATCGCGGAGACCCCGATGCCGACCAGGACCAGCCGGTAGCCGTGCACCCCCTGCCGCCAGGCGAGCAGGTAGATGGCGAGTCCGGTCACCAGACCGCCGATCAGCGCGCCCACGGTGACCTCAGCGGCGCTGCCGGACATCAGCACGATCACGACCAGCGCGCCCGCCGTCGAGCCCTGCGACAGTCCCAGCACGTCCGGGCTGCCCAGCGGGTTGCGGGAGACGGTCTGGAACAGGGCGCCGCCGAGCCCGAGCGAGGCGCCGACCAGCAGGCCGACCAGGACCCGCGGCAGCCGCAGCTCGTTGACGATGAAGTCCTGGTAGGCGGTGCTGTGCCCGGCCAGCGTCCTGATCACGTCGGCGGCCGGGATCTTCGCGTCGCCGGTGCCGATCAGCGCCACGCCCGCGGCGAGCGCGGCGGCCAGCAGCAGGACGACGACCAGCAGGGCGCGGACGTCGAGGCGCAGGGAGAGCCCGCCGGGGGTGCGCACGGCGCGGCTCCTGGAGAGTGTCTTCACAGCTGGGCCGTCCTCCGCCGACGTACGAGAAAGACGAACACCGGGCCGCCGATGATCGCGGTGACGATGCCGACCTGGAGCTCCGAGGGGCGGACCACGACCCGGCCGACGACGTCGGCGCCGAGCAGCAGCACCGGGGACAGGACGGTCGCGTAGGGCAGGATCCAGCGCAGGTCGGGGCCGGTGAAGGAGCGCACGACGTGCGGGACCATCAGGCCGACGAAGGCGATCGGGCCGCAGGCGGCGGTCGCGGCCCCGCACAGCACGGTCGCGGCCAGCATGGCCAGCACCCGGGTGCGGCCCAGGGCGGCGCCGAGGGCGCGCGCGGTGTCGTCGCCCATCGCCACGGCGTTCAGCGGCCGGGCCAGGGCGAGCGCGAGGACCGTGCCGACCGCGAAGAACGGCAGCACCTGCACGATGGTCGAGTCGGTGGCCGAGGTCAGCGACCCCACCGTCCAGAACCGCATCCTGCCGAGCGCCGCGTCGTCCGTGATCATCACGGCCTGGAGGTAGCCGTACAGCGCGGCGCTGATCGCCGTGCCGGCCAGCGCCAGCCGCACCGGGGTGGCGCCCCGGCCGCCGCCGAGGAACCACACCAGCGCGCCGACCGCAGCCGCACCGCCGAACGCGAACCACACGTACCCGGAGAGGCTGGTGACGCCGAACCAGGTGATGGCCGTGACGACGGCGGCGGAGGCGCCGGCGTTGATGCCGAGCAGCCCGGGGTCGGCCAGGGGGTTGCGGGTGAGCGCCTGGAGCACCGCCCCGGACAGGCCGAGCGCGGCACCGGCCAGCAGACCGAGCACGGTCCGCGCCAGCCGTTCGTCGACGACGACGTCGCCGTACGTGCCCGTGTCGTGGAACAGACCGTGCCAGACCTGGTCCGGCGACAACCCCTTGGCCCCGATCGCGATGCTCGCCAGAGCGACGAGAGCCAGCACCGCGAGGGAGAGGAGCAGCCCAAAGGCCTTTGCCGCCCGACGGGTTGGGAGCGCGGGGGCGGTCTGCGCGCGTCGTTCCGGAGGACTGTCGACCAACACGAGGTTAGGTTAGCCTACCCTCGCCGCGATCTCGATGCCGGATCCCCGTTCACGCGCTCGCGCCCGCGCTCCCGCCGGTACTCCCGTCCGTCCTCCCCCGCGTTCCCGCGGCCGCCCTCACGCCCGTGCGCATCACCGTCAGAGACCCAGCCTGGCCAGCGCCTTGCCCCCCTCCAGGGCGCAGGAACCGTCCCCGGCCGCCGTCCACGCGGCCGCGCACAGCGCGCGCAGCCCGTCGAGCGCCTCGCCGTCGCCGTCGAGACCCAGCCGGTCCGCGCCGGCGGTCGCCGTCCAGCCGCCGCAGCGGAAACCCTCACCTTCCCGGGTGATGTCGGGCTGACCGGTCAGCAACCCCCGCAGATCGGCGTCCACATACGTCGGCCGGTGCTGCGGCGGTGCGGCGAGCAGCCGCGCGCCGTCCGTGACGCCGGTCAGCACCAGCAGCGAGTCGACCTCGCCGTTGAACGCGCCCTCGATGTCGGTGTCCAGCCGGTCCCCGACCACCAACGGCCGCTCGGCGCCCGTCCGCAGAATGGTCTCCCGGTGCATGGGCGGCAGCGGCTTGCCCGCCACCTGCGGCTCGGCACCCGTGGCGATCCGCACCACCTCGACAGCCGCGCCGTTGCCCGGCGCGATCCCCCGCCCGCTGGGAATCGTCAGATCGGTGTTGGACGCGAACCACGGCACCCCGCGCGCGACGGCGTACGACGCCTCCGCGAACCGCCCCCAGGGCAGGTCGGGCCCGCCGTACCCCTGCACCACCGCCGCCGGATCGTCGTCCGCCGACTCCACCGGCGTCAGACCGCGCTCGCGCAGCGCCACGCGCAGCCCCTCACCACCGATCACCAGCACCCGCGCACCGGCCGGCACCTGCTCGCTGATCAGCCGCGCGGCCGCCTGCGCCGAGGTGATGACGTCGTCCGCCCCGGTCGGTATCCCCAGCTCCGTCAGATGCCCGGCCACCGCGTCCGGGGTGCGCAGGGCGTTGTTGGTGACGTACGCCAGACGCATCCCGCCCGTGCGGGCACGCTCAAGCGAGTCGACGGCGTGCGTGATCGCGTTCCCACCCGCGTACACCACCCCGTCCAGATCGAGCAGCGCCGTGTCGTACGCCTCGCTCAGGGGCTGCCCACTGCCCTCGGGCCTCGTCCTGACGCCCTGGCTCATTCCGCATCGCTCCTCGTTCGCTCGCTTTACCTGTCGATCATCCCCCACGGCACCGGCACACGTACGATGCCGGGATGAACACTGCAGGTCACTCGGAAGCAACGGCGCGCCGGGGCCTGGAACTCAACCCGTTCCGTGGCCTTCGATACGACCCCGACCGGGTCGGCAGTCTGGCCGCCGTCACCTCCCCTCCCTACGACGTCGTGGTCCGCCCCGACGGCCTGCACCACCTCCAGTCCGCCGACCCGCACAACATCGTCCGCCTGATCCTCCCGCAGGCCGCCACCCCCGAGGCCCGCAACGAACAGGCGGCCGACACGCTGCGCCGCTGGCTCGACGAGGGCGTCCTGACCACCGATCCGGACCCCGCCCTCTACGTCTACGAGCAGCGGGCCGGCGACGGCATGCTCCAGCGTGGCATCATCGGCGCCCTGCGGGTGTCCGAGCCCGCGGAGGGCGTGGTGCTCCCGCACGAGGACGTCATGCCCCCGGTGGTCGCCGACCGCGCGGCTCTGATGCGGGCCACCCGCGCCAACCTGGAACCCCTGCTGCTGACCTACCGGGGCAACGGCGCGGCGGCCGAGGTCGTGGAGGAGACCGCGAAGCGGCCCCCACTGCTGGCCACGACCACCGAGGACGGTTTCCGGCACCGGCTGTGGGCGGTCACCGATCCCGCCGACGTCGGCCGCGTCCAGTCCGATCTGGCCCACCACCAGGCGCTCATCGCCGACGGGCACCACCGCTGGGCCACCTACCGGCGGCTGCGCGCCGAGCAGCCCTCTCCCAGCGCCTGGGACCACGGCCTGGTCCTGCTGGTCGACACCGCCCGCTATCCGCTGCGCGTCCGCGCCATCCACCGCCTGCTGCACCGGCTGCCGGTCGCGGACGCCCTGGCGGCCGTGAACGGCCTGTTCCGGGTACGGCGGATCGTCAAACCGCTGCCCGACGCCCTTGCGGCGCTCGCGGACGCGGCCTGCGCGGGCAACGCCTTCCTGTTCGCCGGCGACGGCACCTTCCACCTCGTCGACCGTCCCGACCCCGACCTGCTGGCCCGCACCGTCCCCGCCGACCGCCCGGCCGCCTGGCGCTCGCTGGACGCCACCGTCCTGCACGCCACGCTCCTCGACCACGTCTGGCACATCCCCGAGGACTCCCCGGCGCACATCGCCTACATCCACGACACCGCCGCCACCGTGGAGAAGGCGGAGCGCGACGGCGGTACGGCGGTCCTGCTGCACCCCGTCCACGAGGAGGTCGTCCGCGACCTGGCCCGCCAGGGCGTGACGATGCCGCGCAAGTCGACGTCGTTCGGCCCCAAACCGGCGTCCGGACTGGTGCTGCGGGCGCTGGAGCTCTGACCCCGCACATACGAAAGGGCGGGACCCCGGGGGTCCCGCCCTTTCGTCATTCCGTCACCCGTCCGGGTCAGTCCTTGTCGCCCGATTCGGGGGCGTCGGAGACCTCGGTGGTGGTGTCGGCGCTGTCGGCAGCGCCTGCCGCCTCGGTGGCGTCGGCGCCCGCGTCGGCGGTGACGGCGTCATCGGCGGCCTGGCCGGCGCTCTCGCCCTCGTTCTCGTTCTCGTCGAGGGCGTCGACGAACTCCACACCGTCCAGCTCGGCGAGCCGGTCGGAGGCGTCGGTGCTGCCGTCGCGGTCCGCCTCCACGGCCTTCGCGAACCACTCCCGCGCCTCGTTCTCCCGGCCTGCGGCCAGCAGCGCGTCGGCGTAGGCGTAGCGCAGCCGCGCGGTCCACGGCTGGACGGAGTTGGAGGCCAGCTCCGGGCTCTGCAGGGTCACGATGGCCGCGTCCAGCTGCTCCATGTCACGGCGGGCGCCGGCGGCGACCAGCCGCATCTCGACCTGACCGGCCTTGTCCAGCTTGTGCACCTCGGGGGCGCCGGCCATGTCCAGCGCCTTCTCCGGACGGCCGAGCCCGCGCTCGCAGTCGGCCATGACCGGCCACAGCTCCGCGGAGCCGGTCATGCGCCGCGCGGCCCGGAACTCGGCGAGGGCCTCGCTGTACTTCTGGGTGGCGTACGCGGCGAAGCCGGCGGCCTCGCGGACGGCGGCCACGCGGGACGCCAGGCGCAGGGCCACCCGGGAGTAGCCGTAGGCACCCTCGGGGTCCTCGTCGATGAGCCGCGCGACCATCACCAGGTTCTTCGCGACGTCTTCGGCGAGCGTCTTGGGCAGGCTCTGCAGCTCCTGCCGGACGTCCTTGTCGATCTCGTCGCCGGTGACGTCCTCCGGGATCGGCAGCCGCTTGATCGGCTCACGGTCCCGGTCCCGCTCGTCGCGGAAACGGCCACCGCCGCCACGGCGGTCGCCACCCCGGTCGTCCCGACGGTCGTCACGGCCCCGGTAACCACCGGGCCGGCCGCCGCGGTCGTCCCGACGGGGCCCACGGGCACCGCCACGGTCGTCACGCCCGCGGAAACCACCGCGCTCGCCACGGTCACCCCGGTCGTCCCGGCCCCGGAAGCCGCCACGGTCCTCGCCGCGCCGGTCGTCGCGGCGGTCGTCACGCCGGTCGTCCCGACGGAAGCCGCGGTCGTCGTCACGGCGGCCGTAGCTGCCCCGGTCGTCGTCGCGACGGAACGAGGGACGGTCGCCGCCGCGGTCGTCACGGCGGTCGTCGCGACGGTCGTCACGGCGGAAGCCGCCGTGGCCGGCACGGTCGTCGCGGCGGAAGCCGCCACGGTCGCTCCGGTCGCGGTCGTCGCGCTGGTACGCGGGACGCGAACCCCGGTCACCCTCACGGCGGTAGCCACCACCACGGCTGTCACCGCGGCTGTCACCACCGCGGTCATCACGGCGATCGTCACGGCGGTACGAGGGACGGTCGCCGCCACGGTCGCGGTCGTCACGGCGGTCGTCGCGCCGGCCGGCGTAACCGCCGCGGTCGTCGCGTCGGCCGTAGCCGCCACGGTCGTCGTCACGGCGGTACGAAGGACGGTCGCCGCCGCGGTCGTCACGGCGGTCGCCGCCGCGGTCGTCACGGCGGTACGAGGGACGGTCGCCGCCGCGGTCGTCACGGCGGTACGAGGGACGGTCGCCGCCACGGTCGCTCCGGTCGCGGTCGTCGCGCTGGTACGCGGGACGCGAACCCCGGTCACCCTCACGGCGGTAGCCACCACCACGGCTGTCACCACCGCGGTCATCACGGCGGTACGAGGGACGGTCGCCGCCGCGGTCGTCACGGCGGTACGAGGGACGGTCGCCGCCTCGGTCGCCGCGGTCGTCACGGCGGTCGTCACGCCGGCCGCCGTAACCGCCGCGGTCGTCACGCCGGCCGTAACCACGGTCGTCACGACGGTCGTTGTCCCGGCGGAAGCCACCGCGGTCGCCACGGTCACCACTGTCCCGTCGCCGCTGGTCGCGCTCCGGTCGATCGTCGGGAGAGTTGGTGGACATGGTGACTCCTGTCTTCGGTACACAAGCATTGTAAAAACGAAAGGACCCCTGGTCCCAGCTGAACGCTGGGACCAGGGGTCCTCCAAAGATTGTTCGGCGGTGTCCTACTCTCCCACAGGGTCCCCCCTGCAGTACCATCGGCGCTGTGAGGCTTAGCTTCCGGGTTCGGAATGTAACCGGGCGTTTCC
>NZ_JARAUO010000069.1:0-27084 GCF_033792105.1 Streptomyces sp. WI03-4A
CGGCGGCGGCGCCCCCCGCCGGGCCGTACGCCGAGCCCCCGGTGGACGACGAGCAGAGCCCCTGGTTCCAGACCCCGCGCGAGGTGGACTACCACGGCGGCTACGACCCCTCCTACGAACCGCCGCCGGACCCGCAGTACCTGCCGGAGGAGCAGTACGAGGACTGGTACGACGAGCAGCCGCCGGAGCAGTTCCAGCAGCCCTCCCCGGAGGAGACCGGCAGTTTCCCCATCCCGGTGGGCCCGAACCGGACCCGGGAGCTGGGCGAGGGCGGCGGCCCGCCGGAGCCCGACGAGGAGGCCTACTACCAGGTCTTCCGCCAGTCGATCGACGGCAGCTACCCCACGCCGCGCGTGCTGGGCGACAACATCCAGGCCACGTTCGGCACCGCGCTGAGCCCCAGCGCCCTGAAGATCCTGGTGGACCGGTTCCAGCAGCGCCACTCGGCGGAACTGGAAGAGGACCACATCGCGTGACGCACGCGTGACACGTACGAGGAGGGGGCGCCCGGTGACACCGGGCGCCCCCTCCTCGCATGACGCGGCCTGTTACTCCCCGAGCAGCTTGCGCACCCGGTCCTGCCCGACCGCCAGCAGCAGCGTGGGCAGCCGCGGACCGGTGTCCCGGCCCACCAGCAGGTGGTACAGCAGGGCGAAGAAGGTCCGCTGGGCCGTCTTGATCTCCGGCGGCAGCTCCTTCGGCGTGGCGTCGGCCGGGAACCCGGCCTGCACCTTGGGCACGCCGTACACGAGGTGGGTCAGCCCGTCCAGGGACCAGTGCTCGGCGAGCCCGTCGGCCAGCAGGCGCACGGACCGCTGGGACGCCTCGTCGAGGGACTTCAGCAGCTCGGCGTCGGGCTCGTCACGCACGATCGTCCGCTGGTCGGCGGGAACGTGCGTGTTGATCCACGCCTCGGCCTTGTCGTAGCGCGGCCGGACCTCGTCGAGCGAGCCCAGCGGCTGCTCCGGGTCCAGCTCGCCGAGGATGCGCAGGGCCTGGTCCTCGTGCCCGGCGGTGATGTCGGCGACGGACGCGAGCGTGCGGTACGGCAGCGGCCGCGCGGTCTTCGGCAGCTCACCGGCGGCCGTGCCGACGGCACGGCTGTGGGCCGCCACGTCGGCCGGCAGCGCGGAACCGTCGGCGACCTTGCCCGCCAGCTTGTCCCACTCGTCGTAGAGCCGCTGGATCTCCTGGTCGAAGGCGATCTTGAACGACTGGTTGGGCCGGCGGCGGGCGTAGAGCCAGCGCAGCAGCTGCGGCTCCATGATCTTCAGCGCGTCCGCCGGGGTGGGCACACCGCCGCGCGAGGACGACATCTTCGCCATCCCGGAGATGCCGACGAAGGCGTACATCGGGCCGATGGGCTGCTCGCCGCCGAAGATGCCGACGATCTGCCCGCCGACCTGGAAGGAGGAGCCCGGCGACGAGTGGTCGACACCGGACGGCTCGAAGATCACGCCCTCGTACGCCCACCGCATCGGCCAGTCGACCTTCCAGACCAGCTTGCCGCGGTTGAACTCGCTCAGCCGGACCGTCTCGGCGAAGCCGCACGCGGTGCAGGTGTAGGCCAGCTCGGTGGTGTCGTCGTCGTACGAGGTGACCGTCGTCAGGTCCTTGCCGCAGTTGCCGCAGTACGGCTTGTACGGGAAGTACCCGGCGGAACCGGAGCTGCCGTCGTCCTCGGCCGCGGCACCCGAGCCCTCCTCGGCCTCCAGCTCCGCCTCGTCGACGGCCTTCTGCTGCTGCTTCTTCGGGGCCTTCTTCGTGCGGTACTGCGCGAGGATCGCGTCGATGTCGCCACGGTGCTTCATGGCGTGCAGGATCTGCTCGCGGTAGGTGCCGGACGTGTACTGCTCCGTCTGGCTGATCCCGTCGAACTCCACGCCCAGTTCGGCCAGCGACTCGACCATCGCGGCCTTGAAGTGCTCGGCCCAGCTCGCGTACGCGGAGCCCTTCGGCGCCGGCACCGAGGTCAGCGGCTTGCCGATGTGCTCGGCCCAGGACTTGTCCACACCGGCGACGCCATCCGGCACCTTGCGGTAGCGGTCGTAGTCGTCCCAGGAGATCAGGTGCCGGACCTCGCGGCCGCGGCGGCGGATCTCGTCGGCGACCAGGTGCGGGGTCATCACCTCGCGCAGGTTGCCCAGGTGGATCGGGCCCGACGGGGAGAGACCGGACGCGACGACGACCGGTTTGCCCGGGGCACGGCGCTCCGACTCTTCGATGACCTCATCCGCGAAACGGGAGACCCAGTCGGTGGTCTCGGTGCTCTGAGCCACGATCGGCACGTCCTCTTGATTCTCGAGCAGTGGGGAGTCGTTCTGGCACTCCCATACTCCCAGACGGCCCCGCGACCGAGAAAACCGCTTTACCCCCCATGGGATACTGGACGGGTCTATCCATCCCCACGAGGAGAACGGCACCCCTACCTATGGCCTCGGTCACGTCCCTCAGCGACTCCGTCCAGCAGCACCTCGCGTCCGCCCTCTCGGCCACCCTGCCGGAGGCCGCCGGTTCGGACCCGCTGCTGCGACGAAGCGACCGGGCCGACTTCCAGGCCAACGGCATCCTGGCGCTCGCCAAGAAGGCGAAGGCGAACCCGCGGGAGCTGGCGACCCAGGTCGTCTCCCGGGTGACCACCGGCGACGTGATCGCGGACGTCGAGGTCTCCGGGCCCGGCTTCCTGAACATCACGCTCGCCGACCGGGCGATCACCGAGAACCTGGCAGCGCGGTACACGGACGAGTCGGGCCGGCTCGGCGTGCCGCACGCCGAACGCCCGGGCACCACGGTGATCGACTACGCGCAGCCGAACGTGGCCAAGGAGATGCACGTCGGCCACCTGCGCTCGGCGGTCATCGGCGACGCGGTCGTGCAGATCCTGGAGTTCACCGGCGAGCAGGTGGTCCGGCGTCACCACATCGGCGACTGGGGCACCCAGTTCGGCATGCTCATCCAGTACCTGGACGAGCACCCGCACGAGCTGGACCACAAGGCGGCCCAGGTCACCGGTGAGGAGGCGATGTCGAACCTCGACCGCCTCTACAAGGCGGCCCGCAAGCTGTTCGACTCGGACGAGGAGTTCAAGACCAGGGCCCGGCGCCGGGTGGTCGACCTCCAGGCCGGGGAGCCGAAGACGCTCGCCACGTGGCAGAAGTTCGTGGACGAGTCGAAGATCTACTTCTTCTCCGTCTTCGAGAAGCTGGACATGGAGGTGCGCGACGCCGACATCGTCGGCGAGTCCGGCTACAACGACATGCTGGCCGAGACCTGCCGCCTGCTGGAGGAGTCCGGCGTCGCGGTCCGCTCCGAGGGTGCCCTCTGCGTCTTCTTCGAGGACGTCAAGGGCCCGGACGGCAAGCCGGTCCCGCTGATCGTGCAGAAGTCGGACGGCGGTTACGGCTACGCGGCCACCGACCTGTCCGCGATCCGCGACCGCGTCTTCAACCTGAAGGCGAACTCGATCGTGTACGTGGTCGACGTCCGCCAGTCCCTGCACTTCAAGATGGTCTTCGAGACCGCCCGCCGGGCCGGCTGGCTGGGCGACGACGTCAAGGCGTTCCAGCTCGCCTTCGGCACCGTCCTCGGCAAGGACGGCAAGCCGTTCAAGACCCGTGAGGGCAAGACGGTCAAGCTGGAGGACCTGCTCGACGAGGCCGTCGAGCGGGCCACCGCGGTGGTCCGGGAGAAGGCCGAGAAGGTGGGCCTGACGGAGCGGGAGATCGTCGAGAACGGCCGCCACGTCGGCGTCGGCGCGGTCAAGTACGCCGACCTGTCCACCTCGGCCGTCCGGGACTACAAGTTCGACCTGGACCAGATGGTCTCGCTCAACGGCGACACGAGCGTGTACCTCCAGTACGCCTACGCCCGTATCCAGTCCATCCTCCGGAAGGCCGGCGAGGCCCGTCCCGCCGCCCACCCGGAGCTGGCGCTGGCCCCGGCGGAGCGCGCGCTGGGACTGCACCTGGACCGCTTCGCCGAGACCGTGCTGGAGGTGGCGGCGTCCTACGAGCCGCACAAGCTGGCCGCGTACCTGTACCAGCTCGCGACGCTGCTGACGTCCTTCTACGACCAGTGCCCGGTCCTGAAGGCCGAGACGCCGGAGCAGGTGGAGAACCGCCTGTTCCTGGTCGACCTCACCGCGCGCACGCTGCACCGGGGCATGGCGCTGCTGGGCATCCGCACGCCCGAGAAGCTCTGACGGCGAACTCGCACCAGACGAGCTTGCCCGGGGCGCGCTGACCCACGCCCCACGTGTCGGCGAGGGACGCGACCAGCAGCAGCCCCCGCCCGCCTTCCTCTTCGGCGGCCCCGGCCTCCCCCACCACCTGGGGGAGACCGGGGCCGCTGTCGTGCACCTCGGCCCGTACGAGGTCGCCGTCGTACCGCAGCCGTACCAGGAAGCCCCGCCCGGGCGGCGCCCCGTGCAGCAGCGCGTTCGTGGCCAACTCGCTCACGCACAGCGACACGTCGGCGGACCGCTCCCAGGCGGCGAGTCCCCAGTAGCTCAGCGACCACTGCGTGAACCGCCTGGCAGCGGGGACGGAGCGGCGGGCGCGACCGTAGAACTGGTCGCGCTGACAGGGGAGTTCGGTTTGCGCATTCACAGGACGAAGGTCGCGCAGAGTGACTAGCCTTGATCAGTGCGCAATGCCGTACAAAGCGTTTGTACGGGATCGGGCAGGATCGTGTACGGGCACGGGTGGGGAGTTCAGCGGCATGACGACTTCTCGGCGGAACCAGTCGGCGATGCGGATGCTCGGCCGTCAACTGGCCACGGCACGCAGGGCGGCGGGACTGAGCCAGTCGGGCCTGAGCGCGGCGCTGAACCTCAACGAGGAGACGATCGCCTCCATCGAACAGGGCCGCCGGTCCCTCAAGCCGGACATCGCGGAGATCTTCGACGAGTACCTGGGCACGAAGGGGACGCTGGCCGCCGGGGTGGCGAACCTGCCGGAGGTGGACCAGTTCCCGCTGTGGGCCGAGGAGTACATGGATCAGGAGCGGGAGGCGATCGCGTTGTCGTGGTACGACAACGCGGTACTTCCGGGTCTGCTTCAGACAGAGGCGTATGTGCGCGCCGTCCTGCGACAGCGCGTCCCGGCCTACGACGAGGACGAGGTAGAGACCAAGCTTGCGGCCCGCCTGGAGCGCCAGGAGATCCTGCGGCGCAGGGTACCGCCGACGCTGAGCTTCGTCGTCTGGGAACCGGTGCTGCACCTCCAGGTGGGCGGCCCGGAGGTAAGGAGGGAGCAGCTTCTGCACCTGCGGCAGGCGGCCGAACTGCCCGGCGCCTCCTTGCAGTTCCTGCCGATGTCGAGCCCTCACCATGCCGGGCTCGACGGCCCGTTCATCCTGCTGGAGACACCCGACCACCAGCACTTGGCCTACGTCGAGGGGCAACGCGGCAGCCAGTGGGTCTCCAACCTCGACGAGGTGTCCGCACTCGCGCGCAAGTATGCGATGCTGCGAACGCAGGCTCTGAACTCCCAGGACTCGATGCGCCTGCTTGACCGCTTGCTAGGAGATTCATGAGCACCGAAGCGCTTCAGTGGTTCAAGTCGACCTACAGCGGCAGTGAAGGCGGCGCATGCCTTGAGGTGGCCGTCACGCCCGGCGTCATCCACGTCCGGGACTCCAAGCAGCACCCCGAGGGCAGCTCAACTCTTCGTCTCACGCCGGGGACTTGGGCGAGGTTCACGGAGTTCGCCGCAGGCTAGCCGCGTTGTCAGTGGGGGCCCCTAGAGTCACCGGCATGGCGACTCTTCCCAACCCGCTGCCCAGGCTGGCCACCGACCCCAGCGGCCGTGGCCTCGGGCTCCAGCTTCCGCCCGGCAGACTGATCGACACCACGTACGACGGGGACTGGCACGAGCCCCTGATGTGGCAGTCCGGGAAGGCGGCGGCGCCCGGCACGTGGAAGGCGCTGGGCGCGCCGGCCGCGCGGGCGGGGCTGCTGCCGGTGCTCCTGGACGTGGGCGGGACCCAGGGCGGCCCGGAGGACTGGCAGTTGATGCCCGAGCGGATGTCGTACCCGGGCGACCACGACGCCGAGGAGCTGCTCGCGGAGTACTGGGAGGGAGACGCGGAGGACGAACTGGCCGAGGAGGTCGAGCCGTTCGGGCCCGAGTGGCCCGGTCTCGCACCCGCGGGCCGGCCGACCGCGGACCCGGACAGCAGGGCGGCGTCGGTCGCGGACTCGCTGACGGACGGCGCCCGGTGGTTCAAGGAGCCGCGGCTGGCGCTGGTCCCGGCCCGCCGGTCGGCCGACGTCCCGGCGGCGATCGGCTGGACAGGGCCGCTGAACTACGAGAACGACGTGGCCCGGCTCTGCGCGGTCCTGCGCTCCTGGGAGGACCGCTTCGGCATACGGGTGGTGGGGCTCGGCTTCGACCTGCTGGTCGTGTCGGTGGCGGCTCCGCCGGCCACCGTGGCCGAGGCCGAGGCGGTGGCGGCGGAGCACTTCGCGTTCTGCCCGGACAACATCCTGCAGAACGGCCCTGACTCCTTGCGTGGCTACGCGAAGGAGCTGGTCGGGGAGCCGACCTGGTCCTTCTGGTGGGACTGAGCCGCCGCGGTCAGCGCGCGGCGAGCCCCCGGCCCAGTCTGCTCAGGCCCTCCTGGATCTCCTCCGGTGTCTGGGTGACGAAGCACAGGCGGAGGGTGGAGCGGTCGGGGTCGGCGGCGTAGAAGGGGGCGCCGGGGACGTAGGCGACGTCCTGCCGCACCACCTGGGGCAGCAGGGCCGTCGTGTCGTAGGAGTCCGGGAGCCGCGCCCACAGGAACATGCCGCCTTCGGGGCGGGTCCACACCGAGCCCTCGGGGAGCGCGCCGGGGAGCCCGGCCAGCATGGCGTCACGGCGTTCGCCGTAGACGGCGCGGACGCGGGCCACATGGGCGTCGAGGACGTCCAGGTAGCGGGCGGCGGCGAGCTGGTTGACGGTGGGCGTGTGCAGGTCGGCGGCCTGCTTGGCCACGGCGCACGCCCGGCGCAGTTCCGCGGGGGCGCGCAGCCAGCCGAGGCGCAGTCCGGGCGCCATCACCTTGGAGAGGGAGCCGAGGAGCACCACCCGGTCCTCGGCGCCGGGGTGGGCGGCGATCCAGGGGACGCGCTCGCCGTCGTAGCGGAGTTCGCCGTAGGGGTCGTCCTCGACGACCCACACGCCCTGCCGGGCGGCCACGGCGGCGACGGCCTGCCGGCGCGCCGCGGGCATCGTACGGCCGGTGGGGTTCTGGAAGGTGGGGACGAGGTAGAGCAGCTTCGGGCGCTCGCGCAGCACCGCCTCCTCCAAGGCCGCGGGGTCGACCCCGTCCTCGTCCCCCGGCACGGACACCACCCGGGCGCCGGCGAGCGCGAAGACCTGAAGTGCCGCCAGATAGCAGGGGCTTTCGACCAGGACGGTGTCGCCGGGCTCGATCAGCGCGGTGGCGAGCAGGGAGAGGGCCTGCTGGGAGCCGGTGGTGACGAGGAGGTCGCCGGGGGCGGTGGGCAGTCCCTGGGCGGTGACCCGGGCGGCCAGGGCGGTGCGCAGGGCCGGTTCGCCCTCCGTGGTGGAGTACTGGAGCGCCTGCGCCGGGGTCAGCTCCAGGACCTCACGGAACGCGGCCGCTATGCCTTCCTGGTCGAACAGCTCGGGCGCGGGCAGCCCGCCCGCGAAGTTGATCACTTCGGGGCGCGCGGTGACCGCCAGGATGTCCCGCACCGGCGATCCGCCCACACCACGGGCACGGGCGGCGAGCGGCGGCACGGGGGCACGGGACGGAGCGGGTTCGGTGACGGTCATGACCGGCTCTCCTTCGACTGCGGAAGCTCCACTGCGCCCGCAGCCTAGGGAACTAGGTGCCCTCTACACCGTCCATTTCGCGATCCGGACGCCCACCGCCTCCTCCGAACGGGAACCGCCCGGCCCGCCACGACAGTCGCAGTGATCATGAACCGGCTCCGGGGAACCGCCCTCACCCTTGCCCACCTGCCCAGCGGCTACCTCGCGTACGCGGCACTGGTCACCCAGCCCCAGGGAGCCTGGGACGAGTCGACGCTCACGGGGATCGAGACGGCCTGCGCGTTGCTGATCGTGTTGAGCGCCGCCACGTTCCTGCTCGCGCTGCCGCCCGTACGGCGGCGGACGCTCAGCCGCTGGTGGCTGGCGCCCGCGCTGGCCTTCCTGCTGGTGGGCGCGGCCCGCTGGACGTACATCGTCCAGACCTACCCGCAGGGCCCCGGCGGCTGAACCGCCGGGGCGAACTGCCCTGCTGTCAGCGCAGCTTCTGGGCCGCCTCGGTCGCCCAGTAGGTGAGGATCGTGCGGGCGCCGGCGCGCCTGATGCCGGTCAGGGTCTCGAAGATGGCGCGGTCGCGGTCGATCCAGCCCTTCTCGGCCGCGGCCTCGATCATCGAGTACTCGCCGGAGATCTGGTAGGCGACCACGGGCACGTCCACGGCGTCCGCGACCCGGGCGACGATGTCCAGGTACGGTCCGGCCGGCTTGACCATCACCATGTCGGCGCCCTCGGCGAGGTCGAGCTCCAACTCCCGCATCGATTCCCGCCAGTTGGCCGGGTCCTGCTGGTAGGTCTTGCGGTCGCCCTGGAGCGAGGAGCCGACCGCCTCGCGGAAGGGCCCGTAGAACGCGGAGGAGTACTTCGCGGTGTAGGCCAGGATGGCGACGTCCTCGCGGCCGATCTGGTCGAGCGCGTCACGGATCACGCCGATCTGGCCGTCCATCATCCCGCTCGGGCCGACCACATGGGCGCCGGCGTCCGCCTGCACCTGGGCCATCTCGGCGTACCGCTCCAGGGTGGCGTCGTTGTCGACCCGCCCCTCGGCGTCCAGCACCCCGCAGTGGCCGTGGTCGGTGAACTCGTCCAGGCACAGGTCCGACATGACGAGAAGGTCGTCACCGACCTCGGCCCGCACGTCGCGCAGCGCCACCTGGAGGATCCCGTCAGGATCGGTGCCGACCGTGCCCAGGCCGTCCTTCTTGCTCTCCTCCGGCACACCGAACAGCATGATCCCGGAGACCCCGGCCTCGACCGCCTCCAGCGCCGCCTTCTTCAGGCTGTCCCGGGTGTGCTGGACGACACCGGGCATGGCCGCGATCGGCACGGGCTCGGCGACGCCCTCGCGGACGAACGCCGGGAGGATGAAGTCGGCGGGGGACAGTCGCGTCTCGGCGACCATCCGCCGCATGACGGGCGAGGTCCGCAGCCGCCGGGGACGCGTACCGGGAAAGGATCCGTACTTCGTCATGCCTTCTACGCTACGCCCGCCCGGGACACGCCTTTGCCGACGCGGCGTCGGCGCACGGCCGCCGCCGGACCGCTCACCACAGCCGGGCGCCGGCCCCGCCCAGCCGGGTGTGCCAGGCGCGCATCCGCGCCCCCGCACCGGCGTTGAACACCTGGTCGACCGCTCCCCCGGCCGCCGGCGACGACGCCCCGAAGGCGCTCACCGCGGCCCGCTGCCCGGGACTCGGCACCGGCGACAGGCCCCCGCCCCGCCCGACCAGGGCGTACCGCTCCCCGCGGACCGTGATCAGCAGGGTCCCGAGCCGGGTGAGCCGGCCCTCGACCTCCCGAGGATCGCCCTGGATGACGACCTGCCCGTCCCGGTCCTCGGCCCGCAGTTCACCGGGGAACAGGCTCAGCACCACGGGCACGCAGCGCGCCCCGTTCCACAGGCTCCGCCGCCAGTAGACGATCTCCGCGTACACGGCGTACTCGCTCATGCGCCCGATCATGGCATGCACACAACTCGCCCCGGGAGGCGCCGGGGACGTACGGCGAGAGGCGGGACGCGCCCTCACGGCACGTCCCGCCTCCTCACCAGCTCAGGGCCTCACGGCCGCCCGGCGCTCAGGTCGTCGACCGGCGCCTGCGCGCCCCCGGCCGCCGCTCGCTCGGCCGGGTGACGGGGTCCCCCGCCTGCAGCGCGGCGGCGCGGCGCTTCAGACCGAAGTCCGCCAGCGCCTCGGCCAGCTTGTGCACCGACGGCTCCGGAGCCATCACGTCGACCCGCAGACCGTGCTCCTCGGCCGTCTTGGCCGTCGCCGGGCCGATGCAGGCGATCACCGTCACGTTGTGCGGCTTGCCCGCGATACCCACCAGGTTCCGGACGGTCGACGACGACGTGAACAGCACCGCGTCGAAACCGCCGCCCTTGATGGCCTCACGGGTGTCCGCCGGCGGCGGCGACGCCCGCACGGTCCGGTAGGCCGTGACGTCGTCGACCTCCCAGCCCAGCTCGATCAGACCGGCGACCAGGGTCTCGGTGGCGATGTCGGCACGCGGCAGGAAGACACGGTCGATCGGGTCGAACACCGGGTCGTACGGCGGCCAGTCCTCCAGCAGGCCCGCGGCCGACTGCTCACCGCTCGGCACCAGGTCCGGCTTCACACCGAACGCGACGAGCGCCTTCGCGGTCTGCTCGCCCACCGCAGCCACCTTGATACCCGCAAAAGCCCGAGCGTCAAGGCCGTACTCCTCGAACTTCTCCCGGACCGCCTTCACCGCGTTGACCGAGGTGAACGCGATCCACTCGTAGCGGCCGGTCACCAGGCCCTTGACGGCACGCTCCATCTGCTGGGGCGTGCGCGGCGGCTCCACCGCGATCGTCGGGACCTCGTGCGGCACGGCACCGTAGGACCGCAGTTGGTCGGAGAGCGACGCCGCCTGCTCCTTCGTCCGCGGCACGAGCACCTTCCAGCCGAACAGCGGCTTGGACTCGAACCACGACAACTGGTCGCGCTGGGCGGCGGCGGAACGCTCACCGACCACGGCTATCACCGGCCGGCCGCCGTCCGGCGACGGCAGCACCTTCGCCTGCTTCAGCGTCTGCGCGATCGTGCCGAGCGTCGCCGTCCAGGTGCGCTGCCGGGTCGTCGTGCCGGCGACCGTGACACTCAGCGGGGTGTCCGGCTTGCGGCCCGCCGCCACGAGCTCCCCGGCCGCGGCCGCGACCGAGTCCAGCGTCGTGGACACGACCACCGTGCCGTCCGAGGCGCCCACCTCCGTCCAGCAGCGGTCGGAGGCGGTACGGGCGTCCACGAACCGGACGTCCGCGCCGTGCGCGTCCCGCAGCGGCACACCGGCGTACGCCGGCACACCGACCGCCGTCGCCACACCCGGCACCACCTCGAAGGGCACACCGGCGGCGGCGCAGGCGAGCATTTCCTCGGCCGCGTACGTATCAAGTCCCGGGTCCCCGGGCACCGCACGGACGACCCGCCTGCCGCCCCGCGCGGCCTCCATGACAAGATGAACGGCATCCCGGGCAGGAGACGGGACCGCAGCGGCTGTTGACGTGCCGTCAACGACCGTGAGCTGCGGCGCGCTCGTGCCCGGCGGCGAGACCGAGGAGGCGTCGGCATCCGTCCGTACCACGGAGACGCCCTGCCGGGCGTGCGTCTGGATCACGTCGAGCACATCGTGCTCGGCGACCAGGACGTCAGCGCTCGACAGCGCCTCCACGGCGCGCAGAGTCAGCAGTCCCGGATCCCCGGGTCCGGCACCCAGGAAGGTGACGTGCCCGTGTTCCGGACCGGCGGGAAAGGCGGTGGGGCTCAATGTGCTCGCTCCCCCATCAGACCGGCCGCGCCCTGGGCGAGCATCTCGGTGGCGAGGTCGCGACCGAGTGCCAGCGCCTGCTCGTGCGTTTGGGGCACGGGACCGGTGGTGGACAGCTGCACCGTGCGGGAACCGTCGGTCGTGCCGACGACGCCGCGCAGGCGCATTTCCTTGACAGACTGCCCGTCGGCCAGGAGGTCGGCCAGCGCGCCCACGGGGGCGCTGCAGCCGGCTTCCAGGGCGGCGAGCAGTGACCGCTCGGCGGTCACGGCGGCCCGCGTGAACGGGTCGTCGAGCTCGGCGAGCGCGGCGACGAGGTCCGCGTTGTCCGCGGTGCACTCGATCGCCAGGGCCCCCTGGCCGGGGGCGGGCAGAACCGTGTCGACCGACAGGAAGTCGGTGACCTCCTCGATCCGGCCTATCCGGTTCAGTCCTGCGGCGGCCAGGACGACCGCGTCCAGCTCACCGTCACGGACGTACCGGATACGGGTGTCGACGTTGCCGCGGATCGGCACCGTCGTGATGTCCAGCCCGTGGGCACGCGCGTACGCGTTGAGCTGGGCCATGCGGCGCGGCGCGCCCGTGCCTATGCGGGCGCCGCGCGGCAGGTCCGTGAACTTCAGCGCGTCCCGGGCGACGATCACGTCCCGCGGGTCCTCGCGCAGCGGAACGGCGGCCAGGGCCAGCTCCTCCGGCTGCGTGGTCGGCAGGTCCTTGAGCGAATGAACCGCGAAGTCCACCTCGCCCCGCACCAGCGCGTCACGCAGCGCCGTGACGAACACACCCGTGCCGCCGATCTGCGCGAGCGCCTCACGGGAGACGTCGCCGTACGTGGTGATCTCGACCAGCTCGACGGGCCGGCCGGTCACCCGGCTCACGGCCTCCGCCACCTGCCCGGACTGGGCCATGGCGAGCTTGCTGCGCCTGGTCCCCAGTCTCAGTGCCTTCTCAGTCATGCCGGTCGGTCCTTCTTGTCTGTGCTGTCCTCGGCCCGGGAGACGGCGGCCACCGTCTCGGGGTCGAGGTCGAACAGGGTGCGCAACGCGTCCGCGTACCCGGCGCCGCCGGGTTCGGCCGCGAGCTGCTTGACCCGTACGGTCGGCGCGTGCAGCAGCTTGTCGACGACCCGGTGCACGGCCTGCCGGATCTCGCCGCGCTGGCGTTCGTCCAGGTCGGGCAGGCGGCCGTCGAGCCGCGCGATCTCACCGGCGACGACGTCGGCGGCCATGGTGCGCAGCGCGACCACGGTCGGCGTGATGTGCGCCGCCCGCTGCGCCGCGCCGAAGGCCGCGACCTCGTCGGAGACGATACGCCTGACCTGGTCCACGTCGGCCGCCATCGGGACGTCCGCGGACGCCTCCGCCAGCGACTCGATGTCCACCAGGCGCACCCCGGCCAGCCGGTGCACGGCCGCGTCGATGTCGCGGGGCATGGCGAGGTCGAGGAGGAACAGGGCGGGCGCCGGACGCGGGATCTCGGGGACCGGCGCGGGCCGCCGGCGCTCGGGGATCCGGCCGACCGTGGCGACGGTCGCGGCGAGCGCGGTGATCAGCTCGGCGTCGGCCTCGGGGGTGCGCCGGGCGCGCCGGTCCAGGGTGCCGTTGTCCACCCAGGCGGCGTGCTGCTCCAGGGTGGCCGCGTCCATCCCGGCCACGGCGGCCTCGCCGGCCACGGAGAAGCCGGTCGAGCCCTGCACGGCGGCCAGGTCGAGCGGGCAGTTCTCCTCGGTGCCGACACTGGTCGGCGGCAGCGCGGCCACCGCGGTGCCGGACCCGGAGTCGTCGCCCTCGTCCTCGGCCGGCCGGCCGGTGCGGTCCTCGACCGCCTGCGCGACCGCTTCCGCCGTGAGCACCAGGCCCGTGGCCCCCGTGCAGGAGACCACGACGTCGGCACGTGTCAGCTCGCCCGGCACCGCGTCCATCGGTACCGCGCGGGCGGTCACGTCCGTGTCGTCGCCCTCGGTCAGGATCCGCGCGAGCCGCTCGGCCCGCTCGAAGGTGCGGTTGGCCACGACCACCTCGGTGACCCCGGCACGCGCGAGCGTGGCGGCGGCCAGCGACGACATCGAGCCGGCGCCGATGACCAGCGCCCTGCGGCCCGCGGCCCAGCCCAGCACGTCCCCGCCCGCGGCAAGCTGCTCCAGGCCGAACGTGACCAGGGACTGGCCGGCGCGATCGATGCCGGTCTCGGAGTGGGCGCGCTTGCCGACCCGCAGGGCCTGCTGGAACAGGTCGTTCAGCAGCTTGCCCGCGGTGTGCAGCTCCTGGGCACGGGCCAGGGAGTCCTTTATCTGGCCGAGGATCTGCCCCTCGCCGACGACCATCGAGTCCAGGCCGCAGGCCACCGAGAACAGGTGGTGGACGGCCCGGTCCTCGTAGTGCACGTAGAGGTAGGGGGTCAGCTCCTCGAGGCCCACACCGCTGTGCTGGGCGAGCAGCGTGGACAGCTCGGCGACACCGGCGTGGAACTTGTCCACGTCGGCGTACAGCTCGATGCGGTTGCAGGTGGCGAGCACCGCGGCCTCGGTGGCCGGCTCGGCGGCGACCGTGTCCTGGACCAGCTTGACCTGGGCGTCCGCGCTCAGCGCGGCCCGCTCCAGCACGCTGACCGGGGCACTGCGGTGGCTCAGTCCGACGACGAGGAGGCTCATGCCGGCATCACGGCGGGTACGTCCCCGTCGGGTCCCTGGTCGGCGGAGTCGTCGCGGGTGTGGGCCGCGGGCTGCGCGCCGTCGCCGGCGGCGGTCTCCTCGCCGGCCTTGCGCTGCTCGTGGAAGGCGAGGATCTGCAGCTCGATGGAGAGGTCGACCTTGCGCACGTCGACGCCGTCCGGGACGGACAGGACGGTCGGCGCGAAGTTCAGGATGGAGGTCACACCCGCGGCCACCAGCCGGTCGCAGACCTGCTGGGCGGCACCGGCCGGGGTGGCGATGACGCCGATGGAGACCCCGTTGTCCTCGATGATCTTCTCGAGCTCGTCGGTGTGCTGCACGGGGATGCCGGCGACCGGCTTTCCGGCCATCGCCGGGTCGGCGTCGATCAGCGCGGCCACCCGGAAGCCACGGGAGGCGAACCCGCCGTAGTTGGCCAGGGCGGCGCCGAGGTTACCGATACCGACGATGACAACCGGCCAGTCCTGGGTCAGGCCGAGTTCACGGGAGATCTGGTAGACGAGATACTCCACGTCGTAGCCGACACCGCGCGTTCCGTAAGAACCCAGGTAAGAGAAGTCCTTGCGCAGCTTGGCGGAGTTGACCCCCGCCGCCGCGGCCAGCTCCTCGGAGGAGACCGTGGGCACCGAGCGCTCCGACAGTGCGGTCAGGGCTCGGAGGTACAGCGGAAGGCGGGCGACGGTGGCCTCGGGAATCCCTCGGCTACGGGTCGCCGGTCGGTGTGTTCGGCCAGTTGCCACGGTGCTCCTGCGGGTAGAGCGGGGCTGCAGGCGGTCATACGTCCCCAGACCGCCCCGTCGACAGCAGGCTATGCCTTTGTGAACGCGTGCACAAAGATGGTGTCCGATTTGCCCGGCCAACGTGACCGGGGTCACGCACGTCCCACCTGGCGCCCTACGTGGGGGCAAAACGCCACACTCCTTGCGTATCCCGCCCCCGAGACCCAAACCGCCTTCGATCCTAAGGGACGTTCGGCCGATCGTTGTACTAGTCGGTCAGTTCCTTGCGGAGACGGGTCTCGTCCACCCGCCAGAACGTGTGCTGCCGGCCGTCCACGAGGACCACGGGGATCTGCTCCCAGTACCGGTCGTGCAGCTCCGGGTCCTCGGTGATGTCCTTGTGCTCCCACGGGACGCCGAGCTCGCCGCAGACCTTCTCGACCACGGCCTGCGCGTCGTCGCACAGGTGGCAGCCGGGCTTGCGGACGAGGGTGACCAAGCGCTCCTGGGGAGCGGCCTTACGCCGGAAGAGGGGACTCATGTCGGCCATTCTCGCGCCTCTTTAACAACACGGCCTTGGAGAGTTCACACCCTCCAAACCTCTCGACTCCGGAACCACCGAACAAACTGGCTATGCTCACGCCATGGCCGCTCTCGGATGGCTCACTCCCCGTAGGCGCTCCGCCACGGCGCGGAGCGTGTTGGCAGGCGAGGCTTCGGCGGAGGCCGCCCGCAAGTCCTCGCAGGAAGCGACGGAGGCGCAGGAGACCGCGCAGGCCCTAGCGACCGCCGTGCGGGAGCCGGAGTTCCCGGTGCTCGGCGACGACAAGGCCGCCGCCTTCTTCGACCTCGACAACACCGTGATGCAGGGCGCCGCCCTGTTCCACTTCGGGCGGGGCCTGTACAAGCGGAAGTTCTTCGAGACCCGCGACCTCGCCCGGTTCGCCTGGCAGCAGGCGTGGTTCCGGCTGGCCGGCGTGGAGGACCCGGAGCACATGCAGGAGGCCCGGGACTCCGCCCTCTCGATCGTCAAGGGCCACCGCGTCGCCGAACTGGAGACGATCGGCGAGGAGATCTACGACGAGTACATGGCCGACCGCATCTGGCCGGGCACCCGCGCCCTGGCCCAGGCCCACCTCGACGCGGGCCAGAAGGTGTGGCTCGTCACGGCGGCGCCCGTGGAGATCGCCCAGGTGATCGCCCGCCGGCTCGGCCTGACCGGCGCGCTCGGCACGGTGGCGGAGTCGGTCGGCGGCGTCTACACCGGCAAGCTGGTCGGCGAGCCCCTGCACGGCCCCGCGAAGGCGGAGGCGGTGCGCGCCCTGGCCTCGGCGGAGGGCCTCGACCTCTCCCGCTGCGCGGCCTACAGCGACAGCCACAACGACATCCCGATGCTCTCCCTGGTCGGCCACCCGTACGCGATCAACCCGGACGCCAAGCTCCGCAAGCACGCCCGCGAGAAGGACTGGCGGCTGCGCGACTACCGCACGGGCCGCAAGGCGGCGAAGGTCGGCATCCCCGCCGCGGCCGGCGTGGGCGCCGTCGCCGGCGGCACGGCCGCGGCGATCGCGCTCAGCCGCCGCCGTCGCTGACCCGCTCGCCTGCGGCCGGATTATGCCGTCGTTTCCTCAACACGCCCCCCAGTTCGCCGAAAACCACCCTTTTCCGATCAACAACCGATCACTCTGTGGAACTTGATGGCGCGTCAATCAGTAACAGAAGCGACTCAATCGGTGATTTGAGCAACTCGGTGTAGCAGTGCCTGCACGAAGCGTTATTCTCCTCAGACGCAAACCGGTACCCCTCCGTCGCTACGACGGGTGAACGGTTCCGCACTGCACGTGATGGAAGCTCTGCCTCTGGGAGTCCCGTGTACCCACACGTCGGGGTTGACGCCTCGGGCCTGGCTACGCTGCGCACAGCAGTCGCAACGGTCAAGGAGACGCTGCGCGGCTTCGTCCCCACCGCGTACGCCGTCCCCGCCTTCGCCGCCGCCGCGCCCCTCGGCCCGTGCTACGCACTGGCCGAGAGCAGCGCCGCGGTCGGCAGACGAGGGCGCTCCACCGGCGCGGCCACCGCCCGCCGACCGGCCGCGGACAGTGACAGCGCCCGGATGATGGACCTCGTGGAGCGCGCCCAGGCGGGGGAGGCCGAGGCC
Source organism: Streptomyces sp. WI03-4A (assembly GCF_033792105.1). Lineage (NCBI taxonomy): Bacteria > Bacillati > Actinomycetota > Actinomycetes > Kitasatosporales > Streptomycetaceae > Streptomyces > Streptomyces sp. WI03-4A. The sequence continues at coordinate 17,113 of NZ_JARAUO010000069.1, forward strand.
TTCGGCCGGCTGTACGACCAGTACAGCGACACCGTGTACCGCTACATCTACTACCGGGTGGGCGGCAAGGCGACCGCCGAGGACCTGACGAGCGAGACCTTTCTGCGGGCGCTGCGCAGGATCGGCACCTTCACCTGGCAGGGCCGAGACTTCGGCGCCTGGCTGGTGACGATCGCCCGCAACCTCGTCGCCGACCACTTCAAGTCCAGCCGGTTCCGTCTCGAGGTCACCACCGGTGAGATGCTCGACGCCAACGAGGTCGAGCGCTCCCCGGAGGACTCGGTCCTGGAATCCCTCTCCAACGCCGCGCTGCTGGACGCCGTCCGCCGGCTCAACCCCCAGCAGCAGGAGTGCGTGACCCTGCGCTTCCTCCAGGGGCTCTCGGTCGCCGAGACCGCCCGGGTGATGGGCAAGAACGAGGGCGCCATCAAGACCCTCCAGTACCGGGCCGTGCGTACGCTCGCCCGGCTGCTGCCGGATGACGCCCGCTGACCCCCACACCCTGGGCGACGGTCAACTCACCCTTCGTGAGAGAGCGTTGCATTCTTGATCCGATCATCGGCCGTCCGTAACCCAAGTGCCGCGCCGCTCGTTGTGCGGGATACAGGCTCCCTGTGGTCACGTCCTGGCCGACCCTGATCGCTCGATCGTGTGGAACTGGTCGTGGGCGTGCAACCCTCAGGACCCCCTGGGGAGTCGACCGTCATGACGAGAGGAGGTGCCGCCAGTGATCGCGAACGTATCGGCACACCGGCGGGCGAACGCCTTCGCCCAGGCCCTGGAGGAGCAGTCCGACCGGGACACGGCGGCCGAGCAGTCCGCAGCACCGGCGGCTTCGCCGCCGACCGCGGGGGATCACTCCGAGCCGGGCGAGCTGCTCGCCCTGGCGACGAGCCTCAGCGCGCTGCCCAGGCCGCAGCTCGACCCCGAGGTCAAGGCCGTCCAGCGCGCCCAGCTGGTGGCCGCGATGGAGGCCATGCTCCAGGAGGGGACCGCGGCGGACGCATCGCTGCCCGAGCAGCGCTCCCGCAGCCGGGGCGCGCACCGGGCGAGCCCGCTGGGCAAGCTCAGGCCGCGCTCCAGACTGACCAAGGGGCTCGCCGCGGGCGGGCTCAGCGTCGGCGTGGCCGCCGGGGCGTTCGGCGGAGTCGCCGCCGCGAGTTCCAACGCGCTGCCCGGTGACTCGCTCTACGGACTCAAGCGCGGCATAGAGGACTTCAAGCTCAACTACATGAGCGACGGGGACAGCCAGCGCGGCCAGACGTACCTCGACCAGGCCTCCACCCGGCTGAACGAGGCACGCCGGCTCATGGAGCGCGGCCGCGGCGGCCACCTCGACCACGAGTCCATCGGCGAGATCCGCCGCACCCTGTCCGGTATGCAGCACGACGCGACCGAAGGCCACCGTCTGCTGCACGCGGCCTACGAGCGCGACCCCGAGTCCCTGGGCCCCATCCAGGCACTGTCCGCCTTCTCGCGGTCCCACCGCGAGGCGTGGAGCGCGCTGAGCGACCGGCTGCCCGTGCAACTGGGCGACGTCAAGCAGCAGGTGTCGTCGGTGTTCGACGCCATAGACGACGAGGTCGCCCCGCTGCAGTCCCTGCTGCCACAGCCGCCCGCGCAGTCCGGCGGGACGGGCACCCGGCACACCTCCGGGTCGACACCCACCGGCTCCACCGGCACCCACCGCTCGACCGCGCCCAGCTCCGGCGACACCCCGTCCGCCGGCAAGCACACGGGCTCGGGCAGCCCCAGCGGTTCGGCCAGCCATGACAGCGGCGGAGGTCTGATCGGAGGCGACACGGGCGGTCTGCTCGATCCGCCGAAGACCGGCTCCGGCAGCACCCCGGCCATCCCGAAGCTGCCGACGAGCGCGCCGGACGTCACCCTCCCGCCGCTGCTCCCGGGCCTGCTGCCCGGCCTGGGCATCGACAGCGAGGACGCCGACTGAGGCGTACGGACACGGCCGCGGGGGCGCCCCTTTCCGAGCAGGGGCGCCCCCGCGGCCGTACCGCGGCCCAGGTCAGAAGAACACCGACCGCCGCTGCACCAGCAGCTTGTACAGCGTGTGCTGGATCTGTTCGCGGACCTGGTCGGTCAGGTTGAACATCAGCATCGGATCCTCGGCCGCCTCCGGGGGATACCCGTCCGTCGCGATCGGCTCCCCGAACTGGATCGTCCACTTCGTCGGCAACGGCACCGCCCCGAGCGGCCCCAGCCACGGAAACGTCGGCGTCAGCGGGAAGTACGGGAACCCGAGCAGCCGCGCGAGCGTTTTGGCGTTGCCGATCATCGGGTAGATCTCCTCGGCCCCGACGATCGAGCACGGGATGATCGGCGCGCCCTGGCGCAGCGCCGTGGAGACGAAACCGCCCCGGCCGAACCGCTGGAGCTTGTAGCGCTCGCCGAACGGCTTGCCGATGCCCTTGAAGCCCTCCGGCATCACCCCGACCAGTTCGCCCTGCGCCAGCAGCCGTTCGGCGTCCTCGGCGCAGGCCAGCGTGTGCCCCAGCTTGCGGGCGAGCTCGTTGACCACCGGCAGTACGAAGACCAGGTCGGCCGCGAGCAGCCGCAGGTGCCGGTCGGCCGGATGGTGGTCGTGGACGGCGACCTGCATCATCAGCCCGTCCAGCGGCAGCGTCCCGGAGTGGTTGGCGACGATCAGCGCCCCGCCCTTGTCCGGGATGTTCTCGATGCCCTTCACCTCGACCCGGAAGTACTTCTCGTACACCGGCCGCAGCAGCGACATCAGGACCTGGTCGGTCAGCTCCTCGTCGTAGCCGAAGTCGTCGACCTCGTACTCCCCGGTGAGCCGGCGCCGCAGGAACGACAGACCGGCGGCGACCCGGCGCTCGAGACCGCCCTCGCCGTGCCGCCCGCCCGCCGGCTGCTCCTCGCCGGTCCCGGGCACCTCCTCCGGCGGAGCGGTCCTGGTGGGCAGCGGCTGGACCTCGCGGACCGGCGCGGGCTCACCGGCCGCGCCGCGCCTGCTCCCCGCGCCGCGGCGCCGGGACGGCCGCTGGCCGGCGTTCCCGCGGGACCGGTCGTCGTCGAACGGAATGACCTTGGCGTCCGCCATCGTTGCTGCGCTCCTCAGTTGGCGCTGTGCGTCGGGTGGTGCCCGCCGCCCCTCGCGGCGAGCGCGGCGACCCGGTCGACGGCCCCCGCGAGGGCCTCCGGCGGCAGCAGCCCGGGTCCCTGGCCGCGTGCGAAGTCCGCGAACGTCTGGGCCGTCGTGTAGGTCGGCTGGAATCCCAGCGTCTCGCGCATCTGGTCGGTGGCCACCACCCGGCCGTGCGTGAGCAGCCGGATCTGCTCCGGCGAGAAGTCCGTCATTCCCAGCGTACGCACGAGTGAGCCGGCCCAGGTGACCGCGGGCAGCAGCAGCGGCACCGTGGGGCGGCCCAGGCGTCGGGCGCACTGCGAGAGCGGCAGCACGCCGTCGCCCGCGATGTTGAAGGTGCCGCTGTTGAGGGTGCCCCGGCGCGGCTCGTGGGAGGCGATCCGCAGCACCTCGACGACGTCGTCCTCGTGCACGAACTGCAGCCGCGGGTCGTAGCCGAACACGGTCGGCAGGACGGGCAGCGCGAAGTACGAGGCGAGCGGGGTGTCCGCGGCGGGGCCCAGGATGTTGGCGAAGCGCAGCACGCACACCGCGACGTCGGGCCGCCGCCGGGCGAAGCCGCGCACGTACCCCTCGACCTCCACCGCGTCCTTCGCGAACCCGCCGCTGGGCAGCGACTTGGGCGGGGTGGTCTCGGTGAAGACGGCCGGATCCCGCGGTGCGGATCCGTAGACGTTGGTACTGGACTTCACCACCAGCCGCTGCACGGCCGGCGACTTCTGGCAGGCGCCGAGCAGCTGCATGGTGCCGATGACGTTGGTCTCCTTGACCGTGGCCCGGCTGCCGCCGCCCAGCGCGGTGCCCGTGATGTCCATGTGGACGACCGTGTCGGCGGCCGTCTCGGCGAGCACCCGGGCGATGGTGGGCTGCCGGATGTCGGCCTGGATGAAGTCGGCCCCGCCCAGATGGTGCGCGGGCGGCACCGCGTCCACGGCGATCACCCGGTCCACCTCGGGGTCACGCTGGATGCGCCGCACGAACCGGCCACCCAGCTGCCGGGCCACTCCGGTGACGAGCACGACCTTCCCCAAGATCAGCGCCTTCCTTCGATCCGGTGCGAAACCTGGTCCCACCCGCGTTCCCCGTGTGCGGCCAACTTAGCGGGTCGATGTTGCGCTGTGATGACCGCCCGCTGCCCGAGGTGACGGAAACTCACCAGTTGGAATATGCCGATCCTCGCCGAGAACTCCCCGCGCGGGGGCCCGGACACGCCTGTGGCCCCCCGTCCGCATGGACAGGGGGCCACAGAACACGCTCTCGCGGCGCCGCTTACTTCTTGTTGCGGCGCTGAACGCGCGTGCGCTTGAGCAGCTTGCGGTGCTTCTTCTTGGCCATCCGCTTGCGCCGCTTCTTGATAACAGAGCCCACGACTACCCTCGCTCACTTCTCATCACTCGGTGTTTGGGCGCCATGGGCCCATACGACCTACGAGGGGCCAGCCTACCCGTCCGAGCGCTGAGGTCGTAATCGAGGGGCTTCCGGGGGTTCCCCGGAAGGCCGTCAGGCCGTCTCCACCCCCACATAACTCTCGCGGAGGTACTCGTGTACCGCTTGCTCCGGGACGCGGAACGACCGCCCCACCCGGATCGCGGGCAGATGACCGCTGTGCACCAGCCGGTACACGGTCATCTTCGACACTCGCATCACCGAGGCGACCTCCGCCACGGTAAGGAACTGAACCTCGTTCAGAGGCCTTTCGCCTGCAGCAGCCATGACACACCTGAACCTTCCGCACTCGACGGCCACCGGCTTCCCCTTCCGGTGACTCTTCGTCGTTGCGTGCTCACTCCCCAGACTAGGGGCGGGTGATGCGAGTGGGGAAGAGGTGCACCCATCGGCGGCCTACTGTGACAGACACGCCCTATTGACTACGTAGCGGGTGAGCGGCCGGTAGTGATCAGACCGCACTCCGTCATCAACCGGAACGGCGACGGAGACGACGCCCTCGGCCTCCCCCACGAACAGCGCGGGATCGTCCGTGTCCGCCAGGCCGATCGCCTCGAACCCCAGCTGACCTGCGCCGCAGACCCAGCCGTGGTCCCCGATGACCAGCTCGGGCAGGGGCCCGCCGACCTCGGCCGCGGCGGCCAGGGCGACCCGAACCGGGAGCGGTGAATGGCAGTGCGCTCCCGGCTCACAACCGGGGCGCCCGACCTCCGGTTCCCGCACCAGGGCAACACCTCGTACGTAGTCCAGTGCGTACGTGCGTAGACCGAACCGGGTCAATATGTCGACAGAGCGACCCTGCGCCGGGGTGAGTACCTCACACCCCACTGCCGACAACGCGTCCGCCAGGCCACCGTAGAAACCGAGCAGCCGATGCGGATGCCCGGTCCCGAGCAGCACGGGAGCCCCACGCCGGGCCGCCGCCCCGATCCGTTCCGCGAACGCGTCCAGCGCGGCCAGCGTCCGCTCCGGGTCGATCATGTCCGGTCCGGTCGTGTGCCGCGGATCGGCCGAGACCCCGCACCTGGCCGCCATCAGCGACAGCAGCTCCCGCTGCCCCCAGTGCCGTTCGGGGTCGATCCCGATCAGCGCCCGGGGGTCCCGGGCGGCGAACAGCCGGTAGCTGCGGAGACTGGTCTCCCGTGACGTGGCCACCTCACCGGCGAGCCGGGCAGCCAGCAGATGCGCGCGGAGGGCATCGGCGGTCAACACGGGTGCGATGCTGGCCCATCACGGAAGGCCCCGCGCGCGAATCGGCGGAACATCGCACGGTTGGCCCAACGGCACTCCCCCCGGCCCGGGACCTGCCCGCCCCGGCCCGCCGGTCCCGCTCAGCCGGTCCCGTTCATGCCCCGCTCAGCCGGCCCCGGCGCAGCCGTGCCTCACGGCAGCAGCCCCCGCAGCGGGAACGCGGCCCGCCGGGTGGCCAGGACCGCCTGGTCCAGGCGGTCGGCGGGGTCGTACCCCGCGTCCCACGACGCGAACGACACCGGCCACCGCCCGTCCGTCATCCGCAGCGGCCCCAACTGCCGGGTGCGCGCGTACACCTCGTGCCGCCACCCCTCGGGAATCACCGTCTCCGGGGCGACCTCACGCCCCGCGGCGATCCCCACCAGATGCGTCCACGACCGCGGCACCACCTCGACCACGGCGTACCCGCCGCCGCCGAGCGCGACCCACCTGCCGTCCGCGTACTCGTGCGCCAACTCGTGGCACGCCACCTGCGCGGCCCGCTGCGCGTCCAGCGACACGGCGAGGTGTGCGAGCGGGTCCTCGAAGTGGGTGTCCGCCCCGTGCTGCGTCACCAGCACCTGCGGCCGGAAGTCGGCGAGCAGTTCCGGCACCACCGCGTGGAACGCCCGCAGCCACCCGGCGTCCCCGGTCCCGGCCGGCAGCGCCACGTTCACGGCCGCGCCCTCGCCCGCCCCGGCCCCGGTCTCCTGCGGCCATCCGGTCTGCGGGAACAGCGTGCTCGGATGCTCGTGCAGCGAGATCGTCAGGACCCGCGGGTCCTCCCAGAACGCCGCCTGCACCCCGTCCCCGTGGTGCACGTCGACGTCCACGTACGCGACCCGTTCCGCGCCCAGTTCGAGCAGCCGCGCGATGGCCAGGGCGGCGTCGTTGTAGACGCAGAACCCGGAGGCACCGCCGGGCATCGCGTGGTGCAGGCCGCCCGCGAAGTTCACCGCGTGCTCGGCGTCGCCCCGCCACACCGCCTCCGCCGCCCCCACCGACTGCCCGGCGATCAGCGCCGACACCTCGTGCATCCCGGCGAACGCGGGATCGTCCAGCGTCCCGAGCCCGTACGAACCGTCGGCCGCCCCCGGATCGGCCGAGGCGGCCTTCACGGCGTCGATGTAGTCCTGCCGGTGGACCAGGCGCAGCGTCGACTCGCCGGCCGGCTTCGCCGCGACCACCGTCATCTGCCGGTCGAGCCCGAAGGCGTCCACCAGCTTCCGGGTCAGCTCCAGCCGGACCGGATCCATCGGATGGTCCGGGCCGAAGTCATAGCCCGTTACTGCCTCGTCCCACATCAGCTGTGCGCGGCCGCTCATGCCCGCCACCGTATCGGTCCGGTTGAGCCGCGAACGATCTGGCGTACCCCAACGTCACCAGCACCAACACCATCGGCACCAGCATGGCGCCCCGGTAGCTCCAGGTGTCCCCGAGCGCCCCCACCAACGGCGAACCGATGAGAAAGCCCACGTAGTTGAAGATGTTGAGCCGGGCTATCGCCGCGTCCGAGGCCCCCGGGAACAGCCGCCCCGCCGCCGCGAAGGTCTGCGGCACCAGGACGCACAGCCCCAGGCCCAGCAGGGTGAACCCGAGCATGCCGACCCAGGCGTCCGGAGCCACGGACACCACCGCGAAGCCCCCGGCCGCCACCAGCGCCCCGATCCGCACGACCGCGGCCGCCCCGAACCGCCGCACCCCGAAGTCCCCGATGGCCCGGCCCACCAGCGTGGTCACCATGTACACGTTGTACGGCACCGTCGCGAGCTGCTCGGAACTGCCCAGCACGTCCTTCAGGTACTTGGCGCTCCAGTTGGAGACCGTCGAGTCCCCGATGTAGGCGAAGGTCATCACCAGGCACAGTGGCAGCAGCAGCTTGAAGACGACGGCGCCACCGCCCCCGCCCGCGCCGGCCTCCTCCTGGACGGCCCCCGCCTCCCCGTCGACGTACCACCGGCTCCCCACCAGCGTCGCCGGCAACAGCACGGCCACCACCGGCAGGTACGACACCCACAGCGCGAGCTGCCAGTGCGCCCCGGCCCACGCGAGCGAGGCGCCCACGATGCCGCCCAGGCTGTAGGCGGCGTGGAAGCTCAGCATGATGCTGCGCCCGTACGTCCGCTGGAGACTGACCCCGAGCATGTTCATCGAGGCGTCCAGCGCGCCGACGGCGAGCCCGAACGCCGCCAGGGCAAGGCCCAGCTCCGCCATCACCCCGCTGCCGCCGGCCCCGACCCCGAGCAGCGCCAGCAGCACCACCGGCTGGGACCAGCGCAGCAGCCGGCTCGGCCGGACCCGCTTCACCAGCTGCTCGGTCGTCACACTTCCGACCCCCGCGAGGATCGGCACGGCGGCCAGGAAGACCGGCAGCAGCCCGTCGGAGATGCCGTACCGGTCCTGGATCGCCGGGATGCGCGTCACCAGCAGCGCGAAGGTGGCGCCCTGCGCGAAGAAGCTGAACGCCAGCGAGGCCCTGCCGCGCCGCAGCACATCTGTCATGGCGGCGAGCGTAGGGCCCCTGGCTACCTGTGGGTAGATCCGGCCAAAGATGAATTTCCTTCAGCTTCGGCCCGGGTCACGCGGCGACGGCGACCTCGGCGCTCGCGGCCTCGGACCGCTTCGTCTCGTGGGAGAGCATGGCCTCCATCGGCCCGGCCCCGAGGGCGCCGCCTACCACGATGCCGATCAGCACCGCGACGGCCAGGACGACTCCGCCGAGCCAGACCATGGTGTCCACGGGGACGGTGTACGCGCCCACGGCCCGTGCCACGCACTCGGCGAGCAGCACCACACCCCACACCACGGAGAACGCGCGCTCCCGGCGCCGGAAGTCCGCCGAGGCGGCCGAGGCGCCCGACACGAGCCGCTCCCAGGCGGCCTCCCTGACCGCGTCGCCCTTCACCAGGAAGGGCTTGAGACCGGCGGTCATCATGGGCCTGCCGAGAACGACCGAGACCAGGATGCCGATCGCGACGGTGCTGCTGACCCCGCTGTCCTTCGCCAGCATCAGCCGCGGGTCACCGGAGACGAAGCTGAGCACCAGGGACACGACGTTGACGACGAGGATGAGCCCGGCCAGTGCGTTGGCCCTCCGCTCCTTCAGCACGCTCCACACGGTCCGCAGCGCGGGTACGACGCTGCTCCAGGCGAGCGCCGCGAAGGTGCTCATCCCGAAGCCGTCCTTGAACAGGTAGTACGAAGCGAGGGGCACCGCCACGTCCACGATCAGCGGCGCGAAGTTCTGCATCGTGCTCTGGCCCTGGGAACCCGTGTTCGTCGTCATGCTCACAGCTTCGCCGCCGGGTGGGGTCCGCCAGTAGAAACGAACGTCCGGAAGTCCGCGTGACAAATGTCAGCACCGGGACACTGGCCCGGGTCACACCAGCAGGTCAGCCAACTCGCCCATGGTGGAGAACAGTTGGTTCGCCTGCGCGAGCTTCTCCGCCGGCGTCATGGCGGTGAACCCGTACACGTCCATCCCGGCCGCCACGGCGGCCTGCACGCCCAGCGGGGAGTCCTCCACGACCAGGCACCGCTCGGGCGCGACACCCATCCGCTCGGCGGCGTACAGGAAGAGATCCGGCGCCGGCTTGCCCCGCCCCACGTCCTGCGAGCTGAAGACGCGCCGCTCGTCGAACCACCGGTCGAGTCCGGTCGCACGGTGCCCCACCCTGATCCGCTCATGGCTCCCGGAGGAGGCGACGCAGAAGGGCACTCCGTCGGCGGTCAGCTTCTCCAGCACCCCGCCGGCGCCGGGCACGGGCTTCAGCTCCCGCTCGAAGGCGGCGAACACCCGCGCGTGGAAGACGTCGTCGAAGTCGTCCGGCAGCCGTCGGCCCGTCCGCTCCAGCACCAGGTCGTGGATGCGGTGCATCGCCGATCCCATGTAGTCCCGGATGGAGTCCTCGTACGACGTGGGGTGCCCCAGCTCGGTCAGATAGGCGGCCAGGTGCCGATTGGAGATCGGCTCACTGTCCACGAGCACACCGTCGTTGTCGAAGATGATCAGGTCATAGCGCATACCTAGACCCTAAACGCAGAAAACCCCCGCATCTTTCGATGCGGGGGTCTTCTCAAAATTTGTTCGGCGGTGTCCTACTCTCCCACAGGGTCCCCCCTGCAGTACCATCGGCGCTGTGAGGCTTAGCTTCCGGGTTCGGAATGTAACC